>DASZOZ010000040.1:0-41758 GCA_035550515.1 Allostellaceae bacterium
CGCGGTCGACTCCGAGGACACGCGGATCGCCGGAGAGTTCCTGCGCGACGTCCTTCGCGAGAACCGCGACGCGCGGAACTTCCGCATCTTCGGTCCGGACGAGACGGCCTCGAACCGGCTCTCGGCGGTCTTCGAGGCGACCGACCGCGCCTGGGACGCGGCCACGCTCGCGGGCGACGATCACCTCTCGCCCGAGGGGCGCGTGCTGGAGGTGCTCTCCGAGCACCAGTGCCAGGGCTGGCTCGAGGGCTACCTGCTCACCGGCAGGCACGGCCTCTTCAACTGCTACGAGGCCTTCATCCACATCGTCGACTCGATGTTCAACCAGCACGCCAAGTGGCTGAAGGTGTGCCACCACATCCCCTGGCGGCGGCCGATCGGGTCGCTCAACTACCTGCTGTCGAGCCATGTCTGGCGGCAGGACCACAACGGGTTCAGCCACCAGGACCCCGGCTTTATCGATCACGTCGTCAACAAGAAGGCCGAGGTCGTGCGGGTCTACCTGCCGCCCGACGCGAACTGCCTGCTGTCGGTGACCGACCACTGCCTGCGCAGCCGCAACTACGTCAACGTCGTCGTCGCCGGCAAGCAGCCGGCGCCGCAATGGCTGACCATGGACGCGGCGGTAAAGCATTGCGAAGCCGGCCTCGGCATCTGGGAATGGGCGAGCAACGACCGCGGATCGGAACCGGACGTCGTGATGGCGTGCTGCGGCGACGTGCCGACGCTCGAAACGCTGGCGGCCGTCGATCTGCTGCGGCGCCACGCGCCCGATCTCAAGGTCCGCGTCGTCAACGTGGTCGACCTCATGACGCTGCAGCCCGAGAGCGAGCATCCGCACGGCCTGTCCGACCATGATTTCGATGCGCTGTTCACGCCCGACAAGCCGATCATCTTCGCGTTCCACGGCTATCCGTGGCTGATCCACCGGCTGACCTACCGGCGCCGCAATCACCACAACCTGCACGTCCGCGGGTACAAGGAAGAGGGGACGACCAGCACCCCGTTCGACATGTGCGTGATGAACGACATCGACCGCTTCCACCTGATGGGCGATGTGATCGACCGCGTGCCCAAGCTCGGCTCGCGGGCCGCCTATGCCAAGCAGGCGCTGCGCAACAAGCTGATCGAGCACCGCGAGTACATTCGGCGGTACGGCGACGACATGCCGGAGGTCAGCGGCTGGCGCTGGGGCCAGGAAGGCGCCGGCGCCGGCGCCCGCAGCTCGACCGAAGGCGACAACGTCTGACCGGAAAGGACACCGCGACGGCATCCCGCGCGACCCGGGGCCGCCTCGCCGCAGCCGGCCCTGGCACGACTGCGGATGCCGGGCTTGGCAGTGGCCTCGGGCGGCTGGCCGCATGCGACCTGCCTGCAATAAAGTGACCTCATTCAATCAGTTCATCAGCGCGGCCCACTATAGCGGGGGGTATGGTCAGTCCAATCTTCCGTGCCGTTTTCATATTCAAGACGAGTTCAAATTTGGTCGGCCCTTGGACCGGTAATTCCGCCGGCTTTGTGCCCTTCAAAACCCTGTTAACATAGTCCGCGGCACGCTCGTATTGTTCTATAAAATATGTTCCATAAGAAATTAGACCACCATCATCCACGTAATATCTTGTGTAGTATACGGTTGGTATTTTGTGTTCTTCTGCCAATGCAATGACTTCGCGTCTATGTACAGCAACTGTTGGGCTGGCCGACACAATCAAACCACTGCCAGTTGTTTCGCCTAGTCTCTTCAACTCCCGCTCCACCGTAGCCATATCACGCGGATCGATGGGGCTGAGCTCAATTCCCCGCGTTGGTGCGAGCGCCTGTACTGTCGCGTATTGACCAATGCCGGCCGCCAATAGGGGATCGCGGATAATGCCCACCCTATTTAATTTCGGCACGAGTTGTTCGAGTAACTCTAGCCATTTCACCGCAATCCCATACTCGAAAGCGACAAAGCCAGTCGCGTTCCCTCCAGGTCGGGAAAGGCTATTTACAAAACCAGCCCCTACAGGGTCGATCACCTGAGTAAAAATAATTGGCACGGTGCGCGTCATCTTCAGCAAGGCTGGCATAACGCCGCTCGTGGAAGCCATGATCACATCGGGTTGAAGCCCGACCAACTCTTCAGCATACTTTGCGATGCTTTCCGGTCCCGCTGCCGCCCATCGGTACTCTATGTGTATATTTTCTCCATCCACCCAGCCAAAAGCCTCGAGGCCTTTCACAAAAGCTCGAACACGGGCTTGGCCTTCTGGGTCGGTGGAAGCAAGATTCATCAAGATGCCAATAACTGCCTTGTTTTTTCTTTCTTGTGCAATCCCGGTCGCGGGGGAGATTGCGATACCAGCTATTACCTGGAGAAGTACGCGGCGGCGCATCAGATACCCCCTTAGCTCGCCTTTAATTTGGTATTAATGCTGAATTATGACTTACGTTCGGAGAAGCATCAACTCTCAATAAGCTACGCGCCGGGCGCCATGACTTCAGAATACGTGTCGATAAGCAGAAGGACGGAATAGCCGCTTCTGGACTTTTAGCTCGGTTTGGCGGGGGCAGCTTTGGAGCAAATCACGCCGCCGCACCTTCAGCATCGCGACGTCAATTCCCAGCTTCACTCCCGAACACGGGAGGAGTGACGGCGATCGCCGTCCCGCCTTGCAGCAACAAAATCTTCGCCTCCAGCCGGGACGGGGAGGCTCCGCCAGGCCAGGCGGCGTTTCGCGCGCCCTCCTTGCGCGCGGCCATGCTATAGCGATGGCGGAATAAAGCTCGTCATTCCCATCCCGGCGCCATCCCGGTTCCGGCTGCGGAGGAGCGATGATGGCGACGTCCGGCCCGCGCAATCTGATCACCGATGTCCCCGGCATCCTGGTCGGGCAGGCCGAGGACCACGCGGCGATCACCGGGACGACCGTCGTCGTCGCCGAGGCGCCCGCCGTCGCGGCGGTCGATGTGCGCGGCGGGGCGCCGGGCAGCCGCGAGACCGAATTGCTGCGGCCGGGCAACCTCGTCGACCGCATCGACGCGGTCGTGCTGTCGGGCGGCTCGGCCTTCGGTCTCGACGCGGGCGCCGGGGCGATGGACGCGCTCGCCGCCCAGGGGCGTGGCTTCGCGGTCGGCAAGGCGCGCGTCCCGATCGTGCCGGCAGCCATCCTCTTCGACCTCAATTTCCCCGGACGGACGCACTGGACCGGCGAGCCGCCGCATCGCCGGCTCGGCCGCGACGCGACCGTCCGGGCTGGCAAGGATTTCGCGCTCGGCAATGCCGGCGGCGGGCTCGGCGCCACGGCCGGCCGGCTCAAGGGCGGCCTCGGCAGCGCGTCCTACGCGCTGGCCGACGGGACGACGGTCGGCGCGATCGTCGCGGTCAATGCTTGCGGCAGCGTCGTCCGCCCGGATTGCGGGCGTTTTTGGGCGGCGGAACTCGCGCTGCCGGGCGAGATCATGCCGCAACCCGCGATCCCCGAGGCGCCGCTCGATCTCGACGATTTTTCCGCATGCGGCGACGGGCTGGTCGGCGCCAACACCACTATCGCCGTCGTCGCCACCAACGCATCGCTCGGCCAGAGCGCCTGCCAACGCTTTGCGATGATGGCGCAGGACGGGCTGGCGCGGGCGATCCGCCCGGCGCATACGCCTTTGGACGGCGACACGGTGTTCGCCCTGGCGACCGGCAGTGGGGCCGCGATCGACACCGCCACGCTGACGCGGCTCGGGTCTCTCGCGGCCGACTGCCTGGCCCGGGCGGTGATGCGCGCGATCCTCGCCGCCGAGCCGCTCGGCGGCTGCCCGAGCTGGCGCAGCCTTTACGCCTCGGCTTAGCCTAAGCGGCGCGCGGTTCTTCGAGCGGGCACTGGGCGAGCACGCGCTCGGCCGGGAAGACCACGGTCACCCGAGTGCCGACATCGAGCTTGCTCGCCAGTTCGAGGCGGCCGCCGTGCATCTCCATGATCGCCTTCACCAGCGGGAGGCCGAGCCCGGTGCCCTGATGCTGTCGCGACAGGGACGAATCCACCTGCTCGAACGGCTTCAGCACGCGTTCGAGGTCGGCGTCCGGGATGCCGATGCCGGTATCGGCGACGGTGATCGTCAGACCGGTGCCGGCATGCCAGGCCGCGGAAATCGTGATCGTGCCGCCCGCGGGGGTGAACTTGACCGAATTGGTGATCAGGTTCAGCAGCACCTGCTTGGTCTTGCGCTCGTCGCCGCAAATCGGCGGCAGGTCCTCGGGCAGCTCGATCACCTGGGTCAATCCGGCGGCATGCACGCGGCCGGCGGTCAGCTGCCCGACCGAGCGCATGATGTCGCGCAGGTCGAAGACGTCGTCGGCGAGGTCGATCTTGCCGGCCTCGGCCTTTGAGAGGTCGAGGATGTCGTTGATGATCTGCAGCAGGTGCGTGCCGCTGGCGTGGATGTCGTTGACATAGGCGCGGTACTGCTCGTTGCCGAGCGAGCCCAGCACCTCGCGCAGCATCATCTCGGAAAAGCCGATGATCGCGTTGAGCGGTGTGCGCAGCTCGTGGCTCATCGTGGCGAGGAACCCGGATTTGGCGTGGTTCGCCGCCTCGGCGTCCTCTTTCGCCAAGCGCAGCTCCTGGTAGGCGCGCTCGCGGTCGCGCAGCAGGTCGACCCGGTCGAAGCAGCGGTCGAGCACCGCGAACAGCGACTGGGGGTCGACCGACTTGTCGAAATAATCGTAGGCGCCGCGGCGCAGCGCGGAGAGCGCCGTGTGGGTATCGAGCTCGGCCGTCATCAGCACGCCGATCAGCTCGGGCCGCTCGCTGCGCAACCGCGCCAGGAGGTCGATCCCCGACGTCGTCCCGAGGCGCAGGTCGATCAGCGCAACCGGCGGCGGCTCCTCGCCGAGCACGTCCGCCATGATCGCGACGGCGGCTTGCGGCGTGCCGGCGATGACCGGCTTGAAACCGCGCGGGCTCAGCATATCGGCGAGCGACTCGGCGAAGTCGCCGTCATCCTCGACGATCAGGACGCTGCGCGAGGAATCCTCGCTCATGCCGCCGCCCTGAGCGCCTGCTCGACCGGCAGGCGGATGGTGATCGTGGTGCCGGCCTTGAGCTCGCTGTGCACGTCGATGGTGCCGCCATGCTGGGTGACGATCTGCTTGACCGTCGGCAGCCCCAGCCCCGCGCCAAAGCTTTTGGTGCTGAACAGCGGCTCGAAGATGCGCGCCATGTTCTCGGGCGGGATGCCCGGTCCGGTATCGCTGACGCCGAGCTCGAGCCCGCCGTCGGCGAGCGCGGTGCGCACCGCGATCCGCAGCGGCCCGCGGCCCGGCGGCATCTCGCCGAGCGCTTGCGCCGCGTTGTCGACGAGATTGATCACGACATGGCGGATGCGGTCGGCGTCGATGCGCACCACGGCATCCGGCGCCGCGTATTCCTCGACCAGCGTGACCGCCGGCGGCAGGCCGTGCTCGACCAGGATTTCGCGCAGCCA
This sequence comes from Allostellaceae bacterium, assembly GCA_035550515.1. Lineage (GTDB taxonomy): Bacteria > Pseudomonadota > Alphaproteobacteria > ATCC43930 > CGMCC-115725 > DATARH01. Next base: position 5,455 of record DASZOZ010000040.1, read on the forward strand.
CTCGTCGAAATTGACCGAAACCCGGGTCAGCTCCGGGGTGCGGATGTATTCCAGCAGGTCGGCGATGATGCGGTCGCAGCGCGCGATGCTGCGCTGGATGCGGGCGATCGGGCGGTCGAGCGCGAGGCCGCTGCTGGTCGCGATCTCGCGCATCGTAAAGAGCGTGTTGCGGATCGCCGAGAGCGGGTTGCGCAGCTCGTTCGCCACCGTCGCGGTGAACTGGCCGAGCACCGAGAGGCGCTCCTTCTTCAGCAATTCCGCCTCGGCGACGAGCCGGGCGTTGTCCGCCTCGATCTTTTCCGCGCGGATCGCGGCGAGCGCGTTGTGAGTGTGGATTTGCCGTCCGATCAGCACCACCATCACGGCGATGGTCATGACCCCGCACACCGCAAAGGCCGCGAACATCGCCGCCTGCCGCGCCCAGGCGGTCAATGCGTGCGTGCCGCTGCCGCTGACGATGACGGACACCGGATAATCGGCGAGCGGCCGGACCGCGTCGATGTACCACTCGCCGTTTTTATCGTGATCTCCCTCGAACACGCCCTGATCGCCGTTGGCCAGCGCCCGCCGCACGGCGCGGTTCGAGATGCGGTCTGCGTTGTCCTGCTGCGGGAACTGGGCGAGCACCGTGCCGTCCCGCCGCAGCAGCGACACGAGACCGCCTTCGCCCAGCGGGATGGCGCGGTAGAGACTCGCAAAACCGCTGACGGGCAGCATCGCTACCGCGAGCCCGGCGAAACCGCCGCCGGCGGTGTGCAGCTTGCGGGCGACGGGAACGACGCTCACCCGGCCCGGCCCCAGCGCGCCCGGCCACAACGTAATCGGCGCGCCGATCGCCGATTCCAGCGCATTATCGCTTTGCAGCGCGACGAAATAGTCGCGTTTCGCGACGCTGTCCTCGCCCGCCGGCCAGTCCCCGGCGCGGTTGATCAAGGTGCCATCGCTGCCGGTCAGCGCCAGCCCGGAAACCTGCGGCGCGGTCCCCAGCACCCGTTCCAGATTGCCGCTGGACGCCGCCTCGCCGAGCGGGGCATGGCCGGCGATCTCGCGCAACACCGCCTCGGTGCCGAGCAGCGAGCGATTGCCGGCCTCGGCCAGCACCGCGTCGAGCCGCGACAGCCCGGCTTTCGTCGATTCCAGGGTCTGCTGGCGCAAATAGCCGGCCACCAGCCCGGTCACGATCAGCAGCACCGCCCCGAGGACGATGCCGCACAAGATCAGCAGCGTCAGCGGCCGCGGCTGCGACGGCAGCCACTCGCTTTTACGTCCCGGCGACTGATCAGCGGCTATCGACACAAGCGCTCACCGACATTCCAACCCAACCGGCAGTAAAATCCGCCGCCGATTGAAGAAGGATTAACGGCCCGCGCGACTCGCCCAGCGGTTGTGTGCAACGATGATAAATTTTTTCCATCATGGTGGAGCTGGCGACGAAACAGGATTTGCTTGCTCTGCGGCAAGACATGGCCGCAGCCACGCAAACCCTGCAGACCTCGATTGACAACCTCTCCCTGCGCATGACGGTCCGGATGGGCGTCATGCTGGCCGCTGCGGTGACCCTTTTAGGGGTCGTGCCAAGACTGCATCCCTAGCCGGACACCACCCGCCCGCGGCACTCGCCAAAGCCGATCGAGACATAGCCGTCGCGGCTGGCGCGGGCGCGGAAGATCGCCTCGTCGCCGTCTTCGAGGAAGGTGCGCGTTTCGCCCGAAGGCAGCGTGTTCGCCTGCTGGCCGTCGCGCGACAGCTCGCTGAGGCTGCCCCAGCCCTCGGGCGTCGGGCCGGAGATCGTGCCGGTGCCGAACAGGTCGCCGGGCTCGATATTGCAGCCGTTGCAGCTCTGATGCGCCACCATCTGGGCGACCGTCCAATACAGGTCGAGCGTGTTGCTGTGCGACATGCGGTGCGGCTCCTGCCCGGCGGCCCGCATCTTCGGGGTGAGGATCAGCGCCTCCAGCGCGATGTCGAACGCGCCTTCCTGCTGGTCGGTCTCGTCCCACAGATAGGGCAGCGGCCGCGGGTCGCCGGCGGGCCGCGCCGGCTGCGCGACGCGGAACGGCGCCAGCGCTTCCATCGTCACGATCCAGGGCGAGACCGTCGACCCGAAGCTCTTGCCGAGGAACGGCCCGAGCGGCGCCGACTCCCATTGCTGGATGTCGCGCGCCGACCAGTCGTTCACAAATCCCAGCCCGACGACATGGTCGCCGGCCTCGGCGATCGGGATCGGCTCGCCCTGCTTGTTGCCGGGGCCGACCCAGATCGCCACTTCCAGCTCGTAATCGAGCTTGCGGCACGGGCCGTAGCTGGGCGCGTTCTCCTCCGGCAGCTTGCGCTGACCGCTCGGCCGCCGGATCGGCTGCCCCGACACCTGCAGCGACGAGGCGCGGCTGTGATAGGCGACCGGGACGTATTTGTAGTTCGGCCCGAGCGGATCGTTGGGGTTGCGGCGGCGGCCGCCATTGGTGGCGTGGTGTATCCCGGCAAAGAAATCGGTGAAGCTGGCGGCCTTGGCCGGGACATGCAGCGCGCAGACAGCGGCGTCGTGCAGGATTTGCCCGGCGACGGCGCGGCCGTTGCCGGTCTCCGCGCTGCCCTCGGCGAGAATGTCGAACACCTGGCGCCGCAACGCCCGCCGCGGACCCGCCCCCAGCGCGATCAGCGGGTTGAGGGAACCGCCCGAGGCGGCCTTGGCCGCGGTTGCGGCCTCACCCGAGAACAGCCCGGCGGCGAGGGCCGCCTTGATGTCGAAGATCTTGTCGCCGATCGCGATGCCGCCGCGCGCCCGCGCGTCGGGCACGTGGTTGCCGGGCGGGCTGAACACGCCGAGCGGCAAATTTTGCAGCGGGAAGTCGCGATGGCCGTTGGCGCTCTCCACCCAGCTCCGGCGCTGGGGGTCATGGGTCTCGTCGATCACGATCGTCATTGGTGCGGCCTCCCGATTTGCTTGCTCGTAGCCTAGCGGATCGCAACGGCGGAGAGCGACAGCGATATCGGATAACCTGCCGGCCGATCAGGCCGCGGCCGGGGTGACGATCCCGCCCTTCCGGCGGCGCAGCGCCAGCGCGCCGAGCATCACCGCCAGCACCTGCGTCGCCAGCACCACCCCGACCATCGCGGCCGGCCCCGCATGCGGCAGCGCCCCGACGAGCAGCGTGCCGAGCGCCGAGATCGCCATCTGCAGAAAGCCGATAAACCCCGACGCCGTGCCGGCGACGCGCGGGTAGATGCTGAGCCCCGAGGCCATCGCGCTCGGCTGGCTGAGGCCGTTGCCGACCGAACTGACCGCGATCGGCAGAAACAGCGCCCAAGGGCTCACCCCGGGATAGACGCACCACGCCGCCATCGCCGCACCGGACACCAGCGACAGCAAGACGCCGACCATGATCATCGTGCTGGCGCCGAGCCGCAGCGCCAGCCGCGAGGCCAGCCCGTTGCCGAGCATGTAGGTCAGCATCGGCAGGATGATCATCAGTCCGTAGGTGCTCGGCGGCTCATGCAGCGTCTCCGACATCAGGCCGGGCGCGGAGGCGATGAAGGTGAACCACGACGCGCTGGTGAACGAGGTGCACAGCGCAAAGCCCATAAAGGGCGGCGAGCGCACCAGCAGCACGTAAGTCCGGGCGATCTCGGCCGGGTTGAACGGCAGCGGCTCGGCGCGGGTCTCGTCGAGCCGGGCCAGCGTCCAGACCAGCACGACGACCCCGGCCGCGGCGAGCGCCAGAAAGATGACTCGCCAGCCCAGCCCTTCGGTGATCCAGGCGCCGACCGCCGGGCTGATCGCGGAGCCGATGGTCATCACCATCATCACCACGGCGATGCCGCGCGCCGAGGCGTCGCGGTTGTAGATATCGCGGATGATCGCCCGGCCCAGCACGATCCCGGCGCAGGCGCCGATCGCCTGCGCCACCCGCCCGGCGATCAGCAGCGGCAGTGTCGGCGCCGCGCCGCACAGCAGGGTGCCGGCGAGAAACAGCAGCAGGCCGGCAATCAGCACCGGCCGGCGGCCGAACCGGTCGGACACCGGGCCGTAGATCAGCTGGCCGCCGGCAATCCCGAGGAAGTACAGCGTCAGCACCAGCTGGACTTGCGCCGCCCCGGCGTCGAACACGCGGGCGAGCACCGGCAGCGCCGGCACGATCATGTGCAGCGCGCAAAACCCGAGCCCGGTCGCGGCGGCGATCAGCGAGAGCGGCGGCGGGCGGCGCGCGGTCCTCGTCGGGTCGGCGGCCATGGCATTGATATCGGCGGAGACCACTCGAAACCACCCGCGTCGTGCCAAGAGACCGGCGCCAGGGACCTACGATTGCCTCGCTGGCGTCCCGAGTCTAGCATGCCGCGATCCCACCCGGCGACCGGTACCACCGCCCGGTACCGCGGCATGGCGGAGTTGTTCGGATATTGGCAATGCGTCTCGCATCTTCGACTGTTTGCCGTCATCCCGGGGAGCGCGCAGGGCGAGCGGACCCGGCATGACGCTGCAATCCGGCAATCCCGACGACGGCGAGATTTCCCGCGCCGACCTGCTGCCGTTCCTGATGTCGTTCAGCGAATTGCGGCGGCGGTCGTTCCTGTGGCCGGGGGTGACGCTGGCGGTGTTCAGCGCCGCGCTGCTGATCTTTGCGGCGTCCGACAGCCAGAAGGGCTTCTTCTGGTGTCTCGCCGGGCTGATCTCGCTCGGCAATCTCTTCCTGATCTATCTGTGGTGCGGCAAGAAGATGCCGTTCCTCTACATGGTCATGGTGGCGCTGGGCGCCTTTGCGCTCGATTCGGTGCTGGGCCCGCTGATCCTCGTCGGCGAGCGGATGATGCCGGAGGCCATCGCGCCCGGCATCATCGAGGAGAGCGTCAAGATCCTGCCGGTCGTCGTGGTGCTGGCCGCGGGGCTGGTCCTGTCGCATCGCCTGCAGCGCGAATACGGCCTGCGGGAGCCGCTCGACGGCATCATCCTCGCCGCCGCCTCGGCGACCGGCTTCGCCTTTCTCGAGACGATGTTCGTCTATGTACCGAAATACGGCGAGCTGATCAGCGCACCACGGCTGCTGGTCAACATCTTCGGCCACATCGCCTATGGCTGCGCCTGGGGGTATTTCATCGGCCTGGCGGCGCTGCGCCACCGCCGCGCGGTCCCCGCCGCGATCGCGGTGACGATCGGCTTTGTGCTCGCCAACCTGCTGCACGATCTGTGGGATGCGATGCGCTATTACGGCGGCTCGCTGGCGATCATGAGCCCGATCCACGAGGTGGTGATCGCGGTCGTGTGCTTTGTGGTGCTCGGTTCGCTGATCATGAAGGCGCGCGAGCTGTCGCCCGAGCGCGAATTCCTGTGGCCGTTCGGTTCGCTGCTGCCCTACCGCGCGCCGGAGGTCGAACCGCTGCCGGCGATGCCGGTGCTGCCCGGCGACCTCTGGCTGGTCATCGCCGGGCGCCGGCTGAGCCTGACCGAGACGACGCATCTGACGGTGCGCGACATCCCCTGCCTGCAGGCGCCGGCCGCCGACGGCATCGTCGCGGAAGTGCGCGAGCACCCGGACAATGCCGAACTGCTGGTGCTGCGCAACCTGTCGAAGGACACCTGGGAGGCGGTGCTGCCGGACGGCACCGTCCGCCGCACCGAGCCCGCCGCCACGGTGCGCCTCATCGCCGGCACGCGGATCGTCTTCGGCACGCAGTCCGGCGTGATCCTGGTGACCGCCACCGAGATCGGCGCCAACCCGCGCGCCCATGCCGAAGTGGAATGGTGCTGATGAAGGCCCTGGTGACCGGGTTCGAGCCGTTTGCCGGCGACGGCGTCAACCCCTCGCTCGAAGCGCTGCACCGGCTGCCCGGGCGGTCGGGCGCGGTCGACATCGCGACCGCGGCGCTGCCGGTAGCGTTCGGCGCGGCGCTGCCGACACTGCGCGCGGCGATCGCCCGGAGCCGGCCGGACATCGTGCTGAGCGTCGGCCTCGCCGGCGGACGCGCGGCGCTGTCGCTGGAGCGCGTGGCGATCAATGTCAACGACGCCCGCATTCCCGACAATGACGGCAGCCAACCGATCGACCGTCCAGTGGTCGCCGGCGGCCCGGCGGCCTATTTCGCCACGCTGCCGATCAAGGCCGCCGCCGCGGCGCTGCGCCAAGCCGGCATTCCCGCCGCGGTGTCGAACAGCGCCGGCACCTTTCTGTGCAACCATGTCTTCTATGGGCTGATGCATGAGGCGGCGCGGTCCGGCCATGCCTTCCGCGCCGGCTTTCTGCATGTGCCGTACCTGCCGAGCCAGGCGGCCGGCGAGCCGGGGGCGCCGTCGATGGCGCTGGCGCAGATCGTCGAGGGGATCGAGATCATCCTCCAGGTCGCCGCCGCCCGGACCGGCGACCTGGCCGTCAGCGAAGGGGCGCTGGCCTAGCCTCGATTTCCTGTGGCGAACTTGTTTTAATCGCCTTGGCCGGACTTGATAGAGACGTCAAGCCCGGGGGAGGCGGTCAAGCGGGGCGGTTCGGCAAGCGGAGGGGCAGCAATGGTCGCTTTCTCGGGAGCCCATGTCGTGGTCACCGGCGGTACCGGGGCACTGGGCGGCGCGGTGGTCGGGCGGCTGCGCCGGGCCGGCGCGGTCTGTCACGTCACGAATTTCGTCGCCGCCGAGCTCGACCACTTCGCCCACCGGAACGATCCCGGCGTGCACGTCGCGACCGGCGTCAACCTGTCGGACGAGGCGGCGGTCACCCGGTTTTACGCCGGCCTGCCGCCGCTCTGGGCGTCGATCCACATCGCCGGCGGGTTCGCGATGGCCCCGGTGGCGGAGACCAGCGCCGCCGATTTCGAGGCGCAGTTCCGCATGAACACGCTGTCGTGCTTTCTGTGCGCGCGCGCCGCGGTCGGCGCGATCCGCGCGACCGGCAAGGGCGGACGCATCGTCAATGTCGCGGCGCGGCCGGGGATCGAGCCGCGGCTGGGCGCCGGCATGGTCGCCTACGCCACGTCGAAGGGGGCCATCGCGACGCTGACCCAGGCGCTCGGCGAAGAGCTGGCCGGCGAGCGGATCTGGGTCAATGCGGTGGCGCCGTCGATCCTCGACACCCCGGCGAACCGTGCCGCGATGCCCGACGCGCCGCACGACCGCTGGGTCGCGCCCGATGCGATCGCCGAGCTGATCGTATTCCTCGCATCCCCCGACAATCGCGTCACCCGCGGCGCCGTGGTGCCGGTGTATGCTGGCGTCTAGCAACCCCGAAGATAAGGAGCCGGGCATGGCAAAGGGCATCCTGATCGCGTCGATGAACATGGCGAACGCCGCCGAAGACGAGTTTCACGACTGGTACGATACCGAGCACTTGCCGGAGCGCGTCGCCTGCCCCGGCTTTCTGCGCTGTCAGCGGTGGATCGGTGTCACCGACCGCAAGATTTCGGTTGCGACCTACGATCTGGAAAATGTCGACGTGCTGAAGAGCCCCGGCTACCTGGCGATCGGCGGCGCCAACCTGTCGCCATGGTCGAAGCGGCTCGGCAGCCGCTACGAGCGGCTGATGCGGTTCGAGGGCGACCAGATCCTCCCCGGCGACCAGCTCGCGCCGGAAAACGCCGAGGGCTTTCTGCTCAACGCGATGAATGTCGTGCCGGAGCACGAAGCCGAATTCAACGAGTGGTACAACACCGAGCACATCCCGCAGCTCGCCGCGGTACCCGGCGTCATCATGGCGCGCCGCTTCCGCGCCACCAGTGCCAACCGCAAATACGTCGCGCTCTATCACCTCGAATCGCCCGACGTGCAGGCCAGCGCGGCATGGAAGAACGCCGCCAACTCGCCGTGGACCGAGAAGCTGCGCCCGCATTTCCGCGACCATCTGCGCCTGGTATGCCGCAAATACGTGCGCGGGAAATAGTTTTCCGCGTCATTGCGCGCCGCCGCGCGGCGGCGCGCAATGACGGAAGCATGATGTCCGACTTCATCAGCTATGATTTCCTCGTCCCGCCGACGGGGCTGATCGTCCTTGTCGCGCTGGCGGTGTGGGCGACGTTGTGGCATCCGCGGCTCGGCATCTCCGTCGCGCTGGTCGCGGTGAGCCTGTTGTATCTCGCGGCGCTCCCCGTGGTGGCCGCGCGCATGCTCGAGGATGTCGAGGTGAGACCCGCGGAACCGCCCGATTTCTCCGGCGCCCAGGCGATCGTCGTGCTGGGCGGCGGAATCCACCGCGGCGACGGCGGCAAGGCGCCCGACACGCTCAGCGCGTCATCGCTGGAGCGGCTCGATTTCGCCGCCCACGCCTATCGCAAGCTGGGGCTCCCGGTCGCGGTGACGGGAGGGCAGATCAAGGGCGCGCATATCGGCGAGGCGACGCTGATGAAGGCCGTCCTGGAGGACGATTTCGGGGTGCCGGTCAACTGGGTCGAGAAACAGTCGCGCACCACCTTCGAGAACGCGCTCAACACCCAGCGGCTCCTCCAGGCCGACAACATCACCACCGTGGTGGTGGTGACGAACGCCTGGCATATGCGGCGGGCGCTGTGGTGCTTCGAACGGGTCGGACTGCACGCGATCCCCTACCCCGCGCCGTTGACCTACGCGGAAACCGACCGCGCCGACGATTACCTGCCGAGCACCGCGGCCTTGCAGGACAGCTATCACGCACTGCACGAGGCGATCGGCCTCGCCTATTACCGGCTGCGCCACTAGCCGGCCTGTTCCGGATGCAGATACACCCGCCCCCGCTCCACGGACAATCCTCGCATGGACCTGATCATCACCAACGTCCGACCCGTCACGGCGCCGGAGACGACCGTCGACATCGCCGTCGAGGGCGGCAGAATCGCCGCGGTCGCACCGCACCTCCCCGCCGAGGGCGAGCGTTACGACGCCGGCGGGCGGCTCGCCTGCGCCGGCCTCGTCGAGACGCATATCCATCTCGACAAGTCGCGGATCATCGACCGCTGCCCGCTGCCCGAAGGGCGGCGGGTCAATCCGGTGACCACGGTTGCGCCGTTGAAGCCGGCGATGACCGTCGAGGACATCTACACCCGCGCGGAAAGGACGCTGCGCGAGTGCCTGGTCAACGGCGCGACCCGGATGCGCACCCAGGTCGAGATCGATCCGGCGATGGGCTTGCGCGGGTTCGAGGCGATCCGCACGCTCGCCGCCGCCTATCAATGGGCGATCGACATCGAGCCCTGCGTGTTCCCGCAGGACGGACTGACCAACTATCCCGGCACCGAAGAATTGCTGGTCGAGGCGCTGCGGGCGGGCGCGCCGGTGCTCGGCGCGGCGCCGCGTTACGACAGCGACCCGACGGCGCAGGTCGATCGCATCTTCGCGCTGGCGCGCGAATACGATGTCGACCTCGACCTGCATCTCGATGTCGGCGACAGCACCGAGCATATGGATGTCCGCCGCGCGCTCGAATTGACCGAGCAGTTCAAGCGCGGCGGCCGCGTCGTCGTCGGGCATATGGCGAAACTGTCGCTGATGCCGCCGGCCGAGAGCGCGGCGATGGCGCGCCGGCTCGCCGATGCCGGGATCGCGGTGACGGTGTTGCCGGCGACGGACCTCTATCTGATGGGGCGCGACCGCGACCACGACGTGCGCCGCGGCGTCGCCGACGTCAACCACCTGCACGCGCACGGCGTGACCTGCTCGCTGTCGAGCAACAACATCCTCAACCCGGCGACCCCTTACGGCGATTGCTCGCTGATCCGCATCGCCAATCTGCACGCCAACATCCTGCAAGTGGTCGGCGCCGCGAAGCTACGCGAGCTGTTCCTGATGCTCAGCGAGCAGTCGGCGCGGCTGTTGAACCTCACGGATTACGGGTTGGACGTCGGCAAGCCCGCCGACATCGTCATTATCGACGCGACGACGCCGGAGCAGGCCGTTGCCGAAATCCGCCCGCCGCTCGTTGTGTGGAAGCGCGGCCGGCGGACCGTGACCCGCCGCCCGCCCGAACTGCACGCGCCGGCCTGAGGCAAGGCGCGAGGGCCGGGGCAACCGGCCGGCTCATCGGGCGTCAGCGTCGTGATAGCCGATGAAATACTGGCTGCCCGCGCCGTCGGCCTCTCGCGCCTTGCGGTAGCCGAGGTAATACTGGCTGTCCGGCGGCGAGGATTCCGGCACCGCCGCCACATTGGAATAAGCGGATCGGCCGTAAGCCTGCCGATTGCCGGCGGGGCGCGACGGCAGCGAGATCGCCAAAGCCAGGCAGGATCGGGCGTCGGCGGGGAGGCGGTATCGCCCGGCGGCGACCCATTCGCCCAGGCTGTGACCGGTGACGGCGCGCACGAAGTTTTGCGTTTCCGTGGGCGGCGCCTTGGCGCTCGCCAGCCAGTCGCCCACCCGCTTGCCGCCGGCGTTATAGGCCGCGACGGCCAACCCGGTATTGTCGAACCGGCGGTCGAGATCGGCGAGCAGCCGCGCGGCCTGCGGGATCGCCTCCGCCGGGTCGAACGGGTCCGCCAAGCCTCGCTCGCCGGCGGTTCCCGGCATGAACTGCGCCACGCCGCGGGCGCCTTTCGGACTTACGGCGTCGGCCTGGAAGCGGCTTTCGGTCCATAACAGCCGCGTCAGCAGGCCGGCCGGCAACAGGTTGTCCCGAGCGGCCTGCTCGACCAGGCGGCAAGGCGACTGTCCCGGCAAGTCGCGCGCGGCGCGGCCCGTCATACCGGCCTCGGCCGGAGCCGCGGCGACGGCCGCCGTGAGGCTCAGCGACAAGACGACGGAGGATAAGCGGCAGCCCGTCACCACACACCTCGCCGTCATCCGTGCGGGTGAGCGTAGCTTTCGCCGACCGCCGGTGCGCTAACCCAGGTCAAGTTTGCCGCCGCCGGCAGTTCAATCACCATCGCCGCCGTTTGGGGTATTGTATCGCCGTCATGCCGAACCGCATCTCGTCCGCCGCGCCGGCGACGTTATGGACGACGCGCCTCGACCGCGCGCTGCCCGTGTCGTTGTCGCGCCAGCTCGCCGCGGCGCTGCGCGAGGCGCTCGCCGAGGGGCGCATCGAACCCGGCGCGCGCCTGCCGTCGACCCGCGCGCTGGCGCAGGAGCTCGGTCTCGCGCGCAGCACCATCGTCGGGGTGTTCGAGCAGCTGGCGGCGGAAGGCTACATCACCGGCAAACCGGGTTCCGGTTGCTTCGCGGCCACCTCGCTGGCCGATTCCGCGCCGCGCCGCCGCATCGAGCCGGTCGCGGCGCGGCCGCTGTCGCGTTACGGGGAGAGGCTGCGCGCGCACGCGCCGCACTGGCCGGCTCTGGGGCGGCCGTTCGAGCTCGGTCACGCCGAGATCGACGGCAGCCTGATGACGACCTGGAAGCGTCTCGCGGCACGGGCGCTGTCGAGCCGGTCGAGCCTCGCGTGGCATTACGGCGATCCGCAGGGCGAACCGGGCCTGCGCCGGGCGGTCGCCGACTACCTCGCCGCGGCGCGCGGCGTGCGCTGCGCGCCGGAGCAGATCGTCGTGACCTCGGGGACCCAGCAGGGCCTGGCATTGACCGCGCAAATCGCGGTCGATGCCGGCGACGTCGCCTGGGTCGAGGACCCCTGCTACCGCTCGACCCTCGACATTCTCGCCGCCGCCGAAGCCGACATCGTTCCCGTGCCGGTCGACGCCGACGGGCTGGACATCGCCGCCGGGACAAGACGCAACGCCCGCCCGCCCCGCCTCGTGTACACGACGCCGTCGCGGCAATATCCGCTCGGCATGGCGATGCCGCTGGCCCGGCGGACGGCGCTGCTCGCCTTCGCGGCGCAAGCCGGCGCGTGGATCGTCGAAGACGATTACGAAAGCGAGTTCCAGGCGCCAGGACAAATGCTGCCGTCGCTGCAAGGGCTCGACCGCGCCGGCCGGGTGATCTATCTTGGCACGTTCAGCAAACTGCTGTTCCCGTCGCTGCGCCTCGGCTACGCGGTGCTGCCGGAGGACCTGGTCGGGCCGTTTGCCGGCGCCCGCCACCTTGCCGACCGGCAGAGCTCGGGGCTGACCCAGGCGATCATGACCGCGTTCATGCTGGAGGGCCATTTTGCCCGGCACCTGAAGCGCATGCGGGCGCGTTACGCCGAGCGCCAGCGCTTCCTGGTCGAGCGGCTGACCGACCGCCTGAGCGGCCTCGTCGAAATTCGTCCGGTGGCGAGCGGCATGTACCTGACCGTCTGGCTGCCCCGGGCCTGGTCGGACCAGGCGGTGGCGAGCGCCTTGATGGAGGCAGGCGTGTCGGCGGTGCCGCTCTCCTCGCTGACCCTGGAAACCGCGCGGCGGCCGGGGCTGGTGTTGGGCTATTCGGGCCACGGCGAGACCGCGATCAACCGCGCCGTCGACATCATGGCGCGGATCTTGTCGTCGCAAACTGGTCTCACGACTTTCGAAAAACCGGACCTTCGGTCGGACCGCTTGCGCGCTTAGCTTCGCGGCGCTTTACGGAGTGCCGAGCGATGCCTGACAGCCTGCCCCCGCCCGCCGCCTACAAACCGACGCCGCGGAGCCGGATCCGCCGCCATCCCGAGCGGGCGCATTACGACCGTGAGAGCGTGTTCGCGATCCTCGATGCGGCGCTGATGTGCCATATCGGCTACGTCATCGACGGCAAGCCCTATGTCACGCCGACCCTGTTCTGGCGCGAGGGCGAGCGGCTTTACTGGCACGGCTCGTCGGCCAGCCGGATGCTGCGGCATCAGGCGGGGGGCATCCCGGTCTGCGTCACGGTCAGCCATGTCGACGGGCTGGTCCTCGCGCGCTGCGCCTTTCGCCATTCCCTGAACTACCGCGCGGTGATGGCCTTCGGCACCGCGGCGATCGTCAACGACCCGGCCGAGAAGGAAACCGGGCTCAACGCCTTTATCGACCGCGTCTATCCCGGCCGCACCGCGCGGATGCGGCCGATCACGCCGCAGGAGCTGAAGGCGACGACGCTTATGGGCATGACCATCGAGGAGGCTTCGGCCAAGGTCCGGTCGGGCGGGCCGCTCGACCTGGAAGAGGACTACGCCGCCGATTGCTGGGCCGGCACGGTGCCGCTCGCGATGCGCATGGGAGCGCCGATACCCGACCCGATCGCACCGCCGCGCGCCGCGCCGGAGCCGGAGATCGGCCATTTTGCCGAGGGCGCGGCCTTCGACCGGGTGCTGCTCGCGACGGCCCGCCGCGGCGCGTCTTATGGATAAGCCGCCGCCGCACCTGAACCTTTCGCCAGGCCGACATCGTTAAGGGCCACAACCGCGACACCGCCCGGCTGTCGATCACCGACACCGCCTGGCTGTCGATCAAGGCGGCGGTTCGAGCGCTGGCTCGACCCCGGCAATTTCACCGCCGCGGGACGGCAGAAGGTCCGGCTGTCGGCGCTGACGGGAGGTTGAGGGCCAGGGCGCGCGGGTGCCGCATTACTCCGCCGCCGCCAGCGCGGCGAGACGGCGGCGGCGGTCGGCGCGGCGGTCGCCGACCAGCGCCACCGCCGCGACGACGATCATCACCACGACGCTCGCGCCGAACACCCAGCGCGGCGCGTGGTGGTCCATGATAAAGCCGAACAGCAGCGGCCCCACCATGCCGCCGATGCTGAACCCGCTGGTGACGATGCCAAAGGTGCGGCCCATCGCGCCGGGAGGCGCGGCCGCCCGCACCAGCATGTCGCGCGACGGCATGATCAGCCCGCCGAGCAGCCCGGCACAGCCCATCGCGAGAAAGAGCAGCGGCGCAACGAGGCCCAGCGTGCCGATCGCCAGCACGATGCAGGCGTTGACGGCATAGCCGATCGAGGCGACCTCGGCATGGCGCCGCGTCTTGTCGGCAATAAACCCGCCGGCCAGCACGCCCAGCGCCTGCATCGACAGATAGACCGTCAGCGCGACGCTCGCGGTCGCGACCGGCGTGTCGAACGCGCCGTGCAGGGCCACGACCGAGAAATTGCTGATGCCGCTGCCCGACAGGCTCAGCAGCGAGAAAAAGAAGGTGAGGAAGATGATGTTCGGCGTCAGCACCGCGGCGAGGCCGATCTTGCGCTCCGCCGGCTGTCCGGCATGAGCGGCCGGCTGCCGGTTGTCGACCCCGCCGATGACCAGCAGGGGCAGCGACGCCAGGATCGCGATCGCCGCCGGAAAGAGCAGCGCAGCCCGGAGCCCGAAGGCGTAGGCGATCGGCAGCACCGTCACCGGCGCGATGGCATTGCCGAGAAAGCCCGAGAAGGTGTGCACCGAAAACGCCCGCCCGACCCGCGCCGGCGGGATCACCGCGGAGAGGACCGCATAATCCGCCGGGTGGAAGACGCTGCCCGACAGGCCGATAAAGGCCATCGCGACCAGCAGATGCGGATAAGTCGGCGCCAGGCTGAACCCGATAAACGCCGCCGCGCTGACCGCCAGCCCGAGCAGCAGCATGCAGCGCGAGCCGAGCCGGTCGACGAGAAACCCGATCGGCAGCTGGGAGGCCACCGCGACGATATTGCCGACGGTCAGCGCAAACCCCAGCTCGACAAAGCCGATGCCGAGCGTCGCCGTCAAGAGCGGAAACAGCGGCGGGATCACCAGGCCCTGGAAGTGCTGGACGAAATGGGCCGCGGACACGACTGTGATGGCGCGCGTCTCGCGGCCCTTCTGGCTGGGCACCGTGTTGCCGGCGCCGGGGAGGGCGGCCGGTTGTGGCGTCATCGGCATGTCGTCTCCCGAGACCTTGCCGCCCAAAATATCGGCAGCCCGGCCGGCGCGACAAGCGCCGCTTCGGCAGGGCTGATTTGCCAGGCTTGATTTGCCGGGGCTGATTTGCCGGGGGAAAGGAACCACCGCCGGTTGACATCGCTGCACACGGCCGATAAGCGCAGGCCGATGGGCAAAGTCTGCGAACAGGTCGTCGCCACCGTGCTGATCGCCAGCCGCTGGCTGATGGCGCCGCTCTATCTCGGCCTCATCGCCGCGCTCGTGGTGGTCATCGCCGAGTTCTTTACCGAGCTGGTCGGCGTCGCCGGCAGCATCGGTAAGCTCCACAGCTCGGAGATGATCCTCGCGGTGCTGAAGCTGGTCGATCTGGTGCTGCTCGCCAACCTGCTGCTGATCATGCTGTTCGCCGGCATCCTGACGCTCGGGGTCAACATCCTCGTCGAGAACCATCCGAACTGGTCGCGCTTTATGGGCGAGGTCGATTTCGCCGGGCTGAAGCTCAAGGTGGTGGCGTCGCTGACGGCGATCGCCGCGGTCGGGCTGCTGGAAAGCTTTGTCGACATCGAGCAGGCGTCGAAGACCGACGTCATGTGGGAAATCGCGATCCTGCTGGCCTTTGTCGTCTCCGGCGTCATGCTGGCATGGATGGACCTGCTGGTCGCGCGGCGCCAGGAATAGGAGGCTGGGATGACGGAGACCGTTACCACGCGCATGACCGGCGCCGGCGCGCTGGTCGAGATGCTGCACCGGCACGGCATCGATACGCTGTTCGCCCTTCCCGGCGTGCAGAACGACGCGCTGTTCGTCGCACTCTACGATGCGAGCGACCGCATCCGCGTCATCCACACCAGGCACGAGCAGGCCGCCGCCTACATGGCCTACGGCTATGCGCGGGCCAGCGGCAGGCCCGGGGCCTTTGCGGTGGTGCCGGGGCCGGGCCTGCTCAACACCACCGCCGCGCTCGCCACCGCCTATGCCACCAATGCGCCGGTGCTGTGCATCAGCGGGCAGATCCCGTCCGACCTGATCGGCCGCGGCTTTGGGCTGCTGCACGAAATCCCCGATCAACTGGCGATCCTCCAGGGCCTCACCAAATGGGCCGCCCGCATCAACCACCCGAGCGAGACCGGCAAGCTGGTCAACCAAGCGTTCCGCCAACTCGCCGACGGAAGGCCGCGCCCGGTCGCGCTGGAAATGCCGCTCGACATCATGGCGCGCGAATACGCCCTGGCGCTGCCGTCGCCAGAACCGGCGCTGCCGCCGCCCGCGCCCGACCCGGACCTCGTCGCCGACGCGGCCAAGGCGCTGTCCGCCGCGAAACAGCCGGTCATCTTTGTCGGCAGCGGCGCGATGGCGGCCGGACCGGAAATCCTTGCGCTGGCCGAGCGGCTGCAGGCGCCGGTCGTGACCTATACCGGCGGCAAGGGGGTGGTCAGCGACCGCCACTACCTGGCGCAGAACCTGCTCGCCGGGCACCAGTTGTGGAGGACCGCCGACGTCGTGCTGGCGATCGGCACGCGGCTCAACCAGCCGCAGACGCGCTGGGGCTTCGACGCCGGGATCAAGCTGATCCGGGTCGATCTCGATCCGGTCGAGATCACCCGCATCGTCAAGCCGGCGATCGGCATCGTCGCCGACGCCAGGGATGCCGCGGCGGCGTTGCTGCGCGCGGTCGATAGCGGGCCGCGGCGCGAGTCGCGCAAGGACGAGCTGGACGGGCTCAAGGCCAAGACCGCCGCGACCATCGCCGAGCGCCTCGGCCCGCAATGCGCATATCTCGAAGTGCTGCGCGCCGAGCTGCCGGACGACGGCGTCTATATCGAGGACTTGACCCAAATCGGCTATGTCGGCCGGCTCACCTTTCCGGTCTACCGGCCGCGCAGCTACATCCACAGCGGCTATCAGGGCACGCTCGGTTTTTCGTACGCGACGGCGCTCGGCGCCAAGGTGGCCCGGCCGGATGTGCCGGTGGTCTCGGTCTCCGGCGATGGCGGGTTCATGTACAACGTCCAGGAGTTGTCGACCGCGGCGCTGTTCGGCATCGACGTCGTGGCGGTGGTGTTCGCCGACGGCGCCTACGGCAATGTCCGCCGCATGCAGAAGGTCGATTACGGCAACAAGCTGATCGCCACCGAGCTGCGCAACCCCGATTTCCCCAAGATGGCCGAGAGCTACGGCATCGCCGGCGTCAAGACGACGAGCCCCGAAGGGCTGCGGCGCGAGCTTAACGCCGCCTTCAAGCGGCGCGGCCCGTCGCTGATCGAGGTCGCGGTCGGTGAGATGCCCGACCCGTGGTCGACGCTGATCATGAGCCGGGTGCGCGGATCGCGATAGATGATACCCTCACCCACCACGCCGCTCATCGCGGCGGCACCGCCGGCGCGAGACGGGTGAGGGTCAGAATCGCTGGAAGCAAGAGGGCAACAATGGCCGCAGTGATGGAAAGAACCACCAGCCGTCATCGTCAGGGCTGGCTCGGTGCGGAATTCGACCGCGATCGGCTCTATTGGGACTTCAAGCCGGCGCATCTCGCGGCGATCGACGAATTGATGGAAAAACGCGCCGGCGACAGGCGGCCGTTCCACCAGATAACCAAGCGCGACTTCTCGCACCCGGCGCTCGACGCCGACCTCGCGGACCTGCTCGGCTATATCAAGGCCGGACCGGGCCTCGTCGTGATGCGCGGCTTTCCGGTCGGGACGTACACGCCGGAAGAGATGCAGACCGTCTATTGGGGCATCGGCGCCCATTTCGGCATCGGCTGCTCGCAGAGCGCGGATGGCGACTATCTCGGCCATGTGACCAATGTCGAGAAGGCCTCGCGCGGCTACACCACGGCGCGCGAGCTGTCGCTGCATACGGATTCGGCAGAGATCGTCGGCCTGCTCTGCGTGCGCGACGCCCAGGAAGGCGGCATGAGCATCTATGCCAACTCCCTCAAGGTGCACGAGATCGTGGCACGCGAGCACCCCGAATACCTCGCCGTGCTCGAACGCGGCTTCCGCTGCGACCGGCGCGGCGAGGAGGCGCCCGGCGACGCACCGGTGACGCCCTATCGCGTGCCCGTGTTCTCTGAGGTCGACGGGCTGCTGTCGACGCGGTTTGTCCGCGGCGTCATCGATCGCGGCGCCGAGCGCCTCGGCGAGCCGCTATCCGACCTCGAAAAGGCGGCGCTGGCGTTTTTCGAGGAGGCGGCGCTGCGCGACGACGTTCGCCTGGAGCTGCGGCTCGCGCCGGGTGAGGCGTCGTTCATCAACAATTACGAGATGCTGCACGCCCGCACCGGCTTTATCGACCATGACGACCCCGCGAAAAAACGGCTGCTCTACCGGTTGTGGCTGATGGGCGACCCGCCGCGGCCGATGAAGCGCGAAGTCCACCTGTACCAGAACCGCTCCGGCCGCATGGGCGTCGACCCGCAGCCCGGCAGGGGACCGCGGTAGGGGACCGCGGTAACACCCGCCCCGGCGCGGGCCGGGACGGCGCTCTTTGATCAGACAGGTTCGAGCTTGCGGCGCGGCTCGGACGGCAGCTCGACGGCGATCGCGTCGCCGGGCTTGATCTCGCCGCCTTCGAGCACGATCGCCATGACGCCGGCCTTGCGGATCAGGTTGCCCCCGGCGTCGCGGTCGAGCGTCGCGTTCATCAGCCCCGGCTGGATCTTGTTGAGCTGGGCGCAAGGATTGCGCAGCCCGGTGACCTCGATCAGCGCCTCGGCGCCGAGGCGCAGCCGCGTGCCGGTCGGCAGGCCGAGCAGATCGACCCCGCGCGTCGTCACGTTCTCCCCCATCACACCGGGCGCGACGCGAAACCCGCCGGCTTCGAGCTCGTCCATCAGCTCGGCGTGGATCAGGTGCACCTGGCGCAGATTGGGCACGGTCGGGTCCTTGGCGACGCGCGAGCGGTGCTTGACGGTGACCCCCATATGCGCGTCGCCCTCGACGCCGAGCCCCACCAGCAGGCGAATGCTGCCCTGGTTGGGCTTCGACAGCGTATGGCCGGGACTGCGGCTGACGGCGATGACGGTTGCGGGCATGGCTCCTCCGCCTATTGCGGGCCGCCGGGGGTCAGGATCAGGATGGCCAGATCCGCGGCCGGCGTGAAATCGGTGTAGTGCACCTGGAACTGCGTCGGCGAGAGTTTTTTGACGCCCGTGGCGCAAAAGCTGATCAGGTTGTCGGGGCTGCCTTTGTCGACCGTCAGCGTGAAATCGGCGATCGGCCCGGCCCAATTGGCGCCGGTGGTCAGGATGTAGTCGATCCGCTGCTCGCCGAGATAGCCCTTGTTCTGCTTCGCCTTTTGCTGCGCCTTCGCGGCAGCGGCGATGAAGTTCCCGTCGATGCAGTATTTCGCGGCATAGGCGGCGAGCCGCTTTTTCTGGTCCGCCGCCAGTTGCGGATCGCCGGCATAGACCGGCGCCCCGATCTCGGTGCCGACACTGGCGCCGACGCTCGGCTTGTAACGGTGCCCGATAACCGTCTCCTGACCAGCGGGAAAGGTTTGCGGCCAGTAATAGGTGGTCTTCAGCGTCCAGCGCGGCTCGAGATGAAGCTGCATCTTGCCGTCGGGGGTATTGCCGTATTCGTCGGTCTCGGCCAGGCCGAGCGCGATCAGCTCGTCCCATTTATCCTTCGGCAGGCCGTCGAGCGCGGCGCTCGCGGCCTTTAGCTGCGGCGCCAGCGGGATGCCGAGCTGCCGGAGCAGCGCGGTGCGCTCCACGCCCATCGCGAAGACCTTCTGCTCGACCTGCGTCGCGACCGGCTGGCCGTTCGCGGTCGTCGCGAAGGCGAGGAAATTGACCGGGTCCTCGGCCGGCACGACCGCGTTCCAGTCCGGGTTGTCGACCGTGATGTCGGGCAGCGGGAACGCGACGAGACTGGTGACCGGGCGGTCGCTCTTGTTGACGAAACGGTAGGTGACCTTGACCTCGCTCGGTGAGATCGACAGCTGCTCCGCGCGCATTTCGATCTGGTCGTTGCGCACGAATTGCAACCCGCCGGTGGCCAGCGCGGCGGTCGAATCGTTGGCGAACGCGGGGGCGGCACCGGCCAGCAGCGCGGCGAGGAACCCCACCCCGCCCCTCATCCGCTTGCAGGGAAAGGAGCGCGCCCGACAGCCCGCCGCCGACGCCCTCCGCTCCCCCGCAGGCGGAGGAGGGTCGGGATGGGGGTCGACCGGGGTGATCAATGCACTCCGCTGTGCACGCGCGTGGCGGCGCTGGCCACGGCCTTCAGCGAGGCAGTGACGATGTTCTCGTCCACGCCGACGCCGTGCAGCGTCTCGTCGCCTTCGCCGCGCACCTTGACATAGGCCGCGGCGCGGGCGTCGGCGCCGCCGGCGACCGCATGCTCGCTGTAATCGAGGAAGGTGAAGGCGATGCCGCAATCGCGCTGCAAGGCGTCGACGAACGCCGCGATCGGGCCGTTGCCGACACCCTCGATCTTGCGCCTGGCGCCGTCCACCGTCACGTTCGCCGAGAGCCGCCGCTCGCCGCCGCGTTCGGGCAGCATAGTGTAATCGACCAGCGCGACGCCTTTCCCGTCGGCGCCGAGATAGGTCTCCTGGAACAGCTTCCAGATGTCGGCGCTGGTCATCTCCTTGCCGGTGCGGTCGGTGACCTCCTGGACGATGCGCGAGAACTCGATCTGCAGCGGCCGCGGCAGGTCGAGCCCGTGATCCTCCTTCAGGAGATAGGCGACGCCGCCCTTGCCCGATTGCGAATTGACCCGGATCACCGCCTCGTAGGTGCGGCCGAGATCCTTCGGGTCGATCGGCAGGTAGGGGACCTCCCACAGATCGTCGTTGCGCTTGCGCAGCGCGTCGAAGCCTTTCTTGATGGCGTCCTGGTGGGAGCCGGAAAAGGCGGTGTAGACCAGCTCGCCGGCATAGGGGTGCCGCGGATGCACCGGCAGCTGGGTGCAGTATTCCGAGGTGCGCACCACCTCGTCGATGTCGTGGATGGCGAGCTCGGGGGCGACCCCCTGACTGAACAGGTTGAGCGCCAAGGTAATGATGTCGACATTGCCGGTGCGTTCGCCATTGCCGAACAGCGTGCCCTCGACCCGGTCGGCGCCGGCCATCAGCGCCAGCTCGGTCGCCGCCACCGCCGCGCCGCGGTCGTTATGCGGGTGCAGGCTCATGATCAGGCTGTCGCGGTCGCGCACGTTGCGGATGAACCACTCGATCTGGTCGGCGTAGACATTCGCCGTCGCCATCTCGACCGTGCCCGGCAGGTTGACGATCATCTTTTTTTGCGGCGTCGGCTGCCAGACATCCATCACTGCCTCGGTGATCTCGACCGCATAGTCGAGCTCGGTGCCGGTGAAGCTCTCGGGCGAATACTGGTAGACGATCTCGGTGCCGCGCATCGCCTCCGCGAGGTCGCGGATCTGCCGCGCCCCGGTCACCGCGATGTCGGTGATGCCGGCCTTGTCGAGGCCGAACACCACGCGGCGCTGCAGCTCGGAGGTCGAGTTATAGAGATGGACGATGGCGCGCCGCGCACCCCGCAACGATTCGAAAGTCTTGTCGATCAGCTCCTCGCGGGACTGCGTCAGCACCTGGATGGTCACGTCCTCGGGGATCAGGTCTTCTTCGATGATCTGGCGGACAAAGCTGTAATCGGTGTCCGAAGCAGCGGGGAAACCGACCTCGATCTCCTTGAAGCCGAGCTTCAGCAGCATGTCGAACAGGCGGCGCTTGCGCTCGGCGCCCATCGGCTCGATCAGCGCCTGGTTGCCGTCGCGCAGATCGACGCTGCACCAGGTCGGCGCCTTGGTGATGACCCGCGACGGCCATTGCCGGTCGGGCAGGTTGACCGGCGGAAACGGGCGGTATTTGTGGATCGGCATGGACGAAACGTGGGACATCGAAAGCTCCTATCGGGAGGCCGCCGCCGCTCTCGGGCGGGCACGGCCTGAAGGTGAGATCGCGCGGAACATGGCCGGCAGGCTCAGCGCCGCCGGCCGCCGGTAAGTCGCAGCATGCGACCGCCGACGCGAAAACCCCGATATGTCTGGTACAGCGAAATCATGACAACCACTTGCGCAAACATCCCCTGCGAGGGGAAGGACGAGCGAGATCGGCGCCGGTTCAGGACGCCGAGGCGGTAAGTCGCAGCTCGTCACGCGCAATGGTCATGGCGTATGTAGATAGCAGAAGAAGGCGAAAAGTCAATCGACCGGGCGGCACGGCGCTGATCCGGTTTGCAATTGTCCGTTCGGACGCCCCTCTGCTCGCCAGATACGCTCCGCCGGCGATCGGAGCGATGACGATCCACCCCGGCATGGTCGGCCACTCGGCTTCACGTGATCGTTGGATCACCACCGCGGCCCTGCGCAGGCGAAAAGGCGGCGGCTTTGGAATTTCTCAGCCCGAAGGCGCCGGGTCCGCCCCATAGTCTTTCGACTTCGAGAGCGGCCATTGCGACGTGATAGGGCGTGCTGAGGGGCAGATAATCGCAGTCGGGCTGGAGGTTTCGATCTAAATACTCGTGCCAAGCACCACCTTTGGTGCAGTATCTCTGCCGGATGAACGTGGTCCACCGGGTCAGAGTCTCTTTCGGTTGTTCACCGCCGCCGAGCCGCACAACGGTGGCGAATGCCTTGATGCATTCGGTCACCGGCCATATGCGCTTACGGTTGCTGACCACGGTGCCGTCGCTGTCGACCTGATCGTAAATGCCGCCCGCGCCGGGATCGATGCCCCAGCGGTCAGCCCACGCGATGATCGGAGTGCAAGCCGCGCGGTACGCCGGCAGGCCGGCGATGTCGGCGTATTCGTTCACCAGCCAGTACCATTCGTATAGATGGCCGGGCTCGATCAGGTTGCCCCGCGCGGCGGCGGGCTGCCCATTCTCGTCAAAATGCTCAAGCACCTTGCTGCGATCATGGGTTCGAAGCAACTCGGTGTAGATCGACATTATTACTGTCGCGCACCTTATGAATGCTTTGTCGCGCGTAGCATCAAAGGCTGAAAGATACGCCTCGAGCAGGTGCATGTGAGGGTTTTGCTCTAAATTCCTGCCAAGGATGGCCCAATCCCGTGTCGTCGACGGCGCGAACCATCCTGCGGGCAGGCGGAAGTGATGAAAAACGAGTTCGTTGGTCCGCTCGATCCAATTACAGGCATCCGCATCCGAGAAGATTGCGGCGTAGTGAGCCAGACCAAACATGATAAAGGCATGGCCATACAGATCTTTGGCGGCGTCATGCGGAGCATCGTCGTCATCGACGCTGAAATACCAGCCGCCATGCGTCTTGTCCCAGAAGTGGTCCAGCAAATCGGCATATAGGCGACGGGCGCGGTCCTCGAAGATCGGATCCGTCGTCAGGCGATAAGCATGCGAGAAGAAGAATAATTGACGACCCGCAACCATTCCGCGACGGTACCCGAGCGGCGCCGGCGTCAGATCGGCTTGCAGACGTTCGACACTTCGGCCACGGGCCTCGTCCCATCCGCGCGTCGCGCATAGCCGCGCCATATCCATGAACGTATACCCGACGAACTCGCGCGCAACGCGGCTTTGATCCGGGGTGAAACCAACATTCATGGACTGACCTTCCGACTGTCCGCGATCCACCGGCGGCACAATACCCGTAGCAGGGCGAGCCGCGCGACAGCGCCGCCCGGAAGGATCAATCCAAACCGGCCAAACCGGGTCAGCACCGACCGAACCAGTCGAGCGATTGGCCATGGGCGCCGGTCCAGGCGAGCGGCACGCCGTCGCGCATCAGCAGGAACAGGCCCGGCCCGGGCGCCGGGGGTGCGGCCCCTGCGAGGGACGGGAGAAGGCCGGGAGCTTCGTTGCCGATCCACACCGCCGGCGAGCGGCGCATCCTTTCCGCAAACCGCTCGCGATGTTCCCGCGCGAGATAGAGCAGAACGGCGGTGTGATAGACGACCAATGTCGCCTCCCGCGGCGCCGTGGCGATCAGCGGTTCGAGATCGCTCAGCAAATCACCCTTGACCACCATCGGCGGATCGCGCCGCGCGACGGTGATCGCCGCGTCGAGCATCCGCGCCCGTTCTTCCTGGCCCGGCCAGACCAGCGTCTTCAGCCACGCGATCTCGGTGTCCGATTCGAGATCGATCGGGTTGAGATCGAGGCCGCGGCGCCAGACGATCCGCGGCGCCGCTGTCGGGAGCGGCGCCGGGCCGGAGACGCGACAGCGAAAGACCGGCGCGGCGGCGCTCGGCGGCGCGATCCGAGCGGCGCCGTAGTCGTAGCCGTAGCGATCGGGCAGCAGGCACAGCCCGGCCGAGGCGCCGATTTCGATCAGCGCCAGCGGCGGCGGCAACCGCGCGAGCACCGGCAGCAGCACCGCACAGCGCGCCGGCTCGTTGGTCTGCGTCGTGCGCGCAAGCATCAGCGCGCGGATGCGGGCGGCGTCGGCGCGCACGAGGCGCGCCAGCCGCTCGCCGCTCTCCGGAACGCCGTGAAGTTGGTGCACCGCGGCGAGAAACAGATTCGGCTGACGCTTGGGGACCGGCAGGCTCAGCAGGAAATTGAGCAGCTCGGGCGATCCGGCGACATGCGCCGCCAACCGCTCGTACGGCGCGGATCGACCCCGCGCCTCGTCCCGTGCAAAGGCGGTGTACCAGTCGATGAGGCGCTGGCGCTCGTCCCCCGCGGTCACGCTTCGCGGTGGCCGCAATCGATGACCTGGGCCGGTCCGCCGACATCGGCTTCGAGCACCCGCACGCTCCAGTTGCGCGGCCGGCTGTCGCCGTAGCCGCGCTTCTGGCATTCGGCGATCGCCATTTCCTTGGCCTGATCGTCGTTTTCGGCGATCAGCGTGGCGAAATAGATGTCGCTGACCGACATCCGCGTGCAGGTGTATTTGTTCATCGCATCGTTCCCCACTTGTCGTCATGGTCGGACTTGATCCGGCCATCTGAACACATGACGAGCCTGGGTTAGAAATTCTCCACCCAGGGCCGCAGCTCGATCTCCCAGGCCCAGGCGCTGCGGTGCTGGCGGTGGAGCTGGAGATAGGTCTCGGCGATCGCGTTGGGATCGAGCAGCGCATCCGGCCCCTTCTCGTTGGCGCGCGGATCGTTGTCCTTGAGGATGCCGCCATCGATCACGATGTGGCCGACATGGACGTTCTGCGGCTGCAATTCGCGGGCGAGGCTCTGCGCCAGGCCGCGCAGCGCGAACTTGCCCATCGCAAAGGATGACGAGCGCGGATAACCCTTCACTGCGGCGCTGGCCCCGGTGAACAGGATCGTGCCGCGGCCTTGCCTGACCATCCGCTTCGCGGCCTGCTGGGCGACGAGAAACCCGCCGAACGCGGTCACCTTGATCGCCGCCTCGACCGCCGCCGGGTCGAGATCGACGACCGGCCCGCGCGCCCGGCCGCTGGCGTTGTAGATGACGAGATCGACCGCACCGCCGGCGTCGACCGCGGCGAACAGGCGTTCGACATCCGCCGCGCTGGTCGCGTCGCAGGCGATCGCGGTCGCGCCGGTTTCCTTGGTGAGGCCGGCGAGTTTTCCGGTATCGCGCGCGGCGAGAAATACCTCCATCCCCTGGGCCGTGCACAGGCGGGCCAGCGCGGCGCTCAACCCCGCCCCCGCCCCGACGATGACGACGCGCTCTGCTGCCGGCATGGCCAACCTCTTGCTGCTGCTTTCCGCGCTCATCTTAGCTGGTAACGGCGGCGCGGCCCACTCTTAGCGGAACCGCCCTCGCGGCACGAACCGCATGGCCTTCGCACCCCTTTGGCGAATTCTGCAATGCAGTGGAAGCACAATCGACTATACCCATTCTTGATTGTGGATAAGTGGTGTACACGCATGTTAATAACAGGATTACTTGATCAAGTCCGTAATCGCCAAATAGAGAGATCGGCGATCCCTTTGTTGCAAGGATTGTAACAGAAATCTTGCAGCGGCATTCAATGCCTCGGCTGACTTGCGCCGGGCACGGCAATTCATTCGCTTTAGGGTTGACACCGGTCCGCGTTCTTGCCTAGTCTCCGCGAACCTAAACCCCCTGTCCTACCCGGACGGCTCCTCCAACGATCCGGGACGACGCCTGCCGTAAGCCAGAACACGGTTTGGACCCGAACACGGCGACGCCGCGGGTGGCGTTGCTGTGTGCCGTGATAACAACATGGGGTCGCATACGGATGAAGTTGTGGTTTGCCTTCGGTTCGTCGCTTGCCGCGCTCTTACTGTCCAGTGGCGCGATGGCCGACCAGACGCCGCCGCGGCCTGCCGCGGACGCCAGCGAAACGACCGTCTCCGGCAACATCCAGATCGCCGATACCGTGGTGCAGGTCGCCGCCGTGACGCGCGAGATGGCGCGGGTCACCTCGAACGCGATCGTCGCCGCGCCCTTTGTCCAGGCGGCGGCGATGACCCCGGCGGCGGAAACGACCCCGGCGCCGGAAACGATATCGGCGCCGGAGAACGCGCCGGCGATGGCAGAACCGCCTGCGGTCGAACCGGCGCCGCCGTCGCGCACGGTTGCCGACAAGCGCACGGTTGCCGATAAGCGCACGGGGAAGCCGGACAAGCATCGGCGCCGCCTGGCCGGTCATGACCGGCCGGCAGCGGCCCGGCCGGCGGTTCGCGTGGTCGGCAAGAGCGAAACCGGCACCGCGGCCTGGTATGGCGGGCGCTATGTCGGACGCCGGACGACCAGCGGCGCACGCCTCGACACGGTCCACGCGACCGCCGCGCATCGCAGCCTGCCGCTCAATTGCCTGGCCCGGGTGACCAATCTGCGCAACGGCCGTTCGGTCGTCGTCCGCGTCACCGATCGCGGCCCGGTCAACGATGCGCTCCTGATCGACATGTCGCCGCGCGCGGCCGATATGTTGCAGATGAAACAGGCCGGCTTGGTGCCGGTCCGTGTCGAGCAGGTCGTCGAACTTCCACCCGCCACCGACACCAAGTAAAGCGTAAGTATCGGATTTTTATCGCTCCCCGCCCGCCACTGCGGCGGGGATGCCGCACCGCACTGACGAACGCCAAGCAAAACCAGTGGTTTTGTAGCCTGTCTCGTTTCTGCAACTGTGACAGAAAGGCCACGGCAAACAGGAAAAACCGCCGTCGCCGGCCCAGCTCAATTGACTTGGAATCGGCCCTTGATTGTATTCTCTCTGCACTACAGCGCTTGGGGACTGTATCGGTCGATAGGCGAGAAATAGTCGATAAAAATTCGCCTATTGGGCCTATCGGCCGATGCGACAAGCGGGTGCGGGGCCGCTGGCTCCCGGGGAAGTGCGAGGGGACAGTCCTGCACGTTGCAGGCACGATCATTGGGGGCAAAGTGGCCGACGTTTCCGAAATGTCGAATGTTGTGCGGTTTCCCGGGCGGAAGCGCGCGGCGGTGGCGACAGCGAGCCGGGAGCCCGCTCATGATCCCGGCGGGTATGAATTTACCGAAGGGGAGCTGGGGGCATTGTGCCGCTGGTTCTCGGCGATGAAGTACGCCTTTCCCGGCACCGAAGGGGTCATGGTGGTCAGCCACCAGCACGGCTATTCGGCGGTCGGCCTGTACCACCCGGCGCGGGGAGGGCCGAACTGCCTGGTGGCCAAACACCAGGTCGGCGGCAGTGCCCGGTTCTTCTGGTCGACCGAGGTCGACCCGCCGCGCGCGATCGGCGATCTCTGCGAGATCACCGACGCCCAGATCCGCGCCATCCGGCCGCCGCGCAACGAGGCCGGCTGGCTCGATCCGGCCGGCTGGTCCGGGGTCTACGCCGCGCGGACCATCGCCACCGAATTGCAGGTCGTGTAGGCGCTTCAGCGCACCACGAGCACGTCGCAGGCGACCGTCGCGATCAGCTCGCGCAGGCGGTCGGGGCTGGCCTCTTCCGCTTCCGCGTGGATCGCGACGAGCCGGCAGCGCAGCTCGGCGATATGGCGGTGCAGCGGGGCGCGCTCGCGCAACAGCTCGATATCGACCGCGACCGGGTGCCCGGCCAGTTGTTGATCGAGCCAGGTCTTGAACCCCACCTGCTGCGCCAGCGCCGGCGGGCAGATCACCGCCAGCGCCGCGTCATTGGCCTCGGCGAGGCGCAGAGCGGCGGCGACCAGGCGCTCCGCAGCGGCGTCGCGGTCATGGATCAGCGCCGCCACGGCGCCGTACGGATCGCCCTCCCGATGCGCCAGGAGGCGCGCCGACGGGCCGGACGCGGCGGCGTTCCACCACCAGCGGCATTCGACGCGAAAATGTCCGCCGATGGGCCGGGTGGCGGTACAGGCGACGAGGAAATCGTCGGGCGCAGCCGACAGGCCGTCGCTGGAGCCGTCGCGGACGATCTCGAACGACCACGCGACACCGTGCCGCTGCGCGGCGGCGGCCAGTTCCTCTCGCGCACGCGCCGCAAACACGCGCAGTTGATGCTCGGCCTCCCGCAGCGTCAGCGCCTCGACGCCGGCGCCGAGCGTCACTTGCCGTGCGAACGGCAGGTGCGCCAGCCGGATGAGGTCGTCATCCTCGACAAAGACGCCGTGCAGATGGGCCGCCCAGCGGCCCGCCAGGCGCGCCGCGGTGCCGATGGCCGCATGGTTCTCGGACGCCGCATCGAGCAGGACGACAATCCGCGCGACGGCACCGGTCATGCCGACGCCCCGGTCTGCGCGCGCAGCAACGCCGCCGCTCGCGCCGCGAATTCGTCGAGCCGCGCCGCGATCTTGTCGTCGGTCGTCTTGGTCGGCACGCCGGTCAGCAGCTCGAAACCCTGATCGATCGTCTCCATCGGAATGACCCGGAACTTGCCCTGCTCGACCGCCTCAACCACATCGGCGCGCAGCATCAGGTGCTTGACGTTGCTCGCCGGGATGATGCAGCCCTGCCGGCCGGTGAGCCCGGCCTGCCGGCACACGTCGAAGAAACCTTCGATCTTCTCGTTGACGCCGCCGATCGCCTGGATCACGCCGAGCTGATCGACCGAACCGGTGACCGCAAAACTCTGCCGGATCGGCACCTCGGACAGCGCCGAGAGCAGCGCGAACAGCTCGGCGGCGGAAGCGCTGTCGCCGTCGACCCCGCCATAGGACTGCTCGAACACCAGGCTGGCGTGCAGCGACAAGGGCCGCCCGGTGCCGAACCGGCCGCCGAGAAAGCCGGTCAGGATCAGCACGCCCTTCGAATGCAGCGGCCCGCCGAGCTGGACCTCGCGCTCGATATCGACCACCTCGCCGCGGCCCATGCGCACTTGCGCGGTGATCCGTGTCGGGTTGCCGAAACTGAGCGCGCCAAGGCTGATCACCGACAGGCCGTTGATCTGCCCGACCGCCTCGCCGTCGGTCTCGATACGGATCGTGCGGCGGGTGATCTCCTCCTGCATCCGGCGATAAATCCGGTCGGCGCGGCGGACCTGCGCGTCGAGCGCGGCCTGCACCTCGGCCGCGCCGACGGTTTCCTTGCCGGCATCGGCGGCGAGCTGGTCGGCTTCCTGCAGCAGCTCGACAATCGCCCGCAGGCTGGTCGAGAGCCGGTCGGCATCGCCGGCGAGCCGCGCCGCCCGCTCGATCACCCGGCCGACCGCGTCGCGGTCGAAGGCGCGCAGATGCTCGCGCCGCACGATCGTCGCGATGACGCGCGCATATAGCAGCGTTGCCTCGCCGGTGCGCGCGACCCGGTCGTCGAAATCGGCCGCGATCTTGAACAGCTCGGCGAAATCCTCGTCATTCGCCGCGAGCAGGTAGTACAGCATCGGGGAGCCGACCAGCACGACCTTGACATCGAGCGGGATCGGCTGCGGCTGCAGCGAGACGGTGGTGGCGAGGCTCAGCGCCTGCTCGATCGACTCGATGCGGACCTCGCCCGATTGCAGCGCCCGCTTGAGCGCCGGCCAGCCATAACCTCCGACGAGCAACCGTTCGGCGTCGAGGATCAGATAGCCGCCGTTGGCACGGTGCAGCGCGCCCGCCTGGATCAGGTTGAAATCGGTGATCAGCGCGCCGAACCGGGCGAGATGTTCGACACGGCCGATCAGGTTCTGATAGGTCGGGTTGTCCTCGTAGATGACCGGCGCGCCCTTTTTGCCGCCGTTGTCGACGATGACGTTGACCTGGTAGCGGCGGAACCGCATGTCCTCCATCGCCGCCTGCGCCGCCGCATTCATCGGCGGCCCGCCCGACTCGGCCGGATGCGGCGTCTGCGGCAGGAAATCCTCGACATTCTCCTTGATGTCGCGCTCGACCGCGTCGAGATACTCGATCACGTCCGGCAGGTCGGCATAGCTGCCGCGCAACTCGCCCATCATGCTGGCGACGGCAAAGCCGGTGGTGTCGCGGGCGAGGGCGCGCAGCGCCTCGCGGTGCTCGCGTTCCCATTGCGGGACCTGTCGCATCACGGCCTCGAGCTCGGTTTGCGCCTCCTGCAAATCGTGCTCGAAGCGCTGACGCTCTTCCGCAGGCAGCGCCTCGAAATCCTCGGGGTTCATCACCTTGCCGTCGCGCTTTGGCGCCAGCGCCAGCCCCATCGGCGTGCGGATCAGCGCGATGCCCTTGGCGTCGGCACGCTGCTGCAAGCCGCCGAAACCTTCTTCGCTGCGCACCTTCATCTGCTGGTCGAGCACCTCGCGCCGCGCGCGGTATTCATCGCGCTCGAAAGCCGCCGGCAACGCCACGCGCAGCTCCTCGATCAGCCGCTTCATCGCCGCCGCGAGCCCGGCGCCTTGCCCCGCGGGGAGGTCGAGGCGATGCGGCCGCTGCGGGTCGGCGAAATTGTTGACGTAGCACCAATCGGACGAGACCGACTCGGTGGCGGCGCGCTGCTTCAGCAGATCCTCGACCAGGCTGTGCCGGCCGGCGCCGGCCGGCCCCAGCGCAAAGACGTTGTAGCCCTTGTGCCGCATGCGCAGCGCGAACGTCACCGCCTCTGCGGCGCGGTCCTGGCCGATCATCGCCGGCGCGTCGGCGAGCTCGCTCGACAACTGGAACGGCAATTCCTCGGGGCTGCAGCGGCGGCGCAGCAGCGCCGCCGGCAACGGTATCCCGCCTTGCGCCGTCGGATCGGCCATCACCCGCCCCCGGCTTAGGCAGCGCGCTTATAGGGCCGGCATTCGAGCCGCAGGTAATCGCGGAAATGCGGCCGCATCTTCTCGGTCCACGGTGTATTCGCCGCTTTTTTCCACGCCGTGCCCTCGCGGATGTCGGGCGAAGCGAAATGGTACATCGCCAGATAACGCTGCGTCGCGCCTGCGCCGCGATAGCGCCGCGCCATCAGCACCCCCGGCACCGAACCGAGCGCCGGCAGATGCTCCTCGTTGTACCAGGCGTTGAACTCGGCCTCGGCCTCCGGCACCGGGTTCATCGAGATCACCAGCAGCGCCGCGGCGTTGCGCGGCGCGAGCGCGTCACCGGGCAGGATCTGGTCGCCTTCGAGGCGGATGAGGTGCTTGACGCGGCCGGTGACCCGCTTGGTCCAGGGACTGCCGTTGGCGCCGCCCACCGCGTTGTAGGGCGCGCTGTGCAGCACGCCGACATTGTCGAGATCGTAGGTCGCGACCGAAACCTTCGGGTTGTCGATGCCGATCCAGCGGTCGGCGTTGATAAAGCCGGGGACTGCCAGCCGTTCCGGAACATGCTCCGTATCGTACCAGTCATGAAACTCGTCCTCGGCGACGTCGGAGAACTCCATCGCCGCGATCAGCAATCCCTTCGCCATCGTTTCCTCCGTTGGCCCGCTCGGCCCAGCTTAGCGCATGATCCGGTCACCGTCATGGCCGGGCCGCACGAAGCGTGGCCGCGCCCCCCGTTCGGCCGGGCGTATTTCAGATCGCCCCGTCCGCCTTCAGCGCCGCGACCTCGTCCGCGCCGAGGCCGAGCCAGTCGCCGTAGATCTCGGCGTTGTGCTGGCCGGGTCTGGGGCTCGGGATCATCGGCGCCGGCGGCAGGCCGTGCAGGCGCAGCGGATTGGTCGGCAGCACGATCTCGCCCAGCTCGGGGTGCTCGACCCGGCGCAGCATGCCGCGCTCGTGCATATGCGGGTCGTTCATGACCTCGGGCGCGGTGCGCACCGGCGCGCAGGGCACGCGGCCCGCCTTGAGCCGGGCGAACACCGCCATCTTGCCGAGCGTCCGGGTCCATTCGCCGACGACAGCGTCGGTCTCGTCCATATGCGCGACGCGGTCGGCATTGGTCTTGAAGCGCGGGTCTTCGCCCAAATCCTCGCGCCCCATCGCCTTGATCAGGTTCTGCCAATGCCCCTCGGTCACGACATGGATCGCGACGTGGCCGTCATTGCACGGGTAGACGTTGTACGGGGTCGACGACAAGCCGGCCTGGCGGTTGCCGGTGCGCGGCGGCGGGTTGCCGGTGCGGTGGTAGTACTCGAAGCTCGCCGCCAGGCTCGAATACACCGTCTCCTGCATCGCCACCTCGACGAGCCGGCCTTCGCCGGATTTCTCGCGCTCGAACAGCGCGGTCATGATCGCGCCGTAGAGGTGGATGCCGCCCATGAAGTCGACCAGGGTCGGCCCGGCCTTCATCGGCGGCCCATCCGGTGCGCCGGTGACGCTCATGATCCCCGAAGCGGCCTGGATCGTCAGGTCCATCGCCAAATTGTCGCGATCCGGCCCGCTGATGCCAAAGCCGGTGCCGGTGGCGTAGATCAGGCGCGGGTTGATCTCCTTCAGCACCGCATAGCCGACGCCGAGCGCGTCCATCGTCCCCGGCGAGAAATTCTCCAGCAGCACGTCGGCGCGGCGCACCATCGCGAACAGCAGCTCGCGACCGCGCGGATGCTTCAGGTTCAGCGTCACCGCGCGCTTGTTCTGGTTGAGCATCGCGAAGGGCAAGGTCGCGCTCTTGCCCGGCGCGGCACGGCGGCGCAGCGGCTCGCCGTGCGGCGGCTCGACCTTGATCACGTCGGCGCCCGCCTTGGCGAGCAGCAGCGTCGCGTACGGGCCCTGAAAGATCTGCCCGAAATCGATGACGGTGATGCCGGCGAGCGGCAAGGCAGGGGTCGGGGGCTGGGCCGCGGGCATCGTCTCTCCCTCAGGTTAACCATGACTTCGGCGGCGATTTGTCCGCCGAATTTAAGCGTAACTTATCGATTTTGACGCAAAAGACGTGGCACAACACGGCAATGGAACCTTCCCCGATGGCCAATGTTCGCGCGGCTTGCGGATTTCTCGCGGTCGGCCTGTTTCTCGCAAGCTGCGCCGTCAGCCCGGTTGCCTCCGAACCGGGGAAGTTGACCGATGCGGCGCAGATCAGCCTGGCGCCGGGCAATTTCGCGCAACTCCCCGGCTGGTCCAACGACAATATCGCCCAGGCGCTTTCGGCTTTTGTCAGATCATGCGACCGGCTCGGCAAGCAGGCGCCGGACAGCGCACCGCTCGACGGCAGCGCCACCGGCGCCAATTTCGGCAAGATGCGCGACTGGCGTCCGCTGTGCCATCAGGCGATGACGCTGCGCGCCGGTGACGACGCCGCGGCGCGGCATTTTTTCGAGGCGCATTTCGTTCCGGCGCTGGTCGCCAGCAAAGGCAGCAGCAAGGGGCTTTTCACCGGCTATTGGGAGGTCGAGCTGGAGGGCTCGCGCAGCCAGGGCGGGCCGTACCAGACACCGGTCTACGGCACCCCGAAGGACCTCGTGAACGGCAAGCCCTATCTCGACCGTGCCGCGATCGAGGACGGCGCGCTCGCCGGCAAGGGGCTGGAGGTGCTGTGGCTGAAGAGCCCGGACGACCTGTTCGTGCTGCAGATGCAGGGGTCCGGCCGCATCCGCCTGCCCGATGGCGGCGCCGTGCGCCTGGTCTACGCCGCCAACAACAGCCAACCCTTTGTCGACATCTACAAGCTGATGCTCGCGCAGGGCCTGATCCCGAAAGAGCAGTTCTCGGAGAATGCGGTGCGGGCCTGGATGCGCGACAATCCCGACCAGGCCAAGGAACTGCGCCGCAAGGACCCGCTTTATGTGTTCTTCCAGGAACTCAAGGGCGACGGCCCGGTCGGCTATCAGGGCGCGGTGCTGACCGCCGAACGCAGCCTGGCGGTCGACCACAAGTTCATCCCGCTCGGCGTGCCGCTGTGGCTCGACGCGCACGACAAATACCGTCCGGTCCAGGTGCAGCGGCTGGTGGTGGCGCAGGATATCGGCGACGGCATCGTCGGCCCGCTGCGCGGCGATTTCTATTGGGGCAGCGGCAAGGCCGCGCAAGCCCGCGGCACCGATTTCTACGCCGACGGCCAATACTGGGCGCTGCTGCCGAAGACCGTGGCGGCGCGAATGGTGGCGTCGGCGCAGTAGCTGCGGATCAAATCACGCGAACGCTCGGGGCACCAAGCCGTCGGGCCACGCGTCCGAGTCGGCGGTCGAACGTGACAAAGCCCTCGCACGGCTGGGCTGCCGCGAGATGCAGCGCATCCGCAAAATCCATTCCGGCAGACATCCCGTCCAGCGCGGTCGCGATCGCGTCCGGCGCTTCAAGCACCACTTGCGGCAGCCCTGCGAACGCCCGCAGCCGGTCGGCTATTCGGGGCGCGGGAAAGCCATAACTACTCCGTAAGACCCACTCTGTTTCGAGAAGCACCGTCGAGGCGACAAAGATATCTGCACCATCGATCAGCTCTCGTGCTCGCGCCGACTGATCGGGATCGTCCGCGGTGATATAGCGGACGACGATCTTAGTATCGACCGCGAGCATGGCGGCGTTTCACCTCGGCCACTATCCCCGCGTCCATCTCCTCGATGGTTTTCGGCGGTCCTTCGTAGCGGAGCGAGCCGAAGACATCTTCCGGCCGAGTCTCAGGGAACACCCGGGCTCGCCGCAACAGCACCCCATCGGCTGTTTCCTCGACGACGAGTCGCGTACCGGCGTCCCAACGCCGCCGTTGCCGGATGGCCTTCGGCAAAATCACTTGGCCCTTGGTGGACACCGTGGTTGTGAGCACTTCTGACATCGGTCATCGCCGTAAGTCGGTAAGATAAAAGTAAGCCCTGAGCGCGATACCGCAAGGCGCCACTTTGTGCCTTCCGTCAGAGCGCACCGCTTCCTGTCGGCACCTTTCGCAAAAAGTCGAAATCGCACCCTTTGTCGGCTTGCAGCACCTGGTGGCGGTAGAGCCGGGCGTAGCCGCGCTCGGGCACCGGCGGCGACGCGGCCGGGCGGCGCGCCAGCTCCTCGGGCGGCACCAGCAGGTCGATGCGCCGCGCCTGGACCGACAGGCGGATGCGGTCGCCGTTGCGCACCTTGGCGAGCGGGCCGCCGGAGGCCGCGTCCGGGGTCACATGCAGGACGATCGAGCCGTAGGCGGTGCCGCTCATCCGCGCGTCCGAGATGCGCACCATGTCCTTGACCCCGGCGCGCGCCAGCTTTTGCGGGATCGGCAGGTAGCCGGCCTCCGGCATGCCCGACGGCGAGAGCGGCCCGGCGTTCTGCAGCACCAGGAAATCGTCGGGCGTCACGTCGAGATTCGGGTCGTCGACCCGCGCCGACAGGTCTTCGAGCGAGGTGAAGACCACCGCGCGCCCTTCCCTTTCGAACAGCTTCGGGTCGGCGGCGGAGCGCTTGAAGATCGCCCCTCGCGGCGCCAGCGAGCCGAACAGCGCGACAAGGCCGCCATAGGGCAGCAGCGGGTCGGCCAGCGGCTTGACGACCTCGCGGTCGACGATTCCGGCCGGCGCGGCAAGGCGTTCGCCCAAGGTCTCGCCGGCGACCGTCAGGCAATCGAGATGGAGCAGCGGCTTCAGCTCGCGCAGCACCGCGCCGATCCCGCCCGCGGCGAACAGGTCCTCCATGTAATGCGGCCCGGTCGGCTTCAGGTCGACCAATACCGGCGTCTCGTCGCTGATCGCGTTGAGGCGGTTGAGGTCGATGTCGATCCCGGCGCGCCCGGCGACGGCGGTCAGGTGCAGCACCGCATTGGTCGAGCCGCCGATCGCCATCAGCACCCGCAGCGCGTTCTCGACCGATTTTTCGGTGACGATCCTGTCGGGCGTGAGCTTTCGCGCCGCCAACGCCATCGCCGCGCGGCCGGTCGCCTCGGCGGCGCGCAGCCGGTCGGCGTGCACCGCGGGGATCGCGGCGCTGCCCGGCAGGATCATGCCCAGCGCCTCGCTGATCGAGGCCATCGTCGACGCCGTGCCCATCACCGCACAGGTGCCGGCGGTCGTCGCGAGGTTGCCCTCGACCTCGTGGATTTCCGCGGCGTCGATCTCCCCAGCGCGGTACTTGGCCCAGAAGCGGCGGCAATCGGTGCAGGCGCCAAGCCGCTCGCCGTGCCAGCGCGAGGTCATCATCGGCCCGGCGACCAGCGCGATCGCCGGCCGGTTCGCCGAAAGCGCGCCCATCAACTGCGCCGGCACCGTCTTGTCGCAGCCGCCGACCAGCACCACCGCGTCCATCGGCTGGGCGCGGATCATCTCCTCGGTGTCGATCGACATCAGGTTGCGGAACATCAGGCTGGTCGGCGACAGAAAGACCTCGCCCAGCGAAATCGTCGGAAAGACCAGCGGCAACCCGCCCGCCGCCAGCACGCCGCGCTTCACCGCTTCGATCAGCTCGGGAAAATGCCGGTGGCAGTTGTTGAAGCCGGAATGCGTGTCGGCGATGCCGATCACGGGCTTTTGCAGCATGTCGAGCGAATAGCCCATCGAGCGCGCAAACGAGCGCCGCAGATACAGCGCGAAATCGGGATCGCCGTAATTGGTCAACCCGACGCTCAACCCCCGGGAATCGCTCATCTCGCTCCGCTCCTTGTCGAAACCGCACGAGCTTGCC
>DASZOZ010000041.1:0-4757 GCA_035550515.1 Allostellaceae bacterium
CTGGCGAACCGGCCCGGTGTGCACCACCGGCAGGTGCGGCGCCAGCGCCGCCCATTGCTCATCGCTCAGCCAAAAATTATCGGCATGACCCAAGCCCTCCCACAAGACTTGAATCACAATCCCTCATTTGAGTACAGACCCTAAGTCCTTGCGCTACCGCTTCTTCGGCGAAGACCATTTGATCGTAGAACTCAAGGGTTCGTGCTTGAACAGCGAACGTCCTCGAAGTCGTGCCCGGTTCAGGTGCCTTGTCGATGATCCTGATTTTGACGCCGCTCAGCGTGAGCCACATCGCCAAGGAGAGGCCGGTCGGCCCGGCTCCCACAATCAGAACTTCAGTTCGATTCCCAGTCATCGCATGGCCCGATCAGAATTTAGGTCATAACAGTGGGAACTTTGGACGGACAGGGCGGATGAAATCCGAACTAATGAGATGTCCACCATCGACCGATCTACAGGCAATCAGAGGCCAGGCGGTCTGTGGACCTCGGCCGCGGGCGGCGCAGCACAGCGCGGGGGTCGGTGCTAGGTGGCAACGAGCAGCTTACTTCGCCGCACGGCGGCGCTAGAGTAGCGCGAATGGCGAAACATATTCGTTATGTTTATCCTGCATGAGGCACCATCATTTCAATGACTTCGCGCATGACTCCGAAAGTGATCGACCGACCATGACCGGGTTCCCCGACGCCGCCGCCTGGCGGGATGCTTGTGCCGCGGATGCGGTCCTGGGCAATTGGGCCGGGCCGTGGGCCTGTTGCTTCGCGATCGTGTCGGGGAGCGGCGCGACCGTCTTCACTT
Organism: Allostellaceae bacterium; assembly: GCA_035550515.1. Classification (GTDB taxonomy): domain Bacteria; phylum Pseudomonadota; class Alphaproteobacteria; order ATCC43930; family CGMCC-115725; genus DATARH01. The sequence goes on from DASZOZ010000041.1 coordinate 799, forward strand.
TCGTCGACGGCCGGATCGCCGCCGATCCGGGCACGCCCGGCTTTGCCCTGGCGGCGCCCGAGGCGACATGGGGCCGGTTTCTGGAACCCGTGCCGCCGCGTCACCATCACGGCATCTTTGCGATGATGTACCGGTTGCCGGAATTTTCCATTCAAGGCGACCAGCTCGCCTTCATGCAGCACGCCCATGTCGTGCGGCGCGTGCTCGAAGTCGGAAAATGGCTCGCCCGGGGCCGCGCGCTGCCGGTGCCGGTCTCGCTGCACCCCCGCGAAGGCGCGCGCGCGGTACCTGCCGCCACCGGCCGCTATGTGCCGGTGACCGTCGGCGGCGTCACTTATCAAATCTACAGCGAGTCGGCGGGGACCGGGCAGGACGTGCTGTGCATGCACACCGCCGGCGCCGACGGGCGGCAGTTCCACGGCCTGATGGCCGACCCGCGCATCGTCGCGCATCACCGGCTGGTCTCGTTCGACCTGCCCTGGCACGGCAAATCGCCGCCGCCGGAGGGCGCGATCCACGGCTCCTGGCGGCTCGATACCGACTTGTACATCGCCCTCATCATGGGCTTTGTCGCCGCCGCGGGACTGCGGAAGCCGGTGGCGCTGGGGGCGTCGATGTCGGGCGAAATCTGTCTCGAACTGGCCTACCGGCATCCCGAGGCCTTCACCGGCATCATCGCCTGCGAGGCGTGCGACAAGATCAACCAGCGGCAGACCGTGTGGGCGGCGCACCCGCACGTCAACCAGGCGCAATTCGTGCCGGAATGGATCCGCGCGCTCAGCGCGCCGCAAAGCCCGGCGGAGTATGTGGAGCAGATCGCGTGGCATTACGGCCAGGGCGGGCCGCAGGTCTTCTTCGGCGACATCGCCTTCTATTCGGGCGAATGGGATGCGCGGGACCGGGTCGGACGCATCGACACGAACCGCTGCCGGCTGTTTATGCTCACCGGCGAGTACGACTACTCCTGCACCGTGGAGCTGTCCGAGGCGACGGCGGCGAAAATCCCCGGCGTCCGGTTCCAGGCGATGCAGGGCATCGGCCACTTCCCGTTCGCGGAGAACCCCAGACGCTTCGCCGAATACCTGCTGCCGATCCTGGCTGAGCTGAAAGGCTGAGTGCAAGCGCTACGGCAGCGTCGTCTCCGAGCCGGTGAAGCGCCGCCATGCGCTCATCTGCACCGCCGATGTCAGGCAATGCACCACGACGGGTTTGGTCTTCACCGCGAAGGCGCGGGCGATGCCGTCGGCGATCGCGCTGTCGTCGCGGATGGTGATGCCCTCGGCACCGAACGAGCGGCCCCAGGCGGCAAAATCCGGGTTGGTCAGCCGCGTGCCCTCGAGAAACGGGCGCTCCGGGTAGCGCACGTAAGAGTGCATGCCGATCGTGCCGTACATCGAATTGTCGGAAATGATCATGATCGGCGCGCCGCCATATTGCAGCGCGGTGGCGATCTCGTTGCCCATCATCAGCGTGCCGCCGTCGCCGATAAAGCAGACGACCTGCCGGCCCGGCTGGCGCAGCGCCGCGCCGACCGCCATCGGCATCCCCGAGCCCATCGCGCCGACCACCGACGACAGAAAGATCTGGCTCTGCTTGAAGCCGATATAGCGGTGCACAAAGCTGCCGAAATTCCCCGCATCGGTGGTGACGACCGCATCGGGCGCCAGATGCTTGTCGACCTCGCAGACGATCGCGGCAAAGTTGATGCCGTCGCTGGTCGCATCCCACTCCTTCGCCAGCAGCCGGCGATGGATGGCGTTGAGCCCGGCGACCCAGCCGCGCCGCTTGCCCGCGTCGGCGGGGGCGCCGCGCTGCAACAGCGCCTTGATCACCTCGTGCGGGCTGCACGGCAGGCCGAGGGTCGGCCGCCAGACGCGCCCCACCTCGTCGGCGTCGGGCCAGACATGGACGAACGGCAGCTGTGGTACCGGCGCGGCGGGGAAGGTGTAGGACTGGCTGACCGAGTCGGTCATCCGCTCGCCGAGCGCGACCATCAGATCGGCCTTTTTCATCTCGCCGATCAGCGCCGGCGGCACGCGAATTCCCATATAGCCGCCGTAGTTCGGGTGGTGCGCGTCGAACAGATGCGGGCGGCGGTGGGTCGGGTTGATCGGCAGCACCCATTCCTCGGCCAGGCGATTGAGGTCGGCCAATGCCGCGGGGTCGCGCAGATGGTCCGCCCAGAGCGCCCCGCCCACCGGCACCAGCGGCCGCTCGGATTTCGCCAGCATGTCGGCCAGGAGGTCGAGATCGTCGGCGCGCGGCCCGGCAATCGGCCGGTCGCGCGCGGCATCGACCGCCGCGTCGGTCTCCTCGTCAAAGATGTCTTCCGGCAGGATCACCGCGACGGGCCCCTGCGTGCCGCTCTCGGCAACGTGAAAGGCGCGGGCGATCGCCTCGGACGCTTGTTCAGGCTCGTTGACTTCGATCACCAGCTTGGTGGTGTCCGACAGCAGCCGCGAGTAGTTCTGCTCCTGCAGCGCGAGGCGGCCGAAGTCCTTGCGCTCGACCTGCCCGACCAGCACGACCAGCGGCGTCGCATCGTGAAAGGCGGTATGCAGCGGCCCCATCGCATTCGCCATGCCGGGGCCGCGCGAGACCATCACCACCCCGGCGCGGCTGCGCAGCCGCCCGTCGGCCACCGCCATATAACCGGCGCCGGTTTCATGCCGGCACACCACGACGCGCATCGCGTTGCGCCGCAGCAGCTCGCTCGTCAGACCGACATAACTCTCGCCCGGAACGCAATAGATCTGGTCGACATCATGCGCTTCCAGGGTCTCCGCCAGCAGACGCGCGACACTACGGCTCATCTCGTCCTCTCCATTCAGCAGCGTGACAAACGCTACCGCATCGCCCCCGGACGCGGATAGCCCGGCACGAACCGCTTCGACCAATGAAGCGCGTGATCGAGCCGGTTAATAATTACCGGGAATTAAGCAAACAATTCAGCCACATTCAGAAAATTCCCTACGCGATTACTGCAAGCTGTGTATATTCGATTGAGGGGCATGGGGTGATCGGCATTACTGGTAATGCCGGCCGCATTGCGAGACCGCTGGAGCGAGGCCCCGACGGTCGGAGAGTTGAATGATCAGCGGCACTTGGCGGGGATTGCTCGGCGGCATCATCGCCGGCTGGCTGCTGTCGACTGCGGCCGATGCCGCGACAACGCCGTCCTCGACCGGCTCCACGTCGAAGGCCGCCACCGCGCCGTCGAAATCGACAAGACATGCGCCGGCCAAGATCGTTCGCAAACCTCCCGCCGTTCATGCCGGCACAAGAACCGGCGCGGTGAAAGCCAAGCGACCGGTGACAACCGCCGCGGCGGCCAGGAAACCGGGGCCCGCGAAAAAGACCGTCCCGAAAAAGACCGTCGCGATCGCACGCAACCGTGTCGCCGCGAAGCCGGCCGCGGTCGCGCCGCGGCCGGCGGCGCCGGCGGTGATCGCAACCGCGGCGCACGGCAATGCCGCAGCGCCGTCCGCGGTGTCGGCCGCTTCCGTCAGTCTCGCCCTGACCGTCGACGCCCCGCGCTCGCCGGACCATGCGGCGCCGGCGGCAACCTCGCCTGCCGACCCGCAGGGGGCCTCGGCCTTCGTGACGCATTTCCTCACCGACGCGTTCCGCATCGCCAAGCTGAGCGGTGCGACCTCGTTGCAGCGCCGGGCGCAGCTCGCCGAGCTGTTCGCGGACAAGATCGACGTCAAGCGGATCGCCGGCTACACCACCGCCGACGAGCTGAGCGGCAAGTCGGTCGACATCCAGCAGCGCTTTCGCACCATCCTCGTCAGCTATCTGGTCGAGACCTATTACCCGCAGCTCGAATTGGCCTCCGGCCCCGGCGTGCGGGTGGATACCGCGCCGGTCGAGCCGCTCGCCGACGGTACGGCGGTGATCTGGACGACCTTCACCAAGGACGGCTGGGGTTCGCAATCGGTCAAGTGGCACGTCGCGGC
>DASZOZ010000042.1:0-14867 GCA_035550515.1 Allostellaceae bacterium
CTGTCCCCGCTGCGCTGCCGCCATAGCGCGGCGTCTCGCCGCCGCCCATATAGCCGTCGTCGTAATCGCCCGACGCCGATTCCATCGCGCCGCCGCGCGCCCCGCCGGCGCCATCGAGCATCGTCAACTCGCCGCGGAAGCGCTGCAGCACGACCTCGGTCGAGTAGCGCTCCTGGCCCTGATTGTCGGTCCATTTGCGGGTCTGCAAGGCGCCTTCGACGTAGATCTTCGAGCCCTTGCGCAGGTATTTCTCGGCAACCTCGACCAGCCGCTCGTTAAAGATCACGACGCGGTGCCACTCGGTGCGCTCCTTGCGCTCGCCCGAATTGCGGTCGCGCCACGTCTCCGATGTCGCCAATGCGAGATTGGCGATGCGCATCCCCTCATTGGTCGAGCGGATTTCGGGGTCGCGGCCGAGATTGCCGACGAGGATCACCTTGTTGATGCTGCCTGCCATGGAGGGCCTTCGCGATGCTAAAGCGCCGAGGCCGCCATTCTAGCAGGCCAGCCGGTCAATGCCAGCCGGATGTTCTGTTTTCATTCTTATCCCCGCTTTCCACAACCGGTCCGGCTTTTACCACCGGTCCGGGCGCTCAATGCGCCGCGGTCACCTCGCTGCCGAGCGCGATCGGCTTGCCGTGCGTCTCGACCCCGAGGAAGAGGAAGGAGAGCCCGACCACCAGCATCGCAAAGGCGAGGAACATCATCGCCGGAAACACCGCCGCTTCGGTCTGCTGCGGCGACACCAGATGACTGCTGCCGGCGATGAGCGCGAGGCTCAGCGGCCCGATGATCTTGCCAAACCCGTTTGCGGTCTGGCCGAGACCCGATGAGCGCGCGCCGAGGCTGACGCCGTAACTCTCCACCGTATAGGGGGCAAGGTTGGAAAAGCCGCCCTCGATGCAGAAGGTGGAGCACGCGAACAGCAGGACCAGCAGCGGCATCGTGCCGATCATCACCGTGTTGAAATAGCCCGCCAGCGCCAGCGCGACCGCACCGCCAAAGCCCCAGAGAACGCCGAGCAGCCGCCGTCCCATCAGCGGCGCGACCAGCGTCACGACGATCTTGCCCGTGACCCCGGCGCCGGAGACGATGACGAAATACGCCGCCGCCTGCGGCACCGGCACGTTGAGCAGCAACGCGATGATCGTCGGCCCCCAGAGGTAGACGCCGTAGCCGGCGGTCGAGGAGCCGCCCCAGATCAGGATCGTCTCCCAGAACATCCGCGGGTGGTGCAGCAGGTCGAGCAGATTGCCGCGCGGTGGGCTTGTCGGCGGCACGGTCGGCAGCGGTACCCGGTCGCGCGACAGGTTGAGGTGCCGCGCCACCTCGTCGCGCGCTTCCTCGAAGCGGCCCTTGGCGGTGAGCCAGCGAACCGACTCGGGTGTGAACAGCCATACGAGCACGCCGATGGCCAGCGCGACAAAGCCGAGCAGGGCAACCCGACGCCAGCCATAGGGGCCCATGATCGCCGCCGAGATCGCGGGCGCGAGAAAGCCGCCAGCCGATGCCCAGACGACGTAAAAGCTGGTCGCGATCGTGCGGTGACGGGTCGGCGTCAGTTCGACCACCACGGTCAGCGACGGGGTCACCGCCGCGGTCAAGCCCACCCCGACAAAAAAGCGCAGGATCGCGAACATCATCCAGCCGCCCTCGGGGATGAACGCAATCAACCCAGAACTGATGGCGCAGATGAAGGTGCCGATCACCATCTGCTGCTTGCGCCCCCAGGCGTCGGCGAAGGCGCCGAACAGCACCGCGCCGACGATCGCGCCGACGCCGCCGCTGTAAAGGATCACCGCGGACTGGCCGTAGGTGAGGTGCCATTCGCGCGCGACCGCGGCCAGCAGGTAGCCGACCACGAGAAAATCGAAGAAATCGAAGACGAAGACCGCGGACATCAGGGCGAAGATCACCCAGTACCGCGCGTTGAGCGGGGCGCTGTCAAACAGCGCGAGCAGGTCTTCCGACGTCGTCTCGGCCACGCCTTCCCTCCCCTATGGCGCCTCCTTTTTTGACAGGAGGTCGCACGCATAGTGGTGAGGCATATACCGATCTAAATCCCACGCATAGCCGAATAAAAATTGCTATGTGCGTGCAACCGCCTATTCGGCGGCGTGGCTCAGCGCGATCTGCTTGCCATGCGTCTCGATGCCGAGGAAAGCGAAGGCCAGCGCCACCGCGAGCATCGTGCCGCCGAGGAACAGGAAGGCCGGAAACACCGCCGCCGCGGTCGCCTTGGGCGCGATGATGTTGTCACTGCCGGCGAGGATCGCCAGCGCCAGCGGCCCGAGGATCTTGCCGACGCCGTTCGCGGCCTGGCCGAGACCCGACGAGCGCGAGCCGAGGCCGACGCCGTATTGCTCGACCGTGTAGGGCGCGAGGTTGGAGAAGCCGCCCTCGGCGAAGAACGCCGCGGCGGCGGTCAGGACCACGAACAGCGGGAAGCCCGCGACCAGCGCCGAATTGTAATAGCCGGCCAGCACCAGCCCGATCGCCGCCAGGAAGCCGAAGGTGATGCCGAGCGCCCGCCGCCCCATCATCGGCGCGATGAACGAGACCAGGATCTTCCCCGTCACACCCGAGGCCGAGATGATCAGGAAATACTTCGCGGCTTGCGCCGGCTCGACCTTGAGCGCCAGCGCGATGATGGTCGGCCCCCACAGAATGTAGCCGTAGACCGCCGAGGCCGAGCCGCCCCAGATCAGCAGCGTCTGCCAGAACAGCCGCGGGTTGACCGAGAACAGCTCGCCGAGGCCGGCCCGCGGCTGCACCGCGGGCGGCACCGTCGGCAGCGGCAGGCTGTCGCGCGACCGCCCGAGCGCCCGCGCCACCTCGTCGCGCGCCTCGTTGAAGCGGCCCTTCGCCGCCAGCCAACGCGCCGATTCCGGCACGAAAATCCACACCAGGACCCCGACGACCAGCGCGATAAAGCCGGTCATCGCGACCCCGCGCCAGCCGAACGTGTGCAGCAGGATCGCCGAGGTGAAGGTCGCCAGCAGCGTCCCGGCGCTGGCGAACACGACAAAGAAGCTGGTGACGCCGGTCCGCCAGCGCGTCGGCGTCTGCTCGACGACCATCGGCAGCACCGGCGTCACACCGGCCGCCAGCCCGAAGCCGACGAGAAAGCGCAGTGCCGCGAGCCCGACCCAGGCGCCGGTCGGCAGGAAGCCGATGCAGCCGGCGCAGATCCCGCAGATGAACGTGCCGATCACCGTCAACTGCTTGCGCCCGAAGACATCGCCGAGCGCGCCGGAGACCAGTGAGCCGGCAATCGCGCCGAGCCCGGCGCTGTAGAGGATGATCGCCCCCTGGCCGTAGGTCAGCTTCCATTCCGGGCCGATCGCCGACATCACGAAGGCGATCAGGAAGAAATCGAAGAAATCGAGGACGAGAACGCCCGAGGCGATCCCAAAGCTGAGCCAATAGCGTCCGTTGAGCGGCGCATCGTCGTACATCGACAGAAGGTTCTCGGAAGTCTGATCGGCCATGCGTCTCTCCCCGGGGGCCGCCGGTCGACCGGCGCCGTTGCGCAAAAGGTGCGAGAGTGGCCGCGCGTTTTTTCGCGTTGTCGCGCGAAGTATCAGCCGCCTGTCGGGCGGCGTCAATGCGACCCGGGGCACGGCCTCGCGGCACGGCGCACCCCGCCGCCACGGCCTGTTCAACCGAGGCCGCCGTGCTAGGGTTCGCCGTCGGTTTTCCTTTTGCGGCAGGTCGGTCGGATGCAGGCGGATGTGATTGTGCTCGGCGCCGGCATGGTCGGCGTCTCGATCGCCGTGCATTTGCAGAAGCGCGGCAGGCAGGTCGTGCTCGTCGACCGCCGCAACCCCGGCGAGGAGACCTCCTACGGCAATGGCGGTCTGGTGCAGCGCGAGGCGGTGTTTCCCCATCCCTTCCCGCGCGAGGTCGCGGAGCTGTGGCGCATCGCCAGGAACCGCTCGGTCGACGTGCACTATCATCTGCGCGCGCTGGCCGGGCTGGCGCCGTCGCTGTTCGGCTATTGGCGCAACTCGGCGCCCGGGCGCTACGCCGACATCGCCCGGCAATGGGCAACGCTGATCGCGACCTGCACCGCCGAGCACAAGGCGCTGGCCGAGGAGGCGGGATCGACCGCGCTGCTGCGGCCGGTCGGGTTTCTGCGCGCGTTCGACGACACCGCGACGATGGACAAGGAGTTCGCCAAGGCCGAGGCGGCGCGGGCGTTCGGGGTCAATTCCGCCAGGATCACCGCCGCCGGGCTGGAGGAGATGGAGCCGCATCTGCGTGACGGCTTTGTCGGGGCGCTGCACTGGACCGATCCCTACGCGGTCAACGACCCGCACGGCCTGACCATGAGCTATGCGCGGCTGTTCGAGCGGCTCGGCGGACAGTTCGCGATCGGCGACGCGCTGACGCTCGAACGCCGCGGCGCCGGCTGGCGCGCCGCGGCCGCCGACGGCAGCGCGATCGAGGCGGCGGACGCGGTGATCGCGCTCGGCATCTGGTCGGGCGCGGTGACGCGCCGCTTCGGCTATCGCGCGCCGCTGTTCGGCAAGCGCGGCTATCACCTGCATTTCAAGCCGCAAGGCAATGCCGGGCTGACCCGGCCGGTCGCGTCGAACGGGTTTCTGCTGGCGCCGATGCGGCTCGGCATCAGGCTGACCACCGGCGTCGATTTCGCCCGGCCGGACGCGCCGCCGACGCCGGTGCAGCTGCGCCGCGCCGAGCCGATCGCCCGCCGCATCTTCCCGCTCGGCGAGCCGGTCGAGCCGCAGCCCTGGATGGGGGTTCGCCCGGCGACCCCCGACATGCTGCCGATCCTCGGCCGCGCGCCGGGCGAGGCGCATCTGTGGTTCGCCTTCGGCCACGCGCATCAAGGCTTTACGCTGGGCCCGACGACTGGCCGGCTGATCGCGGAGATGATGACCGGCGATGCGCCCTTCGTGGACCCGACGCCGTTCCGCGCGGAGCGGTTCTGAAAGCGCTCTACACTACCCTGTCTCGCCTCCCCCGGGCTTGACCCGGGGGTCCACGTCTTCAGGTTCCTGCGTCACAGCATAAGACGTGGATGGCCGGATCAAGTCCGGCCAAGGCGCGTGAGAGGAATGAATCTGCCGCCGCGACGGCGAATCACAGCAGCTTGCAGTTGCCGTCGCACTCGTCGGGGAACAGGCTCATGCCGCAGGCGCAGGGGCCGCGATGGCCGGTCGACCACCGGCCCCTCTCCGCCGCGGGCGCCGGCTGCTGGACCAGCCGCTCGCGCCGCAGCTCCTCCAGCCGCTGGCGGATCGTCTTGAAATCGTCGGCGGCGCGGGTTTGCGACATCGAAAACCTCCGCATCCGCAGTAACATGCAAGAACCCGCTTCGCCAACCATCTAAATATCGGGCGACGGTGCCGCCTTGGCGGGGTGCGGCGTCCCGCGGTAAACTCGCCGCCGGCCTTTCGAACCCGGGATTTTAATGCAGCAGATCCGCATCCGCGGCGCGCGGGAGCACAACCTCAAGAACATCGATGTCGACCTGCCGCGCGACAGCCTGGTGGTGATCACCGGGCTGTCGGGCTCGGGCAAGTCGTCGCTCGCCTTCGACACGATCTATGCCGAGGGCCAGCGCCGCTATGTCGAGAGCCTGTCGGCCTATGCAAGGCAGTTTCTCGAACTGATGCAGAAGCCCGATGTCGAGTCGATCGAAGGCCTGTCGCCGGCGATCTCGATCGAGCAGAAGACCACCTCGCGCAACCCGCGCTCGACGGTCGGCACGGTCACCGAGATCTACGACTACATGCGGCTGTTATGGGCGCGGGTCGGGGTGCCGTACTCGCCCGCGACCGGGCTGCCGATCGTCAGCCAGACCGTGTCGCAGATGGTCGACCGGGTGCTGGAGATGCCGGAAGGCACCCGGCTTTACCTGATGGCGCCGATCGCCCGCCGCCGCAAGGGCGAGTACCGCAAGGAGCTCGCCGACCTGCAGAAGCGCGGGTTCCAGCGGGTCAAAGTCGACGGCAAGATGTACGAGGTCGACGAGGTGCCGGCGCTGAAGAAGAATTTTACCCATGACATCTCGGTCGTCGTCGACCGCATCGTCGTCTCGCCCGAGCTCGGCAACCGGCTGGCCGATTCGTTCGAGACCGCGCTCGCCCTCGCCGACGGCCTCGCCGTCACCGAAAACGCCGATAGCGGCGAGGAGACGATCTTCTCGGCGAAATTCGCCTGCCCGGTCTCCGGCTTCACGATCCCCGAGATCGAGCCGCGGCTGTTCTCGTTCAACAACCCGTTCGGCGCCTGTCCGGCCTGCGACGGGCTCGGCACCAAGCTGTATTTCGACGCCGACCTCGTCGTCCACGACGACGGCCGCAGCCTTTACGACGGCGCGGTGAGCCCGTGGTCGCACTCGTCGTCGCCGTATTACACGCAGACACTGGAAAGCATCGCCCGCCACTTCAAGCAGAGCATGCACACGCCGTGGCGCGACCTGCCGCAGAAGATGCGCGACGCGATCCTCAACGGCTCCGGCGCCGAGCCGATCAAGATGACCTATGACGACGGCCTCAGGCAGTATGCGACCGACCGGCCGTTCGAGGGCGTGCTGCCCAACATGGAGCGGCGCTACCGCGAGACCGACAGCGCCTGGGTGCGCGAGGAGCTTGGCCGCTACCAGGCGGCGCGCACCTGCGAGGTGTGCGACGGCGCGCGGCTCAAGCCCGAGGCGCTGGCGGTCAAGATCGCCGGCAAGAGCATCAGCGAGGCGACCGCGCTGTCGATCCTCGACGCGGTCGACTGGTTCGCCGCGGTCGACACGACGCTGACCCCGGCGCAGCAGGAGATCGCCCAGCGCATCCTCAAGGAGATCAACGAGCGGCTGGGGTTCCTCAAGAATGTCGGGCTCGAATACCTGACGCTGGCGCGCGCCTCGGCGACCCTGTCGGGCGGCGAGAGCCAGCGCATCCGCCTCGCCTCACAGATCGGCTCGGGCCTGACCGGCGTGCTCTACGTGCTCGACGAGCCGTCGATCGGGCTGCACCAGCGTGACAACGACCGGCTGCTGGCGACCTTGCGCCGGCTGCGCGACCTCGGCAACACGGTCATCGTCGTCGAGCACGACGAGGAAGCGATCCGCAGCGCCGACTGGCTGATCGATATGGGGCCCGGCGCCGGCATCCACGGCGGCTATCTCGTCGCCGAGGGCACGCCCGACCATGTGATGCAGCAGCCGGACAGCATCACCGGGCAATACCTGACCGGCCTCAAGCAGATCCCGATCCCGGAGGCGCGCCGCCCCGGGCATCGCGGGCAGATCCTCCGCCTGGTCGGCGCGCGCGGCAACAACCTCAAGCAGGTGACGGCGGAAATCCCGCTCGGCAGCTTTTGCTGCGTGAGCGGCGTGTCGGGCGGCGGCAAGTCGACGCTGATCGTCGAGACGCTCTACAAGGCGCTCGCCAAGCGGCTCAACAACGCGCGCGAGCAGCCCGCGCCGTTCGAGCGGCTGGAGGGCGTCGAGTTCCTCGACAAGATCGTCGACATCGACCAGTCGCCGATCGGCCGCACCCCGCGCTCCAACCCGGCGACCTATACCGGCTGCTTCACCCCGATCCGCGACTGGTTCGCCGGGCTGCCCGAGGCCAAGGCGCGCGGCTACGCGCCGGGGCGCTTCTCGTTCAACGTCAAGGGCGGGCGCTGCGAGGCCTGCCAGGGCGACGGCGTCATCAAGATCGAGATGCACTTCCTGCCCGACGTCTACGTGCAATGCGACGTCTGCAAGGGCAAGCGCTACAACCGCGAGACGCTGGAGGTGCTGTTCCGCGGCAAGTCGATCGCCGACGTGCTCGACATGACGGTCGACGAGGGCGCCGAGTTCTTTCGCGCGGTGCCGTCGATCCGCGACAAGCTGGTGACCTTGCAGCGCGTCGGGCTCGGCTATATCCATATCGGCCAGCCGGCGACGACGCTGTCCGGCGGCGAGGCGCAGCGCGTCAAGCTGTCCAAGGAACTGTCGCGCCGCGCCACCGGGCGCACGCTCTACATCCTCGACGAGCCGACCACCGGCCTGCATTTCGAGGATGTGCGCAAGCTGCTCGACGTGCTGCACGCGCTGGTCGAGACCGGCAATACGGTGCTGGTCATCGAGCACAATCTCGAAGTCATCAAGACCGCCGACTGGCTGATCGATCTCGGCCCCGAGGGTGGCGACGGCGGCGGCCGCATCGTCGCCACCGGCACGCCGGAAGATGTCGTCGAGGTCGCCGAAAGCCATACCGGCCGCTATCTGCGCCCCTATCTGGCGCGCCGCCTGTCGCCGCCGCGCCGCATCGCCGGCACCGCCGCGGAATAGCGATGAACGCCGTCCGCCTGCGGGCGATCGAGGAACTGAGGCGCATGGTCCTCGACGCGCTCGGCGACCGCGACGCCGAGGTGTGGCTGTTCGGCTCCTGCGCGCGCGGCGACGTTCGAAACGCTAGCGACATCGACATCGGGATCCTGCCTCGCGAGCCGCTTCCTTCGGGCGTTTTTGCCGATATCGAGGACAACATCGAGGAAAGCACTATTCCCTACCATGTCGATGTGGTGGACCTTCGTCGCGTCACGGACGCTTTTCTCCGGAACGTGCGGCGCGAGGGCATCAATTGGCGAGAATAGACGACCGGCTCGTCGAAGCATCGGCCGCGCTCGCGACACTCGACGAGTTGATGGCGCGGAACGATCTGAACCTTGCGGAACGCGATGGCGCCATTCTCCGGCTTGTCTACACCTTTGAAGCAATTTGGAAGGCTGCGGCACTACTGCTGGACCGGGAGGGCATCTCCATCGGATCGCCGCGCGGCGCGATCGTCGAGTGCCGACAAGTCGGATGGGTCGGGGATGGAGACGCAGAGACGCTGCTCAAGCTGGCGAAGCAACGGAACCTGACGGTTCATATGTACCGGCAGGAGATCGGTGAAGAAATCGCGTCGCATCTTCGGATTTATGCTATCGCGCTCGGCATCTGGCTCGACGCGCTGAAACGGCATGCGGCGAGCGGCGACTGATGTTGCGACGTTTCGGTCTCGCGATGAGAACGCCCGGCCTTGCCGTCGCGTTGACGGCATTCGCGACCCTGGCCTCGCCCGCTTTTGCCGCCGATGGCGTGCCGCAGAACGACATGCTCAATGCCGAGGTCTGGATGCAGACTTCGGTCGAGTATCGGGCGAATTGTCTGGCGGTCTATGCGCTGGCCCGGCTGCGCCTCGACCAGGCGCTCGCCGATCCGTCATGGACCGCCTATGACCAAGCCGGGGCCTACCGGGACCTGCCGCCGGCGGTGATCCTCGACCTCGACGAGACGGCGCTCGACAACTCGCCCTACGAGGCATGGCTGGTCGTCAACCACGCCAAGTTCGATCCCAAGAGCTGGGATGCCTGGGTCAAGGCTCGCCAGGCGAAGGCCGTGCCCGGCGCGGTCGAGTTCGCCGCCTATGCCGCCGGCAAGGGCGTCAAGGTCTTCTATGTCTCCAACCGTTCGGCCGAGCAGAAGGAGGAGACGCGGCGCAACATGGCAGCCCTGGGCTTTCCGCTGGGCGGCAATGTCGACACGCTGCTGATGAAACGCGACCGCCCGGAATGGAGCGGCAATGCCAAAAGCGCGCGGTATGCCGCGGTCGCCAAGGACTACCGGGTGCTGCTGCTGCTCGGCGACCAGTTCGGCGATTTCACCGACAACTATGTCGGCAGCGTCGCCGAGCGCGCACAGAGCTTCGACGCGCTGAAGGCGCATTTCGGGCATGACTGGCTGATGCTCGCCAACCCCGCCTACGGGTCATGGGAGGGCGCTCCGTACGCCCCTGACTCCAGGCTTCCCGACGACGCCAAGCGGACCCGGAAATTGGAGGCGCTTTCTCCCTGGCAGGCAAGACCTTAGCGTCACTCTCTCCGCGCTGTAATGGAACTGTCAAATCCGGCCGCTACATGACCCGGGCGCGGAAGAACCGCGCTATGGGGACTGACGATGTCGAAAAACGCATTCCGGTTGCTTGCCTTGGCGCTTGCGGTAGCGGCGGCGCCGTCTCTCGCCCAGGCCGATCCGCCGCACAACGTGATCCTCTTCGTGCCGGATGGGCTGCGGGCGCTGATGGTGACGCCGGACACCGCGCCGGCCTTCGCGGCGGTGCGCGACCAGGGGGTCAATTTCGCCAATCCGCATTCGCTGTTCCCCACCTTCACCACGCCCAACGCGTCGGCGATGGCGACCGGGCACTACCTCGGCGATACCGGCGATTTCAGCAACACAATCTACACCGGCTTTCCGGTGCCCGGCGCCGGCGACAGCCTGACGCCGTTTCTCGAAAGCGATCCGGTGCTCGGCGATGTCGACGAGCATTTCGCCGGCGACTACCTTGACGAGGTGACGCTGCTCAAGGCGGCGCGCGGCCAGGGCTTCAGCACCGCGACGATCGGCAAGCTGGGCCCGGCGCTGATTTTCGACCACAGCGAGCGCAGCGGCCAACAGACCATCGTGGTCGACGATTCGACCGGCTCGAAAGCCGGCATCCCGCTGTCCGACGAGATGAAGGCGGCGCTCGGCACGGCCGACCTGCCGCTCGTCACGCCGTCGCGCGGCGACAACGGCAAGGCCGGCAACAGCACGACCCCCGGCACGACCGTCGCCAACGTGACCCAGCAGGATTATTTCGCCGATGTCACGACCAAGGTCGTGCTGCCGCTGTTCAAACGGCGCGGCAAGCCGTTCGTCCTTGTCTTCTGGTCGCGCGACCCGGACGGCAGTCAGCATAATCAAGGCGATAGCCTCAATCAGTTAACGCCCGGCATCAACGGCCCGACCTCGCTGGCGGCGATCAGGAATGCCGATGGCGACCTCGCCCGCATCCGTCAGGCGCTCGCCGAGCTCGGCCTCGACAAGACGACGGATATCGTCGTCAGCGCCGACCACGGCTTCTCGACGATCTCCAAGGAGAGCAAGACCAGCCCGGCGGCAAAGGCGAGCTATCACGGCGTGCCGACGGGATTCGTGCCGCCGGGGTTTGTCGCGATCGACATCGCCGCGGCGCTGAAAATGCCGCTGTTCGACCCCGACAGCAAAAACGCCGCGGTCGCCGCCGGCGGCTTCCCCAAGCGGGGCGACGGGCTGATCGGCGCCGATCCGGCGAAGCCCGAACTGGTGGTCGCGGCCAATGGCGGCTCCGACCTCGTCTACCTGCCGAAGGGCGACAAGGCGCTCGCCGCCAAGGTCGTCGCGGCGCTGCTGGCGCAGGATTACGTCAGCGGCCTGTTCGTCGACGATTCGCTCGGGCGTCTCCCGGGCACGCTGCCGCTCAGCGCGATCAACCTGAAGGGCTCGGCGGTCACGCCAATGCCGGCGATCGCGATCAATTTCCGCTCCTTTGCGACCGATTGCGCCGAGAAGCTCACCTGCACCGTCGAACTGGCGGACACGCCCCTGCAGCAGGGCCAGGGCATGCACGGCAGCTTCAGCCGCGCCGACACGATGAATTTCATGGCGGCGGTCGGGCCGGATTTCAAATCCGGCTTTGCCGACCCCGCACCGGCCAGCAATGCCGATATCGGCAAGACGCTGGCGCATATCCTCGGCCTCAAGATCGCGGCCAAGGGCAAGCTGGTCGGCCGCGTGCTGACCGAGACGATGCCGGGCGGCGCGATCCCGAAATACGTCGCCAAGGTGATGCAGTCGGCGCCGGGCGCGAACGGTCTCGTCACGGTGCTGGACTACCAGCTGGTCGGCGATACGCGCTACTTCGACGCCGCCGGCTTTGCCGGCCGCACCGTCGGACTCAGCACGCCGAAGACGGGGACCGCGGCGAGCGCATCGAATTGAAGACCGTTGTCGCCGCTATCCCCGCCTCCCCGGGGCTCGACCTCGGGGGCCACGTCTTCATTCCCGAACGCCGCAGCGTGAAGACGTGGATGGCCGGGTCAAGCCCGGCCAAGGCGATGCCCCTTGCGATCTCGCCGCGGTGATCGCAGCCGGGACTTGACCCGGCCGACCTCGGCGCGGCCTAACTGCACCGCAGCAGGTTCAGGGAGGCCGTGACCATGCCCATTCGCACCGGCGATCAGTTTCTCGCGGCGCTGCGCGACGATCGCCGGATCTTTATCGACGGAGAGCGGGTCGGCGACGTCACCGCCGATCCGCGGTTCGCCGGCGCGGCGCAAAGCATGGCCGAGTTTTACGACATGCAGCACGACCCGGCGCTGCGCGCGCGGATGGTGTTCCCCTCCCCGTCCAGCGGCGAGCCGGTGGGCCTGTCGTTTATCGCGCCGCGCGCGGTCGACGACCTGATCCGCCGCCGCGCGATGGTCAAGATCTGGATGGATTCGACCTGCGGCATGTTCGGCCGCAGCCCCGATTTCCTCAACGTCATGCTGACCGGGTTCGCCATCGGCGCCGACGAGTTCGGTCGGCGTGACCGCCGGTTCGCCGACAATGTCCGCGCCTACCACGCCCATGCGCGGGAGGCCGATCTGTGCATGACGCACACGCTGTTGAACCCGCAGGTCGACCGCTCCAAGCCGGTCGAGGCCCAGGATAAGGATCTGGCGGCCAAGATCGTCCGGGAGACCGATGCCGGCATCGTCGTCAGCGGCGCCCGGATGGTGTCGACGCTCTGCGCCTTCTCCGACGACATCCTGGTGATGCCGTCCACCTTCCTCGCGACCAATGAGGCCGCGGCGCCTTACGCGTTCGGTTTCAGCATCCCGGTCGCCACGTCCGGGCTGAAATTCATCTGCCGGCCGAGCATCGTGCATCGGAACGCGGCGTCCGGGATGGACTATCCGCTGTCGTCGCGCTTCGACGAAGGCGACGCGCTGGCGGTGTTCGACAATGTGCTGGTGCCGTGGGAGCGCGTGTTCATCCATCGCGATCCCGAGATGTGCAACGGGCTCTATGCGCGGACCGGCGCGATGCCGCAGGTCATGCACCAGACCTCGACCAAGAACCTCGCCAAGTGCGAATTCATGATGGCGCTCGGCTTTGCGATCGCGCGCTCGACCAATATCGACAGCCATCTGCACGTGCAGGGCATGCTCGCCGAGTTGATCCAGCACACCGAGTTCGTGCGCTCCTGCCTGCGCGCGAGCGAGGCCGATGCGGTCACCCGGCCCGACGGCTGCGTCACCCCGGCGGCGATGCCGCTGTGGACGGTGCGGATGATGTTCCCGAAAATGTTCATCCGCGCCTGCGAGATCATCCAGATTCTCGGCGCCGGCGGGCTGGTCGCGGTGCCGTCCTACGCCGAGCTGGGCGGCGAGGCCGGGGAAGACGTGGGCCGCTACGCGCAGGCCGCGACCGTCGACGCGGCCACCCGCATCAAGCTGTTCCGGCTCGCCTTCGACACCGCGGTCTCCTCCTTCTCGGGCCGCCAGCAGCTTTACGAGCGCTATTATTCGGGCGATCCGGTCCGCCTCGCCGGTGCGCTCTACGCGATGTACGACAAGGACAGCCATGTCGACCGCATCCACGCGATGCTCGACGAGTTGGAGGCGCGGCAGGCGCCGCCCGGCGCCGTGCCGCCCTTCCTCAGGCGAAAGCCGGCATGACCTCCTGGGCGAACAGCTCGGTCGAGCGCAGCGCGTCCACCTGGCTGATCGTGCCGAAGGCGAAGTCGCAGACATAATAGCTGACGCCGGTCTCGGCGACCTCGTGAGCGATGAAGTCGCGCACCGTCGCGGGACTGCCGGCGACCGCGTCGCCACGCTCCAGCACCGTCGTGAAATCGGGCGGCAGCGAGGCTTCGAGCGGGAACGGCACGTTATATTTGTGCCACAGCAGCCCCATATGGCGGCGCCATGCCGGATAGCCGCGGCGGGCGATGTCGCGCGCCTCGGCGTCGGTCTCGGCGACGATGATATGGCGGTTGACGCCCATCAGCGGCAGGTCGGCCTCGGCGCGGCCAAGCTTTTGCCACTCCGCCGTGTACTGCCGGACGACGTCGCGCACCGCCGGGATCGGCCGGCGCATGACGATATGCGCGCCGTGCTGCGCCGCCCAGGGCACGCTTTCCGGCCGGCCGATGCCGTACCACAGCTCGGGATACGGTTTCTGGACCGGCTTCATCGCGATCGGCACGTGGTCGAAGTCGTAATACTTGCCGTGAAAGGTGACCTCGTCCTCGGTCAAGCCGAGGCGCGTGACCTCGAACGCCTCGCGGAACTGCTCGGCGCCGGTGGCGAAATCAACCCCGTAAAACCCGACCTCGACCGGCGAGATGCCGCGCCCGACGCCGTAGAGGAACCGGCCGTTCGACATCTGGTCGAGCATGCAGACTTCGTCGATCAGCCGCAGCGGATGGTAGAGCGGCAACAGATAGACCATCGGGCCGAATTTGAGCTGTTGCGTACGCTGGGCGACCGCGGCGAGGAACACGCTGGGCGACGGCGCGTAGCCGAGCGGCGTGTTGTGGTGCTCGGCGAGGTGATAGGCGTAATAGCCGAGCCGGTCGTAGGCTTCGATCAGCTTGAGCCGGTTCTCGAAATGCTGATGCAGCGGCACGCCGCTGTCGTCGAGATGGTCGAAAATCCCAAAGCGCATGTGCGTCTCCCCGTTTCGCGCATCCTACCGGGGCCGCCGCGTCAAGGCGAGCCGCGGGAGCGCGCGCGGGCTGCGGGTGTCCGCCGCCTACGCGGCCGACACCATCGCATCCGAGATCTTCTCGGCGGTCATCAGCGTCGGGAAGTTGGTGTTGGCGCAAGGCACGGCCGGGAACAGCGAGGCGTCGACGACGCGCAGCCCGGCGACGCCGCGCACCCGGCCCTGGTTGTCGGTGACCGCCATCGGGTCGTCGTCGGCGCCCATGCGGCAGGTGCAGGTGGCGTGCCACACGCCGATCGCCGCCTTGCGGACAAAGGCTTCGAGCGCGTCGTCGTCGGTCATCAGCTGA
>DASZOZ010000043.1:0-21934 GCA_035550515.1 Allostellaceae bacterium
TCGGCCGGCCGGCGACCTCGTGCAGTACTTTCGGCACGGACGAGCGCATCCGCGTGCCCTCGCCGGCGGCAAGGACGATCGCGGCAAAATTCTCCTCCGGCCGAGACTGGTTCATGGACAGCCCGCACTTCCCCGGTTGCAAGCGCGTGACAAGGTGTCACGCGCTTCCTGCCCTGCCAAAACACAGATTGTTGCCGAATGTGACGCCGCCAGTTCTAAATGAGCGGAAATGACGAAATTCCTCCTGTTGTTCGACCTCGACGGCACGCTTGTCGACACGCTGCCAGATTTAACCAGCGCGCTTAACGAAGTCTTGCGCGAGCAGGGCCACGCGCCGCTTTTGCCGGCCGAGGTGAAGCCGATGATCGGCGACGGCATGCCGATGCTGCTGCGGCGCGGGTTCGCCGCGCGCGGCGTCGAGGCCGCCGAGGCAATGGCCGTGCAGTCGCGGTTTATCGAGATTTATGAAGCCCATGCGACCAATGCGAGCCGCCCCTATCCGGGCGTGCCGGAGACGTTGGCGGCGCTGCGCGCGGCCGGCTATGCCACCGGCGTGTGCACCAACAAGCCGCATCACGCGACCGGTGCGGTGCTGCGCGAGCTGGGTCTCGACGGGCTGTTCGACGGTTACGCCGGCGGCGACCGGTTCGCGGTGCGCAAGCCCGATGCCGGGCATCTGCTGGGACTGGTCGAGGCGCTCGGCGGCGACCCGCGCCGTGCCGCGATGATCGGCGACAGCGAGAACGACGCGCTGTCGGCGCGCGCCGCAAAGCTGCCGCTGATCCTGATGCGCTACGGCTATGCGCGAATCGATCCGGCCGCGCTCGGCCCCGACCGCCTGCTCGACCGCTTCGCCGAGTTGCCCGCGGCGCTCGACGCGATGGGGCTCAATCCATAAGCTTGAGGCTGACGCCCGGGCCGTGCAGCCGGGCCAGGAACAGCGTGACCTTGCCGATCTCGGTTTCCATCTCCATGCGCACCGGCACGGCGATGTCGCCGTGGGGCAGCAGCGCCGCATACCAGATCGTGCCGGCGCGCGCGCCCTCCTCATGCGATTTGTCGACATAGAAGCCGCCGATCTCGCTGCGCGTCATCCGGCAGACGTGGGTCTGGCCGGAGAAATTCTGCCCCGCGGCCGGCGACAGCAGCTGAAGGCCGCCATCGCTGAACAGCAGGTCGTAGCGATGCCGGCCGTCGAACACCGGCACCCGCAGCCCGCAGCCGGCGCCGCGCGCGACCTGTTTTTCGAGCAGCAGATAGGCCGTCAGGTTGTCGACCGTTCCGCCGAGCTGGGTGAACGACACCGGCGTCACCGGCTCCTTGGGCGGCGGGTTGGCGCTGCCGCTGGGGGTGCCGTCCGGCTTGTAGTCGACGCGCAGATGCTGGACGACGCCGTTGCGGTCGGTCTCGCTGTCGAAGCTGACGGGGCGCGGCTTGTCGCCGACCGTGCGGCCGCGCGTCATCGAGCGGTTCGCCACGCTGGCCACGAGCGAGGCGAGCCCGGTGGTCGAGAAATCGCCCTGGATCTCGTATTGCGACGAATCTTCGGCGATCACGGTATGCGTGTCGAGCACGTGGAGCCCGGCGGGTCCGAACCCTTCGAACTCCATGCGGACGACATCCTCGGCCGCCGCAAGCGGCAGCGCCGCGACAAGCGACAAAACGGCGGCGAGTAGGACCGGCCACGCGAGAGGACGCAGCATAGGCGTTATTCTGTGCAAGTTCGTGCCGATATCGCAGTGCAAAAACAGAAACGCTGTGGCGCAACAATCGTGCCCAAAGGGGGCGCGGCCGGAGGGCTGCGGCAGCGCATCGGCGGGTGGGATGCGCTCACCGGCAAGATGCCGCGGTGCCGGCAACCGGCGCCCGCCTTGACAGTGCCCGGCGCCACCGCGTAAATGCCGCACCCTGCCGTCAGCCGCCGGCGACGGGCGCATAGCTCAGCGGGAGAGCACACCCTTCACACGGGTGGGGTCGTAGGTTCAATCCCTACTGCGCCCACCAGCGGCTCCGCCTCAGCGTCCATACTCGGGGGTTCGGGCGGGCATCTCCGCCGCCGGACGCTCGGCCGATCTGCGGCGCGAAGCGGTCGAGGTCTCGTCCCGGAGCGCCGTCATCTGAGGAAGAACTGCACCGGGACGACGAGTTCGATCGGGTTGCCCGGCACTTCCGGCGGCGGTGCCGGAAGCGGTTCGGCGCGGTGAACCAGCGCCAGCGTCTCCTCGTCGAGCGCTGCGAAGCCGGAGCTTCTGGCGATGCTGGCAGACAGCACCCTGCCCTGCCGGTCCATCGCGAAGCGCAGATAGGCCGTACCTTGCTCGTGCCGGAGCTGGGCGGCGCCGGGATAGCGTTTGAACTGCTCCAGCCGGCGCAGCAGCAACCCTTGCCAGGTCGGCATCGCATTGGCCGACCGCGCAGCAGCGGCCCCCGGCGCCGGCGCGGCGACCGCGGGAGCCGGCGGCGCCTGGACCCGCGGCGGCGCCGTGGTCACCGGCGCCGGCGGTTTGTCGTCCGGCGGCAGCTCCGGCAGCTCACGTGGAATGGTTTGCCGATGCGGCTGGGGCGGCTTCGGCTTGGGCTTTGGCGGCACCGGCAAGTCGATTTCGGGTGCGGGCGCCGGCGGTGCCGGCGGCAGGATAGGCTCTTCCACCGGTTCGGGCGGCGGCGGTGGCGGCGCTATTTCCTGGGTCGGGCCGGGCGGGATCTCGTTCGGCGGCGCGGGCGGTGCGGCCGGCAAGGGCAGCAAGTCGACCATCACGGCGGCTGGCGGCGGCGCCGGCGACGGCTCCGCGGCCGGATGCCAATGCGCCGCCATCCAGGCACCGCCGACATGGAGCCCCGCTACCAGGGCGAAGCACAGCCCCCAGCGCAGCGGCGCCCAGGGCGAGTCGTCCTCTGCGTCACGGTCCCGGTCGAACAGCCTGTCGCCGAGCGCGGCGTTCACGGGTTCTCGTTCTTGTCGCGACCGACGAGGGCGATCTTGAGATAGCCGGCGGCGCGCAGATCGTCCATCGTCTGCATCAATGTGTCGTAATCGACGCTCTTGTCGGCGCGCAGGAAGACGCGCTGGCCCTTGTCACCTCCCGAAGCATGGTCGAGCGATGCCGCGAGACTGTCCTGGTTGACCGGATCATCGCCCAAGGCCAGCGAATGGTCGGCCTTGATCGTCAGGAATAACGGCTTGTCGGGGCGCGGCTGCGGCTGCGCCGTCGACGCCGGCAGATCGACCGCGACATCGACCGTGGCGAGCGGCGCCGCCACCATGAAGATGATCAGCAGAACCAGCATCACGTCGATAAAGGGGGTGACGTTGATCTCGTGATTCTCCGCGAGGTCGTCGTCGGCGTGATGGAGGCGCACCGCCATGGCGGCTTACTCCGCCACCATGCGCAGCGGCTCGCCGCTGTCCGGCTTATCCTGGGTGCGCCGCAGCGCATCCGCGCCCGAGACATCGGCGATCGCGTGATCGCCGTGGCTCAGATCGCGCGAAACCAGCGCCATCACCGCCGAAGCCGCGTTGGCGAGCAGCGCCTTGTAGGCCGCGATCTGCCGGGCAAAGTGGTTGTAGATAATCACGGCAGGGATGGCGGCGACGAGGCCGCAGGCGGTGGCGAGCAGCGCCTCGGCGATGCCGGGTGCGACCACGGCGAGGTTCGTCGTATGCATCTTCGAGATGCCGAGAAAGCTGTTCATGATGCCCCAGACCGTACCGAACAGGCCGACGAAGGGCGCGGTCGAGCCGATCGTGGCGAGGATGCCGGTGCCGACCATCATGCGCCGCCCGGCGACCGCTTCCACCCGCTCGAGATGGAGCGCGATCCGCTCCTTGAGGCCGTCACGGTCGTCGAGCGCTTCGGCCGAGCGCTGCCACTCCTCGCTCGCCTCGCGGACCATCGCGCGAACCGTGCCGTTGCCGTGCTCGAGCCGCTCGGCCGCGACCGTCAAGCTGCGCGCGTCCCGCAGCGCGCGATAGGCGCGCCGCAGCCGGCGCCTCGCCGCCATGAGCTCCAGCGCCTTGGCCAGCCAGATCGTCCAGGTGACCATCGAGGCGAAGGCCAGCCCGCAGATCACCAGCTGCACGACAAAGTCGGCGTGGAGGAACATGCCCCATGGCGACAGGTCGTCCGACAGAAAACCGAAGAGACCGGCCGTCGGCTGATCGGGTGTGCTCACCCCCGCCGGCGCGGCGAGCGGCACGGCCGTCGCCGAGGTGTCTGATCCCGCCGACGGGGCGGATGTCGCGGCGGGCGGCGACGGCGCTGACGGCACGGGCGCCGGAGGCGGTACGGCGGGTGCCGGCGTACTTGCCGCTGGCGGCGCCGATGCCGTCGGCAAAGTGGTCTGGGCGTTGACGGGATGTGAGAGAGCCAGAACAACTGCCAGGAAGGCGGCGATCGGCAGCATCCCGGCGCTGTGAACTCCCGGCATCATCTTATCGCCTCACTCAGTCGCCCGGGTCTGCGGATTTGCGCAAGAGGGGGCTATCCGCGAGTGTCGGTCACTCGCATCCTATGGAAAGACGAAATGACGAGCTCGAATCCCCCATTCCCAAGCCAAATTTCGTGGAGCCGAGACGCCAACGACTCGCGCGGACATGTGCCGTCAAGAGGGTCCGGCCGGACACTACTTCCGTTAGTTCACAGCTCAGCCCAATGGCGGATAATATTGTGATAAATATTTGTCAGCTTCCGGACCTCGGGATCGTTGCGTCCGAGGCGCGTCATGAGGTGCTGGAGCGCATTATCCATTTCGAATGTCAGGCGCCGGGCATGCGTGTCCTTTATCATGCTCTGGAGCCAGAAGAACGAGGCGACGCGCATCCCTCGCGTCACCGGCGTCACCATATGGAGGCTCGTCGCCGGGTACAGGACCAGATGTCCCGCCGGCAGCTTGATCCGGTGTGAACCGTAGTAGTCATCGATGATCAGCTCACCGCCGTCATATTCGTCAGGCTCCGAGAGGAAGAGCGTGACGGAAAGATCGGTGCGGATGCGCAAGCCGGTCAGGTTGTCGCCCCGGATGCAATTGTCGACATGCTCGCCGAAGAACTTTCCCGGACGGTAGCGATTGAACAATGGCGGGAAAATGTGAAGCGGCACCGCGGCGGAGATAAAAAGCAGATTGGCGGCAAGCGCGCTGATCACGCGCCTGCCTAATTCCCGCGAGGTTTTGCCGTCCGGCGGGAGCTGCTCGTTCTGCTTGACTTCCGCCGACTGCGCGCCCGCCGTCGAACGGCCGTCTTCCCATTCTTCGGCGTCCATGATGCGGCGGAAATCCGCCACGTCGTTTTTGCTCAGAACGTCGGGAATGCAAATCAGCATTGTCCACCGCCTAGAATTTTACCGTCGCCTCCAACAGGACGTTACGGCCCGGCGCCACCCGGATGAAGGGCTGCCCGCTTTGGTAGATGGATTCATAATAGGTCTTGTCGAAGACATTCTGAACGAACAGCTTCAACGCCGTATGCTCGTCGAGTTTCGCCTCGGCGAAGATGTCGAACCGCCAATACGACGGGAGGATCGTCGGGTTCGGCTTGTTCGGATAGGCAACACCGCCGTTCGCCGCAAGCAGCGATCCGCCCTCGATTGCGGAGTCGTAGACGGCCTGGCCGCCCAGTTCCAGCCAATCGAATACCTGATATTTGGTCAGCAAATTGAAGGACCGGGGCGCGATGTTGGCCAGCTGCAACCCCACATTGGTCGGCACAATCGACTTTGTCACCTTGGGGTCCATGATCACCAGCCCGGCGAGGATGCTCCACTTGTCGGTGATCTTGCCGGCGGCCTCGAAATCGAGGCCGCGGACGCGATAGGCCGCGCCCGCGACGATCTGGCCGCTGGTGTAGCCCGGCAAGCCGGCCGGAGCCGTCTCGCGCGCGTTCGTCACGTCGGTTTGAAAGGCCGCGGCAGTCGCGAGAAGATGCCGATCGAAAAGCTCCCATTTTGTGCCGACCTCGTACGCCTCGCTCTTCTGCGGCCCGAAAATCTGCGTCGTGGGCTGGGTCGGCGCGAGACCGCCATAGGAGCTCGATGTCGCGTCCAACTCGTCGCCAACGGGTTCCGAGGCCGTTGCATACGCGGCATAGATGCTGCCGATCGGCATCGGCTTCACGGTCAAGCCCACATTGTAGCTCGGGACGCCGTCGTCGTGAGATCGAGAACTCGTGTTGTTCGCGGATGAAATCGAGTAATCGTCATACCTTATGCCGCCGTTGAGAAGGATGAAGTCCCGGTAATTGGCGGTATCCATCAAATATCCGGCATTGGTGTTTATCTTGTATCGGAGCGGATTTCCCGTCAGCTTCTCGGTCACGCTGGGCAGATAATTGACCGGGTTGAAGACGCTGACGATCGGGGCGCCGCTCGAGGCGAAGACCGGAACGCCGGGCCCGAGGTCCGTGCCCACCAGTTCGGAGGTGAGCCCGCCGTAACTGTCGATGCTGACCTTCTCGCTGGAGAATTCCGCGCCCACGACCGCGGTATGAAGAACCGGACCCGTCTCGAACTTGAACGTCGCCTGCGGCTGGTCGTCGATGGTATCGACGGGCTCATAACGGCTTTGCGCATTGAGCTGCACATAGCCCGAGAAGAAGGTCGGGCTCGACGAGAACGGGGCGGTAGGGCCCGTGGCGCTCGGGTTTTCGGGGATGGTCCCGATATAGTTGAGGAGCGAATGGCTTGCGCGGAACTTGTTTTCGATGGTCAGCCAGTCGCTGGCCCGCCACTGGCCGTTCACGGTGCCGACATCCTGGATCGATGTGGTGAAGTCCCGATTGACGATGCCGTAATAGGTGTCCCGCGATACGACCCCTTCGGTCACCGGACGGTGAAGGACCGGATCGTAGGGAACGCCGTAATCCGGCAAACCCCACATATCGGTATGCGAATAATTGGTCTTGATCGTCACGTCGTCGATCGGCTTCAGCGTCGTGGCAACCGCGACGCCCCAGCGATTGTCCGTCGTGTAGTCGCGTCCCGCGAAGTCGCCGCCCTGGGCCATGGCATTGAGTCGGACATCGACCTTGTCGTCGATCACCCGGTTGACGTCGACCGTGCCGCGCTTCTGATGGTCAAGGAACCCGTAGGAGGCGTCGAACCATTGGAAGTTGGCGTCCTGCGCTTCCTTGGTCACGATATTGATCGCGCCGCCGGTCGTCCCGCGGCCGGCGAAGGATGAGGCCGGGCCGCGCAAGATCTCGACCTGCTCGGTGTCGAAATTGTCGCGGATGAGCACGCCCGGATCGCGGATGCCGTCGACGAAAATATCGTTGCGCACGTCGAAGCCGCGAATAAAGAAGCGATCGCCGAACGCATTTCCGCCCTCGCCCGACCCCAGCGTCACGCCCGCCGTCGAGCGCCCGATATCGCGCAGCGCCGTCGCGTGCTGATCCTCCAGAACCTCCTTGGTCAGAACAGTTTCCGTGCGCGGTGTATTGAGCACGGGCTCGGTGAACTTGCTTGATGAGAGACGGTCGGCCTTGTAGGGCGCCTCGGGATCGGCATAGGGATTGGCGCCGGGAGCATTATTCTGTCCCTGCACCCGCACCGGCGACAGCGTCATCGCGCCGGGCGCAGCGGGCAGGGAACCCTCGGTCGCCGCGGGCAGCTTTTCCAATGTGACCGCATTTGCCGATGTGAAGTGATAGGTGAGCCCGCTGCCCGCGAGCATCAGGCGCAACGCCTGCTCAGCGGTGTAATTGCCTTTGACCGGAGGCGCCTGGCGCTGGAACGGGAGGGCCTCGGTATAGAGCACCTGCAAACCGGTCTGGGCCGAAAGATCGGTTACCGCCTGCGGCAAGGGCTTGCCGGCGATATCCAAGCTGTAGGTTCTCGGCGCGACCACACCCGCCGCCGACGGTTTTGTCTGAGTTTGCGCTATCGCCGGAGACGGATGTCCCAGGGAAACCACTGACGCGGCCGCCAGCACCCATATTGCCGCACTGTCCCTTAGAGGAGCCCTGTCCCTCAGAAAAGCCCTGTCCCGGGCGCGCCAATCCATTGTCATCCCCCATCAGTCTACGAGATGCAAATGCGGGGCATTCGCAACTCTCGGTAAGACTGGACGGCGGCGATGAATCCCCCATTGCTTTCATAAATTTTTTTTTAGAACTACCGATCGGTGCCGGATCCGTTAGCGCAGCAGGACCAGATAATTGGTCAACCGGAAGACCCGCACATGGAGCGTGCTCTGAATAACGGAGAGTGCCGCGTCGGTATCCGTCGTGTCGAAGACGCCCGTGACTTTCAGATCTCGCAGTTCGTCGTTCGCCACCACGACCCGCCCCTCGCGATAGCGATTAAGCTGCGCCACCACCTGTTTGAGCGGTGCCTTGTAGAAGACCAGTTGGCCGTGCTGCCAAGCCGTTACGGCAGCCGCATCGAACTCGGCCGGTGCGTCGATACCGGCGTCCGTCATCGCCGTCTGCTGGCCGGCGATGAGATCGCGCCGGCTCGCCCGCGGATTGGCGGATGCCAGCGCCACTTTGCCCTCGAGCAGGCTTACGATGACGCGCCCGCCGACGATCCTCACGTTGAATTGCGTGCCGGTGACCTGGACGGTGCCTTCCGGCGTCTCGACCACGAAGGAGCGGCCGGCGTCGTGTGTGACGTTGAACCAGGCCTCACCGCGAAAGAGCCGAACGGCGCGCCGATCCGGTGCGAACGAGACCGCCAGCGCGCTATCCGTATTGAGAATGACCTGGCTGCCGTCGGCGAGAGTCAGCGCGCGGCGCACACCGACCGCCGTCACGTAGTCGCTGCGTAAATCGTCGAGGAGGCTGCCTTTCCAGGCTAGACCCGAGCAAACCGCCAACAGCAGGCAGGCTGCAACGGCGCCCCATCGCCAGGACGGGGACAGCCGCCGCTTCGGCCGAAGCGGCGAGGCGACGGCGGTCTCCGCCGCCAGCACGCGCTTGGCCGGCGCTTCGAGCGCCGCCCACAGGCGTTCCATTTCGGCGTAGGCCGCAGCGTTGCGCGGATCCGCCGCCAGCCAGCGGGCAAAGCCGGCCCGTTGCTCGTGACCCGCTGCCGGATCATGCAGGCGCACATTCCA
Organism: Allostellaceae bacterium; assembly: GCA_035550515.1. Lineage (GTDB taxonomy): Bacteria > Pseudomonadota > Alphaproteobacteria > ATCC43930 > CGMCC-115725 > DATARH01. Next base: position 9,052 of record DASZOZ010000043.1, read on the forward strand.
AACGGCCGCCTCTTCAAGCAGCGCGTCGGGAACGGCCTGGGCCTGATGGGATATCCGGTCGATGGGCATGCCCTAATATAGGCGGCGCACCGTCCGCTGGACCTGGACCGCAAACCAGCTAGCGCGTCAATTATACGTGACACGAAAGCGGATTGGGGGATTTCTCGCACATCTTAGAACGCGCGCCCCGCCTCCTTCAGGCGCCGCCGGCAATGCATCATTGCCTTCGCGATATGCTTCTCGACGGTTTTTTCGGAAATCCCCAGCCTCTCCGCGATCTTGCGCGCGGGCAGGCCGCGACCGCGGTAGAGCAGAAAAACCGCACGGCACTTTGGCGGCAGGTCGCGCACCGCCTCATGGAGAATATCCAGTTCCTGCCGCGCCGTGGCGACCTGTTCCGGGTTCGGCGCCGAATCGACGATATCCGTCAGCACGGCGTCATTTGCCTGGCGCCAGCTCTCGGCAACGTTGCGACGCAAATGGTCCATCGCCACATGCTCCGCGACGCGATGGAGATAAGCGCGCTGGTTGACCACCCGTGCGCCGGGCTTTGCCAGCGCGGCGCGCAGCCAGGTCTCCTGCAGGATGTCGGCGGCGAGGGCCGGAGAGCTTGTGCGGCGGAGCACGAACGCCTTGAGCTCTTCGTAATACACTTCGACAGCTTCGGCTAAGGTCCGGATCGCACTTTCGGTCATGACCTGAAAATTCTACCGGTTGCCGGCGCGCCCTGGGCCACTCCGGGGGATGAAGCAGCCACTCACTGCCTCGGGACAGGGTACGGCTACTGAGAATTATTCGCAAGAACCTCGCCCCGCGCGTTCAAACGTTTTCGCGCCGCGCGATGGGGGATTTTGGCGCCGGATACGTCTTATTGCTGACCGGCGAATGTTCAGACCGACGGGTCCGCAGGAGCAAGGCGGCTGGGTGAACACTGGGGGTATGGTATGACCAACCGGCTCGAACGGATTTGCCTGGAGCGCGGCTTGCGCATGAACGAGAAGCGCCGCGTCATCCTCCGCGTGCTCGACAAGGCGCAGGACCATCCCTGCGTCGACGAGGTGTATCGCAGAGTTACGGAAAGCGACCCCCGCATCAGCATATCCACCGTGTACCGCACGCTTAAGATCCTGGCCCAGGCGGGCGTGCTCAGCCGTGTCGAGTTCGGCGACGGCCGGGCGCATTACGAAGAGGCCCGAGACGACCGTCATGAGCATCTGATCGACATCGACACCGGCAAGGTGCTGGAGTTCCGCAACGGCGCCATCGAGACGGTGCTGCGCGAGGCTGCGGGCCAACTTGGCTACCGCCTCCTGCAATACCGCCTCGAACTCTTTGCGGCACTGGAGGCGACCGCCGACGGCTTTGGTGAGCTACACGTGCGCGAGCGCGACTGACGACCCACCGTTCAACTGCGCCACCGGACGACAAGGCGGCGCCGACCAGCGTCTTGCCTGTTTCGCCATCGCGGCCCCGCCTTCAGTGAACCAGGGCAAACCCGGGCATGGCATGGGCAGCAGCCAGCCGGCGATATTGGACCGCCTCCCTGTGACGCAGCGGCACGGTCAGGTGACCCGCTCCAAGGGCCGCCGCGAGTGCTTGACCAACCCGGTCCGCCAGCCGCACTGCCGCAGGCGGCAGCCATTCCGCCAACGCCGCGATCGCCAGTTCACGCCGGTCATGCTGAAACAGGCTGACAAGCTGCAGCAGCCTGGCCTCGTCCCGGCCAAGCAGCATGCACCGGATGGGCCGTACCCGAACGCTACGGACAGCGGTGCTGGCGACAATGTCCATGAAGCATCCGAAAGCCGGCACGCCCTGCTCCTCGACGCCTGCCGCGACGAAGGCGCTTTGCCAGTCCAACACCGCGTTATCTGTTTCGAGACGTGCAGCCACCCAGAGGCGAAGAACCATGACGATAAACGCCTCCGCCGTCCCGAGTTCGGTTATCCGGGTGTCTTCGGCATAAGTCGGCGGCAGCGAAATCATTGGCATTCCCCTTGCGACGATGCGGTGAATGCTATCCGAGATTGCAACTCATTCGCAATTCGATCATTTTGCCCGGGCTGAAAAAATTGGCGGCATCATGGGTGATTTATTCAACGACCCGGCCGGGCTGGAGGGAGGAGAGCGATTGCTGGTCGAAGCCTTGCGCCGCATCGCCACCGGCCGCGACGGCTGCGCCGTCACACCCCGGGAATTTGCATGACCGCGGTGACCCTCACCACACAGGCCTTGGCAACCGCGCTGGCCGCACACGGGCAATGATCGCTGTCACCATCAGACCTGTCGGTTCAAATCCCGCTCCTGCCCGACATGCCGATGCATACCCGCCATTGAAGGCGTCGTGCACCGCCTTCCGACGGCGGCTCCTTCGGGCTCCGCCCGAACAAGGGAGACGCGCAAGGGGAGGAGCGGGTTACCGGCGATGACCGACACGCGATCCGGCCGAACAGCGCGGCAAACGCAGACAATGATCAGGAATCCCCAGTCAAAGCCCGAAGCGCCGATGTCCCGGCCAGGACAGCAGGACGCCGCCCGCTGCTGTTAATCACGCGGCGGGCAATGAGTCGGAGACGCTGGCAGCGGGCCGCCAGCCTCGAGCCGGAGCGGGCGACAATCGTACCGCTTGTCGAACTGTTCTAAACATTGGCTGAGATCTGGCTCCGGGGGCCCTGATGAAAACGATCGGCCTTTGCATGATTGTCAAGAACGAGGCCCGCATCATCCTGCGCTGCCTGGCCAGCGTCCGGCCGCTGGTGGACTACGTGCTGATCGAGGACACCGGGTCGACCGACGCCACCCAGGCAATGATCCGCGACTATCTGGCGCGCGAGAATCTTCCCGGGCAGGTGTTCGACGAACCGTGGCGGGACTTCGCCGCGAACCGGACGATCGCTCTCGAACGGTTGCGTGGGGTCCCCGATGTCGATTACGCGCTGATCATCGACGCGGACGATGTCCTGGTGCTGGAGAGGGGGTTTGACGCGGCCGCGTTCAAGGCCGCGCTGATGCACGATCTTTATTATGTCGACATACGGCACGGCGCGATAACCCATCGCCGCGCCCAACTCTTCAGCAACCGGGTGGCGTTCCGCTATCGCGGCGTTCTGCATGAGTTTCCCGAGGGGCCGAGCGGCGCCGACGTCTCGATGGGCGACGTCAGCGGGTTCCACATCGTTGCCGGTGTCGAAGGCGCGCGCAGCGACGATCCCGACAAGTACCGCAAGGACGCAGACCTGCTGGCACGCGCGTTGGCCGACGAAACCGATCCGTTTTTGCGCGCGCGCTACACGTTTTATCTGGCGCAAAGCCGGCGCGACGCCGGCGCCGCGGAAGCGGCGCTGGCGACCTATCTCGAACGCGCGGAGCTCGGCTTCTGGGAGGAAGAGGTGTTCATCAGCCTTTACACTGCCGGCCAGCTGATGGAACGGCTCGGTTACCCGGACACGACGATCGTCGGCACCTTCCTCAAGGCCTGGGAGGCCTGCCCCCGGCGGGCGGAATCGCTGCATGGCGCGGCGCGCTATTGCCGCGTCTCGGCCAAGTACCGCCAGGGCTACATGTTCGCCAAACATGCGCTGACGATACCGCCGCCGCCGAGTGGCCTCTTCCTGACGCCCTGGATTTACGATTACGGCCTGCTCGACGAGCTCGCGGTCAACGCCTACTGGGCGGTGCAATATCGCGACAGCCTTGCCGCCTGCGAGCGCCTGCTCGACGAAAACAAATTCCCGGCGGCGATGCGCGAGCGGATCGAGATGAACGCCCGCTTCGCCCGCGACAAGCTCGCCGGGAACGCCGGGTAGAGATCAAGTCGGGCAAGGACGCCGGCCGGCGCGAGGTCTCGCCGAGGCCGACCACGGTCTGGTTTTAATTGCCCCCGATCAACCGCCGGGGTTGAGGGGCTGAAAAAGGTTCCTCTCATTGTCGATGATCAACGCCGCGAGCGCGACCGCGAAGGCGATGCCCGCGCCGACGAGAGCAAATGCCGCCCCACCGGGCAAGGCGTAAAGTCTCACCTCGGACCCTGGGGGGCTGGCCTGACCGATGCCCATGATGACCCCGCCGCCGTTGGAGAGGATATCGGGCACCAGCGAAAGGCCGGTCATGACGCGGCCTCCCGCTTCTACCGTATTTATCGCATCGGATACGCAAGCCGCCGTGAAGACGAGCGCATCACAGCCGATCGTCCAGCCGCCCTTCCAGGTGTCCGTGACCGGCGCCGGGCAATTTCGCAGCGTCGCCACAAGCGCCACCACGCCTTGCGCGAAAACGTTCAGGGCGCCGCCCGTATAAGCCGCAAGTCGAAAGCCGTAGGATACCTCCGCCGCAGTGTCGTCGGCAGGCGGCTTCAGCGGGAACGTACACGCGTATTTGCAAACCCCGCACGCGAATTGGATGATCGGGAGAGGCTTCCACTTCCAGCCGGCGCTGGTGAACACGTTGATCAACGTCCCCGCGATCCCGGCGATCGACGCCGCCATCCCGCCGATATGGGCATATTTGCGGGCGGTGGCTGTGTACGTGAAACCGCCGGCAATTCCCGGAAGCGCCCGGGGGGCGCGATCGTGCGGAGCTTCGCCCTCCAGTCCGGCGATAAGCCGGTCGAAAAGCGTCGAATCGCTCAGCCCAAACCGTCCCGAGTGGAAGGGCGCCTCGCCGGTAGCGGCCTTGCAGGCGATCGTCAGCGGGATCGCCAAAAGAAGAGCGGTGCCGTTGATGCCGGTCAACCGCTCCCCGTCTCCGTCGGTGAGAAGGTCGGTTACCAGCTCATAAAAGTCCGACAGGAAGGGGATGTCCAAATCGTCCTCCAGCGCCTGCCGGAAGACGCTCAGCAGTCCTTCCAGCAGCTGGACAAACCCGTCGAACAGCAGGGCCGCGGGCTCGACCGCGGTTTTCGCAAGATCGGCGGCGAATTTGACGATATCCGCCACCGAAGCGCCACCATCGGAAAGCAGACGCTTGAGATCGGAAGCGTCCTTCCCGACGTCGCTTCCCAGCTTGGTGAGCGTCGGGATCGCCGTTTCGGTCACGAACTGTAAAAGCGGATCGCTCCCGGCCGGCGCCGCGGCCAGGGTTTCAAACGCTCCGCCGCCGTCCAACAACCCGCCATGCTGGATTTGATAAAATGACCAGTTGGCAGGCGGCGAATGCAGGACCGAAGAGTTTTGCCCGCCGTCGCCGGCGTTCGCCGTGTTGCGAAAGCCGAGGCCGCGTAAACTGTCGGTTGCCGCGAGCCGATCAAGCTGCTGCTCGATCTTGTTGAACTCGGTGCGCAGCGCCGCACGCCAGCCCTCCAGTTCGCTCGTGATATGACGAGCGAACGTGTCGAGGCCGTTTGTCATCATCTTCGCGATGACCTTGTGCGTTTCCCAGATATCGTCCCATCCGAACAAGTGGCCGAGCCAGGCGAGGAGGTCCTTCAACGCGATCCCGACGAGCTTCAGCACCCAGCCGAGCACACGAAAGATCGCGCCCAGTGATTTGAGGGCGATATTGACGATCCGCCCCGGCAGGGTCAGCACGAATTGCAGCCCATCGTCGATCTTGTGGATGACGAAGCTGACCCCGTCTTTCAGATAAGTGACGCCCTCTTCGATCAGCTTGACGCCGTCGACAAACGCGACGAAGGCGGTGTCGAGCCAATGCAGCGCATCGCCGGCAAACTCGGTGAAATCGTCGACAATCCCACCCGGGCCGTGTTCACCGAGTCTCGCCGCGGCATGCGGTTCCCAGACGCTATCGACGAGCCGCATGCCAAGGACGAAGTCACCCGGAAGATCGACAGAGCGCAAGCGGCCGCTGTGCTTTTTGTCGTCGACCGCAACAAAAATATTCGCTCCGACCCGCTTTCCATCGACGAGGCTGCCGCCGGCCGTGGTGAGCTGGCCGATTTGCGCCGCCACCCCGTCGGCGGTCGACGGGCCGACCCCCGCGGCGAGCACCGGCTTGTGGTCCTGAGTGCGCTCCTGTCGCAGATCGTCGCCGCTGTGAATCGCGCCCAGCCCCTTCGCCACCTTGCCGTTCGCGTAGATGTTGAGAATGTTGTCGAACAGGTCGCTCTCGACGTGCAGAATCGGCGTCGACATGTCGGCGGCCATCGCCACGATCGTGACGTTTGCCATGACGTCGGTGGCGACGGTCGCGGGATTGTCGCGGTCGAGGATGTAGGTTCGGCCGTTGACGACGACGTACATCCATTCCGCCGCGGTTATGCGGAGAGGCTGCGCGGCAAGCCCGTTGCCGTTCGCGTCGGCGAAATGGAGCTGCGTCGTGTAGGAAGCGAAATCGAGCAGATAATTGCCGTGCGGCGCCTTCATCAGGCGCTGCTGCCACAGCGTGTGGACCGGATCCTGCCAAAAATGCACCAGGTTCAAATCCTGGTCGACGAGAAACAACTCATTGGCCTGGCGCCGGCGGTTGCGCAGCGGCGCGATGTGCACGACCCCGTCCTTGAACAGGATCGGCGGATGCCAATCGATGGTGGGTCCCTTTTTCCCGTAGACGTAATAGAGCCGGTTGGGGCTGCACAGCACCCACAACGAGATGTTGTCGCTATCCTGCCGGACGAGAATTTCGCGCACGTCCTTGAGCCGCTCGGTCACCTTTTGCAGGGCTCTCGCCGACGCGTTCAGGAACACGTAGACGCCGCGGTCGGTGCCGACATAGAGATCGGACGACGGGCCGCCGCCATGCGCGGTGGCGATACAGTTGTACCGCTGGCCGCCGAGAACCGGCTGAACCTGCGGGTTGTCGGGGCTGTAGTCGTAGTGCTGCGACCCTTCTTTCGCGTCGGCGAGCGTCGCGCATTCAAGCGTCTGCGTGTCGCCGATCTTGTAAAGAAAGAAGATGCCCCGCTGCCCGAAGGCGTGCCCGCACGACAGCGCCAGAAGGCCGTCGTCATCGGGGTTCACATTCTCCGGGAACTCGAGTTCGACGGCTGCCGCGCCGACGCCGGACGCCCGATAATAGACTTTCCGTCCGGCGATGTTGCCGCTGACGATGACGAGCGGGGCACCATCGTCGTCCGACGCCCCCATGCGGATCTGCTCGGGGACAAAGCCTTGGTCGATGCCGGCGACACGGTGGGAAAGGGCGGCGAACTTCGACCAGTCGGGCCCGGCGCTGGCCGTGTCGAGCAGCGGTGCGACGAATATGTCGGAGCCGGCGGCCGCAGCCCGCTTCGCGGCAAACGCCACGGATATGCGCCCCTTTGCATCCTCTGTCACATCGAACGCCGTCACCGCATCATATCCGGTGAGCCCTGCCGACAACTCGCTCACCGCCCAGCCGCTCACCGATCCGGAATCGGAAGAAAGGAGCCGCAAATGCCTGTCCGGCCCGATCGTGAAAATCAGTGGCCGGCCGGAATTGTCTTGCGCGACAAGGATGCTCTTGCCGGGCTCGATCGGTGATGCCGACTGTTGGTTTTTCATCAGCTCCGACGAGACGTGAACCGTAACCGCGCCGCCGGGGATCGACTTCGGCGCAGGCAACACCACCGTGTCGACGACGGGCGTCCCATAGGAAGCGCTCATTGCATATGCTCCGAAAGAGAGGGCCGCCGCGCGGCTAGCTGACGGATTTGTAGGTCAGCTCGAGCGACAAATTGGCCGCGGGGTCCGCGGCAGGGTTCTTGAAGAAAAAGACGGGTCCGGCGGGCAGGATCACCGCGTTGGCCACCGAGTTGCCCATGCTTGCGAAAGCGATCGACAAGTCGCCGATCCCGGGCACCGGCGTCTTCAACAACGTGTCGAACACCTGCTCGAGCAGGCCGTGCGGCAGCCCGAAATCGTCGAGAGCGCCGAGGATCTTGTCGATCGCTCCGGCGATCCAAGAGAATATCTCGAGGGCGGTGTCCACGTGTTGATCGGCATCGTGCCGGTCGATGCGAAAGGCCCGCGCCAATGCCAGCGTCGCATGACCCTTACTGTCTTTTGTCGCTTGCAGTGAAATCGTGCCGCTCCAATCGATCGACCCCTTCGCGTAGGCTTTGCAGTTGTGTCCGAGCGGATCGATTCCGATGTACTTGTCGATTTCTTTATAAAAAGCGAGATGACCGGAGAAATTGAGATCGACTTTGTCCTGACTGTTGACGATGTTGACAGAGTAGTAATTGACATATTGATCGTGTCCGTAATCGATTTCCGAGATCGAATAGCGGAAGCCGGTGGGCATCGCGGTGCGTGCGCGCCGGTAATCGTTGCCGCGCGACACGTTGATATGGCCGGCGACCTGGGCGTAGACCCGGTTGGAGAAAGCATTGAAAAACGGCTGTAGGATCAACCCTTCGATCAGGCACGCGTGCGAATAGATCATCTTTGCATCGCATTGCTCGTCCGGAGTGATCCAATTCGTATCGAATACGCCGGGCGAACCAAGGATGCCGCGGTGCCCGCCCTTTGTCGCAAGGACGAAGTTCAGATTGCTGAGTCCCGCGTGGCGCGGATCGTGATAGACGGTGAACGTCGTGCCGACCGGCCGCAATATGTCCGGAACCTGCCAGTTTTCCCCGTATTTGGTTGCTGGCGTCGCATTGGGACTGTAGCCCAAAATATAGGGGCTGCCCGTCTTGACCAAGAATTCGAGATAAAATTCCATGAACGCGGCCAATTGTTGTGACCCGACATCGCCGCTCCCTTTTGTCGTCGTATAGGCTGGATCGAATTTTGTCAGATCCGTGGACTCAAAATCTACGAACAGGTGAAGAACATCGAACATGTCAACGCGAAATTCGTGAAGCATATCCCAGATGTTGGCAGGGACCTTTCCTTTGTCGTCATCCGCCAATACCTTCAGGTCCAGATTGACGTTGATGCCGTAACTCCAACCGCCGATATCGTACCTGGTCAGCTTTGCGGCCGGACCAAACCCGGTCCACAGATACGCGGTGCCCGATTGGAAATTGAGAACAAAGGTGACCGACGACCCGCTCTGCGATATCGCCAGTCGCGGCTCGATTTGTCCGTCGATATAAGCCTGTAGCGGTTGACCGTCTTTGTCCCGCGGCACCTGCGCGGCGGAGTCGAGGACGGCAAACTCGTAATCGGATCCGACAATCTTTTGCGTGACGATGAATTCCGGCTTGATCATTCCAATATTGATCAGGTGCGCGATCTGGTCGTTGACGGTTTTTTCTGTGATCGACACGACCATGTCGTAATCGGTGAAAATTTCGATATTGTTCATGGCTGACGCTCCGGACAGCGCGCGCGATGACGACTGCTACGCAATCCGTAGATCTGGATCAGCGCAAGTCGTTATCCGGTCTATATTTGAGATTTGGAGAGTACAACGAAGATTCCGCTAGATTTTTCAAATAATTTTGTAAATACCTATCGATAAATATAATAATTGTGCGATGTCTTGGCGGGGTTCCGCAAAGCCCAACTGTCCAGGCCGTTGGTTTGCCAGGGCATCGGGTTTCGCTGTCTGGTGGAAACACTCCCTTAGCCACACAAGCCAACGGCAAACGCGGCGGTCCCGCGGGACGGTTTGCCGCAGCCGGCCGCGTCGAGCCGCTCGAGATCGACGACCGCGCAATCGGCACCGCCGAAAGATGCGGTTCGACAATCAGGCGACCAGTGACCGCGCATGGCGGGCGATCATCAGATTTTCGTCGGTCTTGATCATGTGGACCGCGACATGGCTGTCCGCGCTGCTGATCCGCCGGAGGTGCCGGTCGTTGGCCGCCTCGTCGAGTTCGACGCCGAGCCAGGCGCAAGCCCGGCAGATCCGTGCGCGCACCGGCGCCGCGTTTTCGCCGATCCCGGCGGTGAAGACGATGGCGTCGAGGCCGCCGAGCGCCGCGGCGAGAGAGGCGATGTGCCGCGCGATATTGCGGCAGAACAGCTCGACCGCGAATGCCGCGCGCGGGTCGGCGCTCGCCAGCAATTCGCGAAAGTCGGAAGAGATCCCGGAAAGCCCCAGCATCCCGGAGCGGCGGTAAAGCAGGTCGCCGACCGCGTCCGCCGACAGGCCCTTTTGCTGTATCAGATGCAGCACGACTCCCGGGTCGAGCGCCCCGCACCGCGTGCCCATCGGCAGACCGTCGAGCGCGGTGAACCCCATCGTCGTCGCGACCGATCGTCCGTCCTGCATCGCGCAAGCCGAGCAGCCGTTGCCGAGATGCGCGACCACGACGCGGCCGCGCGCGATCGCGGGCGCGACCATGGGCAACACCGACGCGATGTATTCGTAGGACAGGCCGTGAAACCCGTAGCGGCGTATGCCCTCGTCATAGAGCGCGTAGGGCAGCGCGAAAGCCTGGTCGACCGCGGCGATGCTGCGGTGAAATGCCGTGTCGAAGCAGGCGATTTGCGGCATCTCCGGAGCGAGCTGCATCGCCATGCGGATCGGCGCAAGGTTATGCGGCTCGTGCAGCGGGGCGAGCGGCACCAGCGTTTCCAACTCGTCCAGCAGCGCCGAGGTGACCCGCGCCGGGCTCGAATGGTGCAACCCGCCATGGACGACCCGGTGGCCGAGCGCGGCAAGCTTGCGGCCGCCGAGGTAAGGCCGCGCCCACGGGAGCAGCACCGGCATCACCTCGCTCGGGGTCGCCGGCGGTGCCGCGCCGAGGTCGGGCGGCGCGACGGGTGTTCCGTCGGCGCCCGCGGCGCTCGCCTTCGGGTGCACGCCGATCCCGTCCACCTGGCCGGACAGCAGCCGGCGCTCGCCTTCGTAAAAGCTGAATTTCAGCGACGACGAACCGGCGTTGACGACACCGATCAGCGGCTCAGCGGTTGCGGCCATACCATCAGCCCCGAGTGTCCGGTTTCTGCATAGACCGTCCAACTGCCGCCACATGGCGCGGGCAATATTTCACGGCAGCAACGCCGGTTCGAGCTAAATTGATCCCGATCAATGCGGCGGATCGGCTTGCGGTTCCGAATTGGCATCCACAGTCGCGAGGCGAAGAATGGCCGAAACGCTATCCGAGAAAGAGCGGTCGCTGATCGATGCGTATTGGCGTGCGGCAAACTACTTGTCGGTCGGCCAGATCTATCTTTACGACAATCCCCTGCTCAAGCAGCCGCTGACCAAGGATCACATCAAGCCGAGGCTGCTCGGCCATTGGGGCACCACCCCCGGCCTCAACTTCATCTACGCGCATCTGAACCGCCTGATCGGCAAACACGACCTCGACATGATCTACATCACCGGCCCGGGACATGGCGGGCCGGCGCTGGTTGCCAACGCCTATCTGGAAGGCACCTACAGCGAGGTTTACCCGCAGATTTCGGCCGACGAGGCCGGCATGAAGCGCCTCTTCAAGCAGTTTTCCTTTCCGGGCGGCATTCCGAGCCACGTCGCGCCGGAGACTCCCGGTTCGATTCACGAGGGCGGCGAGCTCGGTTATGCGCTGTCGCATGCCTACGGCGCGGCCTTCGACAACCCCGACCTGATCGTCGCCTGCGTCGTCGGGGATGGCGAGGCCGAAACCGGGCCGCTCGCCACGAGCTGGCACTCCAACAAATTCCTCAACCCGGCGACCGACGGCGTCGTCCTGCCGATCCTGCATCTCAACGGCTACAAGATCGCCAACCCGACGATCCTGGCACGGATCAGCCGCGAAGAGTTGGAGCACCTGTTCCGCGGCTACGGCTACACCCCGTATTTCGTCGAAGGGCACGAGCCGGCAACCATGCACGAGCTGATGGCGACGACGCTCGAAACCGTTCTCGCCGAGATCCGGCGCATCAAGGTGGAGGCCAAGAACGACCCGGCGCATCGGCCGCGCTGGCCGATGATCGTCATGCGCACCCCGAAGGGTTGGACCTGCCCCAAGGAGATCGACGGCCGCCGCACCGAAGACTACTGGCGCGCCCATCAGGTCCCGATCGGCGAGATGCACGAGAACCCGGATCATGTCCGCATCCTCGAAGAGTGGATGAAGAGCTACCGCCCGGCCGAGTTGTTCGATGCCGAAGGCCGCCTGGCACCGGAGCTCGCGGCGCTCCCGCCGAAGGGCGAGCGGCGGATGAGCGCCAACCCGCACACCAATGGCGGGCTGTTGCTGCGCGACCTGCGGATGCCGGATTTTCACGACTATGCCGTCACGGTGCCGTCTCCCGGCGCGACCGCGGTCGAGTCGACGCGGGTGATGGGACAGTTCCTGCGCGACGTGATGAAGCTGAACCAAGACGGGCGCAACTTCCGTCTGTTCAGCCCGGACGAGAACAACTCGAACCGCTGGCAGGACGTGCTGGAGGTCACCAACCGCGCCTGGATGGCCGATACCCAGCCGTGGGACGATCACCTCGCCCCGGACGGCCGCGTGATGGAGGTGCTCAGCGAGCACCAGTGCCAGGGCTGGCTCGAAGGCTATTTGCTGACCGGCCGGCACGGCTTCTTCTCGTGCTACGAGGCCTTCATCCACATCGTCGACTCGATGTTCAACCAGCATGCCAAGTGGCTGAAGGTGACGCGGGAGATCCCGTGGCGGCGGCCGGTCGCCTCGCTCAATTACCTGCTTTCCTCACACGTATGGCGGCAGGACCACAACGGGTTCACCCATCAGGATCCGGGGTTCATCGACAATGTGGTGAACAAGAAGGCGGACATCATCCGGGTGTACCTGCCGCCCGATGCCAACTGTCTGCTGTCGGTGATGGATCACTGTCTGCGCAGTCGTCACTATGTCAACGTGGTGGTGGCGGGCAAGCATCCGGCGCCGCAGTGGCTCACCATGGATCAGGCGGTGAAGCACTGCACGGCGGGCATCGGCATCTGGGAGTGGGCGAGCACGGACCGTGGAGGCGAGCCGGAGGTCGTGATGGCCTGCGCGGGGGACGTGCCGACGCTCGAGACGCTGGCCGCGGTGAAGCTGCTGCGGGAGTTGGTGCCGGAGCTCAGGATCCGGACGATCAATGTGGTGGACCTG
>DASZOZ010000044.1:0-62185 GCA_035550515.1 Allostellaceae bacterium
CTGGCGAACCGGCCCGGTGTGCACCACCGGCAGGTGCGGCGCCAGCGCCGCCCATTGCTCATCGCTCAGCCAAAAATTATCGGCATGACCCAAGCCCTCCCACAAGACTTGAATCACAATCCCTCATTTGAGTACAGACCCAGGGACAGCGAGGGTGATGCTGGTGCATCGCATGCATCCACACTACTCTCCGGTGTTGGCCTTGCGCCGCGCCACCATGCCTCGCGAAATCGCTCGCCGAAGATCTCATCGCCCGTCGCGAGATACGGGAAAGTCTCTGTAGCCCACGACAGAAGCAAAATATGGGTGCGGAATTTATGAAGGTGTCCGGGCGCGTGCCTTGCCCGCGGGGCCCGCTCCCTGAGCCCGTCCGGTGCAATGGTCAGTCCCCCTACCGACCGACGCTCCGAACATCCTTTGCGCGCTGCACGGTCTCCGCAGCGCGCAACATCGCGCCATTCAAATCAGTCTGTCTGGAAGACGATCGAAACCCGAGCTACCAGCCGTGGGTCATACAGGGTCAAGACGTGTTGCCCGGCCGGTAGGAATAGCCGTGCGCCCGGCTGGACCCGCGCCATAGACCCATTCAGGAGAGCGCACACAACCGCTGGTGTGTGGATCGCTGAAGCCAAAGCGTACAACCCCGGCCGAGGGGGCGTGAAAGGTCGCGTCGTGCGCGGGGCCTTCGTAGAGCGTCTCGGCGGGGCATCGTTACATGACATCATGTAAGGCGATTGCCGCCAGGGCCAGGATCAGCGCTACGACAAAGACAGTTCGCTAGGCGGCCTCGCCAGTCTGTCGGATCATCAGCACCGCGCGACACGGCTCTAGGCTGCTTCGCGCTCCCAGCCGCGCTCAGTCTCACGAAGTTCAAGAACCGCCATCTGGTGCTTTAGGTCGTCGATCTCCGTGAGCAGATCGCAGATCTGTTGGGCGAGCGCATGGTTATCGATCTTCAGCGAACAGAACAGCCGCAAAGCAGCGTCCGCAGTTCCAGGGATCGCCGTATCCGGCGCGGCCTCCCAACGGGCCACGGTAAGCCGCCTGTTGCGGAGCACGCGCGCAAGCCCGGCCTGCGACAGCTTCAGCACCGATCGCAGGAAACGGACTTCCTGTCCACGGAGGGGCTGTGGGTTGGTAATGATGGCGCGCGCTATGGCTTGGTGCAGCGCGACCGCATCATGAATAGCTATCGCTGGCCCATGCCGTGTCTCTCGTAGGTCGTAGCCGTTGCGCAGATACACGTAATCCAGGCCGCAGAGCGTGTAATGGTGCAATTCGGTCATCGGAGCCAATCCATCCATTCCGTGGTTTTGACAAAAACCTCCTCATTTTCCCCTACTATTAGCGTGACGACGCCTGCCTCTCGACACCCCGGCATCCGTCGCACCATGATCACCTTCCATTCACCGTCCTCGTACGTCGGCACCCCTTCAGCGAAACCCGTTTGCAGTATCCAGTAGACATCTTCTGCAATGATCGAACGGGCCTCAATGCGGTCGAAAGCGTGTAAGCTGATCACGACGTTGGTGGTAGTCTGTGATCGCTTACGGATGATCTCCTGTGCTTGGTCTGCGCGCAGCTTCGCCCAGTTAACCGGGCGCCTAAACGGTATCGGGTCGGGCATTGCTCCGCGCCTATTTTTGACCTTGCGTGTATCATATTGATACAGCCCCTACACGCCGTCAAACGAAATTTTCGTTAAGGCGTTCCAACGCGCTCGGCAGACGTAGGGCAGCCACAAACGTTTGTGGCTTACATGCGGCCGGCGGATCGTCCTGCAGCGCCTCACGGAAGGTGAGGTCAGGACATTTCTTGATTGTCGATTGCGGCCCCCATAGCGAAGCCTCGGGGTATGCTGCTTTCCATTCCTTGAGGTAAAGGTGATGGAGTTTGTTTGGGCTGACGAGGTGACGTACAGGGCCCAGACAGTCCACTGCGGTGCGCAGATTCGCAGCAAGCTTGACCGGCGACCATACCCAAAGATCACCGTTTGCCAGCCGAGAGATGGCAGATCGGGTCGGGTAAGGAGCGCCATAAAAGTTGACGATCGTTCCTTCAGCCACCCAAAGAGCATCATGGACTTGCAGCATTATCCAACTTTCTAGCGTGGACCATCAAAGCGACGCCGCCCGAGTAGATCCACAAGCACTCCCTTCAAGCTCAGAGGTTCCGTTCGATATCGACTCCGCAAGGCGGTCACCAGCCACCGTTGCCGGGCCGACGCCCGTCCGGCTATCTAGGGCGATAGTACGCGGCGAAATAGTCCAATCTGATCGGCGGCCATTCGTGAGCGCGCCGTCTCGTCGAGTTCGTCCCAATGTGCCAGCATCCAGCTATCGAGCGTTTCGCCGATCGCCATTGTGCAATCAACAAGGAGGGAATCAGGCAGATCGGTCCTTATGACGCCGGGTCTGCCCACGTGCCAACATAACGCTGACCCAATGCCGCGCAGCGGTAAATGTGCGTTGCGTTGGCAAGGCGTCTTTCGGATTACCGCGCAATCGATATAGTGCCGCGCTTTGGCCGCTTTTAAGTCTGCCCCTACCGCAGACCGACAGGCGTCATAGAACTCTTGGGCGTTTGATTTCGGGACTCCCCGGACGGCGGCTAGATAGCTGAAATCCGTTTCGCTCCCGTCAACGCGCCGGACCCAAAAACCGGGCGTCGAATAGCCCTCGCCGGTGTTCCGGCGCCGGAAAAACGAGCCTACTCCGCCACCGATCTTGGAGGGACCGTCCACGATTACGGAGTCATAGCATTCGAGAAGAGCAATCAGGTCGTCATGGTCGGCACGGTCCTCGATCGCTTCTTCGTCGCCATAGCGCGAAAGCATGTCCTTGAAATGGGCCAACGCAGCGCTTTGGGTTTTCCAAATCCTTCCGTTCGAGAGACCGACTGTCTTGGCCACTACCACCCCGCATCATTGCCAGCTCCATTCCTGTGTTGTCGGAAGTGGCGCATCACAACCAGCGCGAAAATATACTCCTTCCACATCGAACGCACCCAGGCGTTTCTATTCGCCGCCGTAAACACCAGGCGTGCTCTGGCGTAGCAACGGCGGGTGCCTCTGAGGAGCACGTTGCGGCAGGCTCGGTGCATGAGACACGGACCCAGGCGCTATCGCCGTTTCGCCGTCCGACCGGATGAAATCCCGGCCGATCTCCATGACTATGCGCGGGTGCGTGGTCCGTGCCGGGGCCACCAGCCGGTGCGGGATGATCCGCCGATCAGGGTGACGGATGACTGGCCTGAGATGGTGCCGATCACGGAGACGGAGCTGCGGGTCATGGAGGCCCATTTCGGCGATGTGCTCGACGAAATCTTTGGCCCGCTGCCGTGATTCCAGCGGATCGACGAGGACTTGATTTGTGAGTCAATCTGACGTACATTCAGCGCGTATTGGATGCCTTGTTGGGAGCAAGCCCATGCCGCGTGAGCAAGCCAAAACCGAACGGAAGCCGCCCAACCGGGACGAGCGTCTCGGATTCCGGCTGGATGAGGACTCCAAGGATTTGATCGAACGGGCCGCCCATCTGTCTCGGCGCAAGGTGAGCGATTTCTGCGTCACGGCGCTCGTCGATACCGCGCGGAGGATCATCGCCGAGCATGAGATGTTGGCGCTGTCGGACCGCGACCGCAAGGCGTTCTTCGATGTCCTCATCAACCCGCCGGAGCCGAGCGAGCGGCTGCAACGCGCGCTCGCTGAGCATAAACGTCGCGTGGCATCCTAAACATGGCTGCGCCTCGTCCCGATCTAAGGATAGAGGCGCTTGCGTCACATCACGACAGGAGCGGCTTCTCCTGCGGCGTCGATAGTTTCGACCGCTACTTCAGGACGCAGGCCGGTCAGGATGTCCGGCGCAAGGCGAACGGCGTCTTCGTGCTCGTCGAGCCGAAGCGGCCGGATGTGGTGCTCGGCTATTACACCCTTTGTGCCACGGGCTTGCCGCATGGTGACGTTCCTGTCGCGGCGCGGAAGCATGTCCCGCGCTATCCGCTGGTGGCCGCCATCCTAGTCGGGCGTCTGGCGGTCTCCGAAGCGCGGCAGGGCGAGCGCTTTGGCGCCATGCTGATCGCCGACGCCGTGCGCCGCACCTATGCGAGCGCCTCCACGATCGGCGCATCGATGATGGTGGTGGATGCGATCAACGAGCGCGCCGCCGCCTTCTACGAAGGCAATGGCTTTGTGCAGCTGCCGGACTCGCTGCGTCTTGTGCTGCCGATGGATGTTATCAGGCGGATGGTGGAATCATGATCGACGCTGTTCCGAAACCTGCTGAGTTGGCTGCGGCCGTGCCGGCCGCAAAGGCGGCCCTCTATCTTCGCGTGTCGACCGGGCGGCAAGCCGAAAGCGATCTGTCGATTCCCGATCAGCGCCGGCAGATCACCGGCTATTGCGAGGCCAAGGGCTGGGGACGTGGCGGCTGAGTATGTCGAGCCGGGCAACACCGCGACCGATGACCGGCGGCCCGCGTTCCAGGCGATGATTGAAGCCGCGCTCGTCAAGCCGCCGACGTTCACCGTCATCGTCGTCCACTCCTTCTCGCGTTTCTTCCGCGACCAATTCCAGTTCGAGTTCTATGTCCGCAAGCTCGCCAACAACGGCGTCCGGCTGATCGCCATCACGCAAGACCTTGGGGATGATCCGATGAGCGTGATGATGCGTCAGATCATGACGCTGTTCGACGAGTATCAATCGAAAGAGAACGGCAAGCACACGTTGCGGGCAATGAAGGAGAATGCCCGGCAGGGCTTCTGGAACGGTGCGCTGCCACCGATCGGCTATCGCATCGTGGTGTCCGAGCAGCGCGGCGCGAAGATCAAGAAGAAGCTGGAAATCGATCCGGTCCATGCCGAGACCGTGCGCCTGATCTACAGGCTCGCCCTGAAGGGCGACGGCGAAAGCGGCTCGCTGGGTCTGAAGTCGATCGCCATTTGGCTGAACGAGCACAATATCCGCACGCGCGATGGCGGTCGTTGGGGCGTTGGGTCGGTCCACCAAATCCTCACGCGCGAGACCTATGTCGGCCGGCATCGGTTCAACACGCGGGACTTCAAGGCCAAGGCGCCGAAGCCGGAATCCGAGCACGCCATCATGGCCGTGCCGCCGATCGTCAGCGAAGCCGAGTTCCAAGCCGTGCGGGACCATCTGAAAGCCCGCAACTCGAAATGGATGGCGCCGCGTGCCGTGAGCGGCCCCACCTTGCTCACCGGCATCTGCTTCTGTTCGAGCTGCGGCGGCGCGATGACGCTACGAACGGGAAATGGCAGCTCCGGCGGGCACTATCGCTACTATACCTGCTCCACCAAGGCGCGGCAGGGATCGGCCGGATGCCGCGGCTTGACCGGGCCGATGGACAAGCTCGACCGCGCGGTCGCCGACCATCTGGAATGGCGTCTGCTCGATCCGCAGCGTCTGGCGACGATGATGGGGCAACTGCTCGACCACCGCGAGGAGTGGACGGAACGGCGCTGGGGCCACATCGCGGAGCTGTGCAAGCACGCCGCCGAGGCCGAAGCGAAACTGAAGCGTCTTTATGAGGCGATCGAGAACGGCATCGCCAATATGGCGGACCCTTCGCTCAAGGATCGGATCGCCGAACTGACCGGGATGCGGGACCAGGCGGTTGCCGATGCGGAGCGAACGACGGCGGCGGTCGAAAGGCTCGGTCCGCCGATCACGCCGGAAAGCCTGCGAACGTTTGTTCTGGCGGCGCGGCGCAAGCTTCGGAACGAAGATGGAACCTACCGGCGCGACCATCTGCGGGCCTTGGCCCAGCGTGTCGAGGTGGTCGACCGCAGCGAGGTCCGCATGATGGGTTCTAAAACCGAGCTTTTGCGGACTCTCGCCGCTGCTGCGAGCGTAGAATCGGCGGCGATTGGCGTTCGCAGTTTGGTACCGAAGTGGCGCGCCCGGGAAGATTCGAACTCCCAACCCCCAGATCCGTAGTCTGGTGCTCTATCCAGTTGAGCTACGGGCGCAGCGGCGGCCGTGCTGGCCGCTGCCCATGCCCGGGAAGCGCCCGGGCGTGGGGCCGCATGTCTAGCGCCTGAGTCTCGTAATTGCAACGCCCAGACGCAGGCGGCAAGGCAGCGTGATGTGGGGCCGCGCCGCCGTGTTGCAAAGGGCGTGCCGGTGCGAGGGGCCTTGACGCTGTCACTTCGGCGCGGTCCGTCGCGCTCGGCCAAAGCCGGGGATGCGGCGCAGCACGGTCTTTACATGCTCGGCGGTGATCGCGGCGGTGCATTCGAACTGGCGGGGCGTCCCCTGGTGGCGCGGGCAGCGAATGAAATCGCCGGGCTCGAAGCCGAGCGTCAGATCGTTCCAGCAACTGTTGCAGACGTGATAGTTGATGATGCGGTAGGGCGTCGCGAACTCGTTGATCGGGTGCGTGAAGCCGCTGATCATCACCACCGGCGTGCCCACCGCCCAGGCCAGCCAGGAGAGGCCGCTCGACAGGCCGATAAAGAAATCGGCGTGCCGCAGCCAGCGCGCGCGCTCCAGCAAGGGACGGTCGCCGGTTTGGTCCTCCGCGCCCGGCGGCATCCGGTTCCAGACCGTCCCCTGGCCGTGCACCGCGTCGCGGTCGATGCAGATCACGCGATAGCCCATCTCCTTGAGGTAGCGGACGGTCTCCGGCCAGCCTTGCGGGTTGTTCCAGTATTTGCCCTGGCCCGTCGACTGGACGGCGATGCAGACATAAGGCTCGGGGATCGGCCGCGGGCCGTCGTCGAGCGCGACGCGCGGCGGCGTCTCGTCGGGTTCGAGGCCGAGAATATAGGCCGCCGTGCGGTGCAGCCCGACGATGCGGAAATCGGTCGGTTGCAGCACCTGATAGTGCTGCGCGTCGAAAAACACGCCGACGATGTAGCTTGCATAAAACCGCGCGGTGTCGACCGCGTCGTACGGCACGAAGTCGATCTGCGGGTAGGCGCCGCGAAACAGCGGGATCAGCTTCCCGTTCATCGCGCAGGTCAGCCGGCAGCCGTGGCGCTGTTGGAAGCGCACCGCATTGGGGAACCAGCCGATCCCGTCGCCGAGGGTATGGGGATAGAGCTGGACCAGCACCGCGCGGTCGCGCGCGTCGTAGTCGTGGGTGAAGACCGCCTCGCCTTCCCGCCAGGCCTCGATCCGGAAGCGGATGAAATAGCGCTTGGCGCTGCGCACCAGGCCGGCGCCGAAATCCGCTTGTGTCTCGAACAGCACATTGCCGGTGTCGCGGTCGGTCAGCCGTACGCGCCATGTCGCGCCGTCGGCCGGGGTCATCACCCGGCAGCCCTCGTTGAAGTCGAAACGCAATCCGGCCGGCCCCTCCTGGGTCGGCAACGGCACCGCCGGCATATAGGGCGGCTTTGCCTGGTCGGTGGTGGGTGTCTCGTCCGGCACGCGGCGATATTAGCGCGGCGGCGCGGCCGGCGCATGTTCGACCCGTGTCGAGGACCCCTGATTCAGCGAATCCAAATCAACAAGGGGTTTCTTCTCGCGCCGAACGCGCGACAAGTTCTGCCGCGCCGAAACCAAAGGATTCCGGTATTATCGCCGCCCGAACTGCACGCGATAAGAGAAGGCTTTGGGAGACGCCAGTGTTTGGACGCATCGGGCTCGGACCGAAAATCTATTTGGTGGTGATCTTGCTGGCGTTGGTCGCGGCGTCGATTAGCTATGTCGGCATTGACGCGATGCGGACCTACAACCGCCGGGTCCACCAGATGCAGCACTACACCCATTTCACCGTCGTCGGCGAGCAGGTGAACGGGCTGATCCTTTCCGTGGTGATGGATTCGCGCGGCATCTACATGGCGCGCGACCATGTCGAGGCCGAGAAATACGCGCCGCTGATACTCAAGAACCTCGCCGTCATGAAGCAGAAGATGGCGGAGTGGACCGACTACACCGAAAAGGAGGACATGGACAAAATGGACCGCGCCAATGCGCGGGCCGATGAGTTCATCAAGTTCCGCACCGAGCTGGTGCGGTTGTCGCGCGAAGCGACGATCGACGAGGCGCGCGCCTGGGGCGACAACGAGGTCAATCGCAACAATCGCAAAGCCCTCAACCGCGAAATGGTCACGCTCGCGGAGGTGGGCGAAGGGCATGTCAAAGACCTCACCGAGCGGATGCAGAACTACTTTCAGACAAAGCTGGTCACCATGATCGTGCTGGCGATCGTCGGCGTGGTGCTCGCGGTTTTCGCCGTGGTGCTGGTGGTGCTGCATATTACCCGGCCGGTGGTGCGCCTGACCGCGGCGATGAAGGAACTGGCCGCCGGCGACAAGAACGTCGCCATCCCGGCGCGCGGCCGCGGCGACGAGATCGGCGACATGGCGCGCGCGCTGGGCGTGTTTCAGGATCAGGCGGTGGCGGCGCAGGGCCTCACCGACCGCGTCACCGAAAACATCCGCCGCGTCGCGATGGCGGCGACCCAGGCCAGCAGCGCGATCAGCCAGGTCTCGGACGGATCCAACATTCAGCTGAATGCGCTGAAGCAGTCGGCCACCTCGCTCGAACAGAGCACCACCGCCATCGCCGAGGTCGCGCACTCGACGCAGGCCGCGAGCGAGCAGGCGAAAAAGGCGGCCAGGCTGGTCACCGACGGGATCGGCCAGATCGGCACGATGGTCGAGGTGGTGAATGCGATCTCGCAGAACAGCGGCCAGATCAATCAGATCGCGGGGGCCATCTCGCGCATCGCCAACCAGACCAACATGCTCGCGCTCAACGCGGCGATCGAGGCGGCGCGCGCCGGGGAGCACGGCAAGGGCTTCGCCGTCGTCGCCGAAGAGGTGCGCAAGCTGGCGGAAAATTCCGGCGGCCTCGCCGAGGAGATCGCCGGGCTGGTGCAGCACGCCACCGAAGAGGTCGAGCGCGGCGTCACCACCGCCAAGCAGGTCAGCGACAACATGCGCCAGATCGCCGACGGCGTGCAGCAAAGCGACCGTCTTGTCGGCGCGATCGCGACCGCGATGGAGGAGCAGCAGGTCACGGTCAAGGGAATCAGCACCAATGTCGCCGAGCTGACGCGGATCGGCCAGTCCAACGCGACCGCGGCGGAGGAGATCACCGCAACGATGCTCGACCTCTCGAAACTCGCCGAGCGCTCGCGCGTCGATGTCGAGGACTTCAAGAAGGTCGGGCTGTGAGACCCGAGTCCGGTATAGTGCGCCGCGCCGGGTCCGCGGCTCTGCCGCGCCGGCGGTTTTAGGACGTCGCGCCGATGGAGGAGACGCTTCGACTGCTGCGGGAGGCGATGGCCGCGCATCGGCTGGCCATGAGGGGAGCGGGCCGGCCGAAGGCGAAGGCCGGGCCGGCGGTCGTCCCCGACGACGCGCGCGACGGGGTCGTGCGGATGCTGTCGCACGACATCGAGCGGGTGTGCGGCATCGAGATCAGCGGGATCATGGAGGCCAAGCTCGGCCGCGTCCTCGGCTCGGTCGCGCTGCCGGCGCTGGAGGGTTGGGTGGCCCGGCTGCAGCACCTGCCGGACGACGATCCCGAATGGCTCAGCCTCATCGAGAGCCTCACAGTCCACGAGACGTTCTTTCACCGCGACCAGTCGCAGCTCGACCTGCTGCGCCGCCAGTTGCTGCCCGAGGCGATCGCCGCGGCGGCGCGCGACGGCCGCTATCGGTTGCGGCTGTGGTCGGCCGGCTGCGCCACCGGCGAAGAGGCCTACACGCTGGCGATCCTCAGTTTGCTGGCGCTGCGCGACGCCGGTTGGGCGAGAGAGACAGCCGATGCGGGACTTGTTTGCGAGGCGCCGTGGCAGGTCGACGTCCTGGGCAGCGACATCTCGCGCGTCGTGCTGCGGCGTGCCGAAGCGGCGGTCTACCCGGCGCAGGAACTCGGTGCTTTTCGCCAACTGCCGATTGAACTCGACCGCTTCTTCCGGGCTCTCCCGGCCCATCCCGATGCGCCGGGCGTGGCGTTGCGCGGGGTGCATGCGGGGGTGCGGCGCCACGTCCGCTTCGGCCCCTGCAACCTTGTGGCGGAGACGCCGCCGGAGCGAGATTTCGACATCGTCCTGTGCCGCAACGTCCTCATTTATCTGACCGTCGCGGCGCGCGCCAAGGCGCTTTCGGTGCTCCGCCAGGCGCTGCGGCCCGGCGGGTTCCTGATGCTCGGTCCGACCGACGCGCTCACCGACAGGGAGAGCTATGCGACGCGTTGGGCCGACGGCGCGATCGCCTATCAGCTGAGGCGCAACGATGGCTGACGGGACGCAGCCCGGTTTCGCCGCCGCGGGCGGCACGATCGACGGCGGCGCCGTCATCTTTGCGCTGGCCGGCGCGCGCTACGCGCTGCCGCTCGAAGCCGTGGACGCCGTCATGGCGCCGCCGGCGCTGTGCCGCGTGCCGCACGCCCCCGAGGCGCTGCTCGGCGCCGGCAATCTCGGCGGCAAAGTGCTGCCTATCGTCGATCCCGCCGCGTTCTTCCACGGACAGCTGTCGCGCCGCCGCTACGACGGCGGCGGCGAGGTGCTGCGCGTCAGCGCCGCCGGCGGCGCGGTCGGCTTCTGGGTCGATCGGGTCGAGCGGCTCGCGGCCGCCGGGACGGCGATCGGCGAGGCGGTGACGGTCATCGACCCGGATCCGCTGGTGCGCTTCGGCATGGCGGCGCCGGCGCTGGCGGAGGAACCCAGCCGGCCGCTCGGCGACGCCGCCGAATTGGTCGTCCGCGTCACCGGCCGCGCCGCCGAGGGCAATTATTTTCTCGTCGAGGCGGCCGGCGAACGCTGCCAGCTAGCCTACGATTTGGTCCTCGAATTCCTCGAACCGCCGCCGGCCGTGGCGATCCCGGGAGCGCCCGCGGGTTTCCTCGGCGTCGGCATCGTTCGCGGCGAGGCGCTGCCGCTGCTGTCGCTGGCGGCGCTCCTCGGGCTGCCCCAGGCCGCTCCGCCCACCGGTTTTGCGCTGATGCGGCTGGCGCCGGAGGGCCGTCTGCTGCTCGGCATCGATCGCATCATCGGCCTGCGCAGCCGGCAGCGGCGGACCGGTCGCCGCTGGGTCGACCAGACCGCGGAGATCATCGGCGGCGTGGCCGATTCCGGACGTGAAATCGAGCTTGCCGCGATGCTTTCCGACGGGCTCCGCACCCTTGTCGCGGCGTTTGCGCCGGCGCAAATCGCCACTGAGACGGTGGAAGACGGGAGCGGCGCCCCGTACCTCGTCTTTGTTGCCGGCGGCGAGACCTACGCGCTGCCGGTCGCGGCCGTCGAGCGGGTGGTGCCGGCGCAGCAATCGGTTGCCTTGCCGCGTCGGCCCGGCGCCGCCGTGGCGATCACCCGCGCGGTCGAGCTGCGCGGCCAGCTGATCCCGGTGGCGGCGCTGGATGATTCCGGCGTCGCGGGCGAGCCCGCGGCGTATGTGATCATGCACGGCGCGGCGGGGCTGATGGCGATCGGCGTGCACCGTGTCGAGCGGCTGACGACGCTGCGGCCCGAGCAGATTTCGGCGCCACCGGGCGAGCCGCGCCTGATCGACGGCATCGCCGTGCCGGACGACGGCGGCGACCTGCTGCGTATCCTTGCCGCCGACCGCATCGGGCGGGTCGAGTGATGCCGCTCGGCAGCGCCCCCAACACGGCTACCGGCGTCTTGCGGGTGCTCGTCGTCGATGATTCCGGCTTTATGTGCATGGTCCTGCGCAAGATCATCGAGGCCGACGGCGATCTGCGCGTGGTCGGCGAGGCACGCAACGGCGACGAGGCGCTCGCGCGGGCGCGCGAGCTCCAGCCGGATGTGGTGACAATGGACGTCGAGATGCCGGTGATGGACGGCATCGAAGCGACCCGGCGCATTCTCGCCGAGGTGCGGCCGGCGCCGGCCGTCATCATGGTCAGCGGCCACACCCAGTCGGGCGCCGCCGCGACGCTCGAGGCGCTGCGCCTCGGCGCGGCCGATTTCGTCTCGAAGGAGTCAACCTTCGCGAAGACCGACCTCGGCTATATCGACGCACAGCTGCGCACCAAGATCCGCGCCTGTGCCGCGCTGCCGCGCAACCGACGTCTCGAAGCCGCCGGTCAGGCCGACCGGCCGCCCCGCGAGGCGCCCCGCGCCGTGACGCGCCTGGCCGCCGATTTGTCCGCGGCCCCCGATCTTATCGTCATGGCGGCATCGACCGGCGGCCCGCTGACCTTGACGACGCTCCTGCAGGCGGCCGGCCGGCTGGCGGTGCCGATCGTGATCGCGCAGCACATGCCCGAATTCTTCACCGCGTGCCTCGCGCAATCCCTGGCCGAGGATACCGGCGTCGCCGTCCGCGAAGGGCGTGACCGCGAGGCGCTGGGCGGCGGCGATGTCGTGATCGTCCCCGGCGGCAGGGACGCCAGGATCGCGCCGCGCGCCGGCGGCGGGTTCGAGCTGCGCCTCGCCGACGGCGCCGGCGAGGGCGGCGTGCACCCGTCGGCCGATATCCTGTTCGAGTCGGCGGCCATGGCGGCGCGGCGGCCGGTCGCGGTGATCCTGACCGGGATGGGCGACGACGGCAGCCGCGGCGCCGAGCGTCTGGCGCGGCGCGGGCTGCCCGTGCTGGTCCAGCGTCCGGACACTTGCGTCATCGACGGTATGCCCGCCGCGGCGATCGCGGCAGGTGTCGCCAGCGACTCGCTGACCCTCGACGAGATCGCCCAGCGGCTGCGGCGCTGGGCGGCAATGACGACGCCCGTGCCTCAGGTGGAAACGGCAGGTCCTTCATGAGCAAGAAGCAGATCCTCGTTGTCGACGACTCGTTCATCATGCGGACGATCATCAAGGACATCGTCGAAAGCGACCCCGATTTGCAGGTCGCCGGGTTTGCCGAGAACGGCAAGGTCGGCCTCCAGCGCATGCGCGAGCTGAAGCCCGACGCCATCCTGCTCGACCTGGAAATGCCGGAAATGTCCGGCCTCGACATGCTGAAGCGGCTGATGCTGCTCGGCAAGGCCAAGGTCATCGTCGTTTCCTCGGTCGGTCAGACCGGATCGCCGCAAGCGCTGGAGGCGCGGCGGCTCGGCGCGGTCGATGTCATCGCCAAGCCCTCGGGCGCGATGAGCCTCGACCTGCAAGCCAAGAAAGGGCACGAGATCGTCCAGTCGCTGCGCCGCGCGTTGCAGCTCGATCCGGCGCCGGGTGCCTGAGCCGCATAGGGTGGAGGGCGCGGGATGGCGGCATCGCTGACCGATACGCTGTGGCAGGAATTCGCGGTCGAGACCGAGGATCACCTGCTGGCGGTCGAGCCGCTGCTGTCGCGCGGCGACCTCGAACAGACCGACGCGTCCGAGATCGCCCAGCTGTTCCGCTCGTTTCACTCGATCAAGGGCATCGCGCGGGCGATGGACGTGCTCGGCATGGAGGCCGTCGCCCATCACGCCGAAAACCTGCTCGGCCTGGTGCGCGAGGGGCGCGCGCCGCTCGACGCGGAGCTTGCCGACCTGCTGCTGCAATCGGTTGACGCGCTCAAGCAGCTGCGCGGCCGGGTCGTCGCCGAGCATGGCGACGCGGCGGCCGATCCGGCGCTGTTGTCGCGGCTGGCCGCCGCTTTCGGCCACCTGGAGGCCGGCGGCAGCGCGGCGGCCGCGCCTCCAGCCGAGGTGCCGGCCCCGGCAGCCGCCGACAGCTCGCTGCATGAAGACCCCGAGATGCTCGGGATCTTCGTCGAGATGCTGCGCCAGCGCGGCGCCGAGCTGTGCGGCGCGCTGTCCGATGCGCCGACCGACCGGGAGGCCGCGGCGGATGCCGCCGAGACCTTGGCGCATGCCGCCGAGGTGATGGCGTTCGAGGCCTTGGCGGCCGGGTTTCAGGGCGTGTTCGCGATCATCCAGGCCGCCGGCGCCGAGCCGCTCGCCGGTGCGGTGCGGCAGGATCTGGTCGCTCGGTTGGGCGACATCCGGCTGCAAATCGAGCTGGTCGGCGAGATCACCGGCGAGGATGCCGGCGCGGCCGAGTTCGCCGCGGCGCTGGCGGCGCGCACGGGCGAGGATTCTTCCCAACTGGTCACGGAGCTGGAAGCCGCGCTGGAACAGCTGCGCGCCGATCTCGACGGTGAGGATTGGGTGGGCGCCGAGGCGGATGCCGCGCCGGTCGCGCGGCTTGCCGGGCAGCTGCACGCCGCGCTCGCGGCCTTGCCGCTGACCCGGCTGCCGCCGCTGCTGCTGCTGGTCGAGGATCTCTACAGCCGCGCGGCCGCGAGCGAGCTGATCGTCTCGGACACGCTGCTCGACGCCACCGAAGCGCTGCTGACCCGCATCGAGGCCGGTTCGGCGGCCGCCATCGTCGATTACACGGCGGACGAGGCTGCCGCGGTCGCCGGGCGCCTGCGCGGGTCGCTGGCCGATCCGGTTCCAACCGCCGCCGGCGGCGGCCGCGTCATCGCCGGCGTGCATATCCCGGCCGAGCTGCTTTCCGTGCTGTCCGCCGAGAACATCGCCGGGTTCGAAGAAGCGGCCGCGGCGGGTCTGAACCCGTACGCCGTCCTGGTCCATCTCGAGAGCGAACCGGGCATCGCGCAGGGTCTCGTCGGCTGGCTCACGGTCGAGACGCGCGCGATCACCAACCGCACGGTGGTGACGGGCGGCGAGAGCTGGTTCGAGTTCCTGGTGCTGTCGCCCTTGCCGCCCGCCGGTTTTGCCGCCGCGCTCACCACCCTCGACCCGACCAGACAATGCCTCAAGCGGGTGTGGCGCCTGACGGAATTGCCGGAAGGCGAGCCGGTCCTGGACACCGCCGAGATAACGGCCGCGGCACCGGCCGAGGCGGCACCGGTCAATCGCCGCTCGGCGGCGGCGGCGAACGTAATCCGGGTGCGCAGCGAGACCATCGACGCCTTTCTCGACGAGATCGGCGAGATGCGGGCGGCCGTCGGCATGCTCTCGCATGTCGCGCGCGGCAAGACCGGCCTCGCCGCGCTGTCGCGCAGCGAGAGGCTGGTGCGGCAGCTGCCGCCGGAGAGCCGCGCCGAGTTCACCACGCTGCTGCAAGGCCTCGTGGAACGCGAGCGGCTGCTGCTCGACGCCGAGGAGCGGCTGTCCGGGATCGTCAGCCGGGTGCACCAAAGCGCGCTGGATTTCCGGGTGGTCCCCGTCGATGTCGTGTTCGGCCGCCTGCCGCGCGTTGTCCGCGATCTCGCTCGCCGGCAGGGCAAAGCCGTCGAGCTGGCGGTCGAGGGCCGCGACGTGCGCATCGACAAGAGCATGGTCGAGGCGCTCGCCGATCCGATGCTGCACATGGTGCGCAACGCCGTCGATCACGGGATCGAAACCCCCGAGGAGCGTCGCGCCGCCGGCAAGCCCGAGCGGGCGCGGCTGACGCTGCGCGCCAGCCAGCGCGGCGCGGAGATCGCGATCGAGATCGGCGACGACGGTCGCGGGCTCGACGCCGGCGCGATCCGGACGAAAGCGGTCGACCGCGGCCTCGTCACCGCGGCGCGCGCTGCCAACCTCGACGATGCCGAAATCCACCAGTTCATCTTTGCCGCCGGCTTGTCGACGGCGGCTGCGGTCACCGAGACCTCGGGGCGCGGTGTCGGCATGGATGTGGTGTTGAACACGGTGCGGCGGCTTGGGGGCGACATCACGATCCGTTCCGAGCCCGGCTCGGGGACCGTGTTCACCCTGACTTTGCCGGTGTCGGCGGCGTTGCAGAATGCACTGATCGTGCGCATCGCCGACCAGATCCTCGCCATCCCCGAACGCAATGTCGCGGCGGTGACCGAGGTCGAGCCGGACGCGATCCGGCGGATCGGCGCCGAACGCTCGATCCTCTACCGCCAGGCGGCGTTGCCGCTTTACGACCTCGGCGAGCTGCTCGGAATGGCCGGCACGCCGAACGGCAAGCCGGCGGCTGCGCGGCCGGTGATCGTCGCCAGCAACGGCCGCCATCTGGTCGGGCTCGAAGTCGGCGCGATCGAGTACCGCCAGGAGCTGTTTCTGCGCGACCTGCATCCGTTGCTCGCCCGGTTCCCGGGGATCGGCGGCGCCTCGGTGCTCGGCGATGGGCGGGTCGTGCTGGTGCTCGACGGCGACGAGGTGATCCAACTGGCGGCGCGCGGGATCGACAACGCCGCCGCCGAGGAACGGCGGGCGGTTTCTTGACGCTCTATCTGCGGGTCGGCGTCGGCGGCGCGGCCTATCTCATCGCCGCCGACGGGATCGCCAGCCTGGCGGACAGCGCACCCGGCGACGGAGTGGCCGGGGCGGTGATCGGCGGGGCGGTCGTCGATTGCCGCGACCTGTTCGGCGTGCCCGGCGGCGCGCCGGGTTACCGCGTCCGACTGTCGCCGAAGGTCGCCGAGGGGCTCTGTCTCGTCGTCGATCGCCTCGAAGGGATGGTCGAGTTGGACGACGATGCGTTTCGCCGGTTGCCGCCGATCGGCCGGATGGGCACATTGTTCGACGCGGTGACGGCGCCCGCTGCCGCCGAACCCCCCGCCTTGCGATTGAACCTTGGTTCCGCGCTGTTGACCGGCGCATATATTTCGCGCGGAGAGAGCGATGGCCGACCCGGAGACGCCGCCGATTGCTGACGGCTCGCCACGCCACGCGCCGGCGCTGGTCGAGAGCATGCTGCGCAGCCTCACCAACGGCGTGGTCACGGTCGGGCTCGACGGCACCCTGACCTACATGAACCCGGCGGCGGCGCGCATCCTGCGGCTCGATGAGGGCGCGGTCGGCCAGCCGCTCGCCGACATCTTCGAGGGGTTCAACGCCTGGGCCGTCGAGGCGATCGACGATGCCAACGCGACCGGCGAAGAAAGACTGCTGCCGAACAGCGAGCTCTTTATCGCCGCCGAAGACGACTGGATCGCCGCCAACCTCACCGTCGTCCCGCTGCGCGATGCCGCGCAGGCCTCGCTCGGGGTGATGCTGGTGATCGAGGACGTGCAGCGCGAACGGGAATTGCGCCGCACCATGTCGCGCTATCTGTCGAACGAGGTCATCGACCGGCTGATGGTGCGCGGCGATGCCGGGCTCGGCGGCAGCTCGCACGAGGTCACCATCCTGTTCTCGGACATCCGCGGTTTCACGCCGCTCACCGAGCGGCTCGGGGCCAGCGAGACGGTGTCGCTGCTGAACGAGTATTTCTCGTTCATGGAAGATGTCGTCACCAATCGCGGCGGCATGATCGACAAGTATATCGGCGACGCGATCATGGCGCTGTTCGGCTCGCCGTTTCCCAGCGAGAACGACGCGGCCAACGCCGTGCAGGCGGCGACCGACATGTTCCACGTATTGCAGATCTTGAACGCCCGGCGCGCCGAGGAGGGCAAGGGGGCGATCCGCATCGGCGTCGGCATCGGCACCGGCACGGTGATCACCGGCAATATCGGTTCGCCGAAGCGGATGGATTTCACGGTGATCGGCGATCCGGTCAACCTCGCCGCCCGCACCGAGGCCGCGACCAAGACCTACGGCGCCGATATCCTGGTTTGCGACACGACCTGGGTGCGGCTGGTGGAAAAGCCGCGCGCCCGGCGGGTCGACATCGTCCGCGCGCGCGGCCAGACCCGCCCGACCGAGCTGCGCGAGATCCTGGCGCATAAAGCCGACCTGCCCGACGCCGCGATCGACCTCCATGAAGGCGGCTTCGACCGTTACGTCGCCGGCGATTGGCGCGATGCACTGGCTCGCTTCGAGGCGGTTCTGGCGCTGTGTCCAGGGGATCGGCCGGCTGGTCTGCTCGCCGAGCGCTGCCGCCGGTTTCTGGCCGCGCCGCCGGCCGGTTGGGAAGGGGTCGTCGACCAGGAGTAGAGACCGCCATCGCCGGCTAACGCGCGGCGATGCGGGCTGAGACAACAAGCCGGTTGATCTGGATTAACGTCCCGGCTAGGAACCGTGTGTCTTGTATCGCCGCGATCTGCCGACACCACAAAGCAGAGGCTTCGGCGGGGTTTGAGGGGAAAACAATGGGGCAGGGGTGGAACGTCGCGGAGCGCGGGTTGTCGCGACTGGTGATGGCGCTGGGGTTCGGCATGCTCGCCGGCTGCTCGCAATTGGGGATCGGCGGCGGCCCGACGCAGCGCAACGACATCGTCAAGCAGGACCCCAACGCGACGATCCAGGCAGGCCAGCTGGTCGGCGGCGGCACGAAGCAGATCGCGGTCGAGACGCCGCCCGTCGGCGGCTTCCTGCCGCACCCCGAGCTGTTGCAGCCGGGCGGGCCGGGGCGGCCGTCGCTGGTCTACCTGAACACGTCGGCCAATATCGGCAAGTACAGGAAGATCATGATCGATCCGGTCACGATCTGGGCGGGGCCAAACTCCGAGCTCAACAAGGTGCCGGCCGATCAGCAGCGGGCGCTCGCGAATTTGATGTATTCCGAGCTGTACAACGCGCTCAAGGGCCATTGCGCGATGACGCAAAGGGCCGAACCGAACACGCTCCATTTCCATTTCGCGCTGGTCGATACCAAGGAGCCGAACGCGACGATCAACACCGTCGCGACCTTCGCGCCCTATGCCAGCACCGCCTACAGCGTGGCGTCATTCGCCTTTAACAAAGGCGTGGGCTACTTCTCGGGCACCGCGACCGGCGAGGGCTACGCGACCGATGCGGTCAACGGCACTTTGTTGTGGCAGGGTGTCGACAAGCGCGGCGGCACGACGGCGCTGGTCGCCAATACGCTCGACAACTGGCGGGACATCAGACATGTGTTCGAGGCGTGGGGTGTGCAGATGCGGACACGCTTGCAGCAAATAGGCATCTGTCATTGAGCGCCGGCTGAGCGCGGACGATGTCGAATACCGACGCTTCGCGTCATGGTGCGCATAGCCGGGTGCGCCGGTCGCGGCGGGTTTCGATCATCTGGATCATCCCGCTGCTGGCGATCGGGATCGGCGGTTGGCTGGCCTATGACACCTATTCGAAGCAGGGCCCGATCATCAAGGTCACGTTCGACAGCGGCGAGGGTCTCCAGCCGGGACAGTCGCAGCTCAAATACAAGGACATCGTCTTCGGCACGGTAAAGCACCTCGACCTGACGCCGGACAAATGGCACGTCGTCGTCACCATCGAGACCACCAAGGAGGCCGAGCCGCTGCTGACCGACAAGGCGATCTTCTGGGTCGTCAAGCCGCGCCTGTTCGCCGGCAACATCTCGGGCCTCGATACGTTGCTGTCGGGCGCTTACGTCAGCGTGGTGCCCGATACTACGGGAACCGGCGCCCCGAAGCATGAATTTGTCGGCCAGGAAGACCCGCCGATCCTGCAAGAGCATATCCCGGGCAAGACGTTCTATCTGAAATCCCCGCGCATCGGCTCGATCTCGGCGGGTTCGCCGATCTTCTTCCGCGACATCACCGTGGGCGAGGTGCTCGGCTGGGACAGCGCCGACCTCACCGAGGGCGTGCAGGTCAAGGCCTTTGTGCGGGCGCCTTACGACGCCTACGTGCACAACGAGACCCGCTTCTGGAACGCCTCCGGCATCTCGGTGAATTTCGGCGGCACCGGCCTGCATGTGCAGATGGAATCGTTGCGGGCGCTGCTGTTTGGCGGGATCGCCTTCGATACCCCCGAGCGCGACGCCCATACCGTGGCGGCGGCGGAGAACCACGCCTTTCCCTTGTTCGCCGATCGCGAAGCGGCCCGCTCATCGTCTTACACCCGGATCATCACCGGCGTGTCGTACTTCAGCGGCTCGGTACAAGGGCTCGAGCCCGGGTCGGAGGTCACGATGCACGGGCTCAAGATCGGCGAAGTAACCGAGGTCCGGCTCACCGCACATCATGAACCGGGGAAAATCCTCGCGAAGGCGCGCTACCGGGTGCAGCCGGAACGCATCACCGGCATGGGAGAACGGCAGTTCAAGACCGATGACGAGGCGGTGGCGGCGATGCTTGCCCTCGGGCTGCATGCCAGTCTGGAAAGCGCCAGCCTGATCACCGGGTCCCAGATGATCGCGATGGAGCTGGACAAGGACGCGCCAAAAGGGATGATGACGAAGGAAGACAACGATTACGTCATCCCGTCGACCGAAGCGAGCGGCTTTGCCCAGCTGGCCTCCGCGGCGACCGAGGTGCTGAACAAGATCAACACGATGCCGTTCAGCCAGATCGGCATCAAGCTCGACAAGTTCCTGGGGTCGCTCAACAAGGCTACCGAGGGGCCGCAGCTCAAGGAGGCGGTCGACAATCTTGCGACCGTGCTGGTGTCGGCACAGCGGACGCTGAATACCTTCAACAAGCTCGCGGTTTCGGTCGATACCGGTTACGGCAACGACACCAAGTTCCAGCGCGACCTTGACCGGCTTCTGGTGCAGAGCGACGAGGCGGTGCGGTCGGTGCGGGCGCTCGCCGACACGCTGTCGCGCCACCCCGAAGCCTTGATCAAGGGACGGCCACAGTGACAAAGCCACGAACATTGGGGCCACGAACATTGGGGCCACGAACATTGGGGATGCGTGCGGTGCTGCTCGGCCTGCTCGGAGCGGCGGCGGCGGTGCTGGGCGCGTGCTCGGCGTCGCCCGACCCGGTGCTCTACACGATCGCCCCGGTCAATGGCGCGACAAGGCCCGGCGGCCCCAAGGTGGTGGTCATCGAGCGCGTGCAGATCGCCAATTACCTCGACCGCTCGCAGATCGTGCGTTCCTCGGAGGATTACCGGGTCGATCTCAAATCGAATGACTGGTGGGGTGAGGCGCTCGGATCGATGCTGCGCCGTATCCTCCAGCAGGAACTGGCGCAGCGCCTGCCGCAAAGCAGCGTGCTGAGTGAGACCGGCGCGGTCAACGCCTCGCCCGATGCCACGATCGACATCGATTTCCAGCGCCTCGACGAGGACCGCAGCGGCAATGTCGTGCTGCAGGCCCAGGTCAGCGTCAGTCTCAAGGGACGCAAGGGACAGGTCCTGCGCAACTTCCACATCACCGGGCCGGTGCCGTCGCCGGATGTGAAGGGCGAGGTCACGGCGATCAGCACCGCGGTCGGTCAACTGGCGGACGCGCTCGCCGCGCTGCTCGTCGCGGGGCGCTGATGCGCGCCAAGGCGGCGCGATTTCTGGCGGCTCGACCGCTGGCGGCGCGACCCCTGGCGGCGCGATCTCGTGCGGCGCGGCCTCTCACTCACCCGCAATTGCGGGAATGCCCGGCTTGCGGCTTGTTTCAGACCGTGCCGGCCCTGGAGCCGGGCATGAGCGCGTATTGCCTGCGCTGCCCGACGCTCCTGCGGCGGACGTCCAGCCACCGCGCCGAGCACCTGATCGCCCTGGCGATCGCCGCGCTGACCCTGCTCGTCGTCATGTGCTCGACTCAGCTGATGAGCGTGCAGAAAGCCGGCATCTCGCATGTCGCCGGCCTGTTCTCCGGGCCGGAGGAGCTGGTGCGGCGCCACATGGCGGCGCTCGCCGCGGTGGTGATTTTCGTCACCGTGATCGCCCCGTTCGCCCGTCTGCTCGGCACGATTTACGTGCTGATGCGATCGCACCAGCCGCGCCCGCCGAATCATGTCCGGCGCATCTTCGCGATCGCCGAAGAGATGCGGCCGTGGTCGATGATCGATGTCTTCGTCTTTGGCGTGTTCGTTGCCTACACCAAGCTTGGCGACCTCGTGACGATCGGCGTGCAGCAGGGACTCTACGCGCTGCTCGCGCTGACCATCGTGCTCGTGTGGATCGATTCGGCGCTCGACCGCGAGGCGGTATGGGAAGCGCTCGACCGGCGCGAAGACCCGGAGCCGCCGGCGACCGACGCCCACCCGGTGAGCTGTCATACCTGCCGGCTGGTGAGCTTCCCCGGGACTCATGACGAGACCGATGACGCGCATTGTCCGCGCTGCGGCAGCGCGCTCCACCCGCGCAAGCGCGACAGCATCGCCCGCACCTGGGCACTGATCATCGCTGCCGCGATCCTCTACATCCCGGCGAATTACTACCCGGTGCTGACCGTGATGCAGCTCGGCGCCGGCATGCCGAGCACGATCATCGGCGGCGTCGAGGAGTTGTTGAAGTCGCATATGTACCCGCTGGCGGCGCTGGTCTTCTTTGCCAGCATCGCGGTGCCGGTGCTGAAGCTGGTCGGCCTCGCGTTCATGCTGATCGCGACGCAGACCGGCAACGGCCGCTGGCTGCGCGACCGCACCATGCTCTATCACGTCGTGCGGTTTATCGGCCGCTGGTCGATGATCGACATCTTTATGGAATCACTGCTCGGCGCGCTCGTGGTGTTCGGCGCGGTGATCACTATCGAACCGGGCGTCGGCGCGCTGGCCTTTTGCGCGGTCGTGATCCTGACGATGTTCGCCGCCGAGACCTTCGATCCGCGGCTGATGTGGGACGCCGCCAATGCGCGCGCCGACGCCGAAGCCGCGCTCGAACCGGGCGAGTAGCATGGATCGTCCTCCGTCGCCTTGGCCGGGCTTGACCCGGCCATCCATTTCCCCGGGGCCGGGCTTGACCCGGCCATCCATTTCCCCGGGGCCGGGCTTGACCCGGCCATCTGCGTCTCCCCGTTTCGGCGCCCGCGGGTAAAAAGACGTGGGCCCCCGGGTCGAGCCCGGGGGCGGCGGTTGCCTTTGCTACTCGGCCGCGGCCCTGGCGCCCTGCGCGGCGGCGGTGGCGCGGGCGATCATCGCGGCGGCGTTGCCGTGCAGGATCTGCTCGCGGGCGGCGTCGCCGATCGCGGCCTCGGCCAGCGCCTTGTGCGTCCAGTCGCAGCCGAACTCGGTGCCGTCGGTGCCGCAGACGATGCGGTCGGCGCCGTAGAGCCGCACCGCCGCCTCGATCGAGTGCGGGCCGAACGAGTTGCAATCGACATAGACCTTGGCTTTGCGGAAGCGCGACGAGGGCAGCTCCTCGTCCGGCGTGTCGAGCAGGCAGCGATGGTCCATGCGCTCGATCTCGTACGGGATGTTGCCGCCGAGATTGTGCACGACCACGGTCGCGTCGGGGTAGCCGGCGAGGATGTCGGTCATGCACAGCGTCACCATCACCGACGACAGGCTCGCCTGCATGTCGAGCGTGCCGTTGCGCCGGCGGGCATTGTCGGTGTCGCCGCCGACCTTGGGGAACGCATCGCCCGGCCGCGGCCCGTGATGGACGAACAGGATGGCGTGCTCGCGGTTCGCGACCTCGAGCAGCGGCCGCATCGCCTCGCCGTCCTTGCGGGTCAGGAAGTAGTTCCCCGGCACCTGCGCGCCGATCACCCCCGGCAGGCCGAGCGCCCGCTCAAACTCGCTCGCGGCGGCGGTCATGTCGCTGAGCGGCAGCGCCGCGAAGGCCGCGAACTTTGCGGGATGCTTCCGGCAGATCGCCGACAGCCCGTCATTGACCTTGCGGCACAAGGCCGCCGATTCCTCGGCCGGCAGCGCCTCGATCCAGCAGAACGAGCCGAGCAGCGACAGCACGCTGGTCTGCACGCCCTGGCGGTCCATCCGCGCGAGGTGGAATTCGACCTGGTCGAACGCCTGGTCGAGCGTCTGTTCGCCCATCCGCGGCGCCTTCAGCACCTCGATCCCGTCCGCATTGCGCAAGATCCGCGGCTCGCGGGTACGGCCGCGCAACGCGTCGGCGACTTCGGCGGGCCGCCAGTGGGCGTGCATGTCGATCATCATGGCTGTGGTCCTCCCTCGGCTGGCGCAAAGTCTAACGCGGCCGGGCCGCATCGCAAAGCGCGCCCGGCGATGCGCCGTCAGGCCGCCGCGAGGATCGCCTGCACGGTGTCCCGGCCGTTGGCCAGCGCCGCCTCGACGGTGCCCATATCCGGGCCGGCATAAAGCGCCTCGCCGGCAAAGAAGATCGCCTCGTCGTTCGATTGCCGCAGCCGCAGCTGGGCCGTGCGAGTCCTCGGCGTGGCGTAGGAATAGGCGCCGCGGGCAAAGGGGTCGTTGCCCCAGTTGACCGCCCGCGCCGCGACCAGCAAGGCGCGCAGATGCTCCACCGGCCGCGCGAAGATCTCGGCGAGCGACGCCAGCCCCATATCGATCAGCGCCGGCTCGCCCAGCGCGGCCACGGTATCGGCCTTGGGGCCGGCAAACCAGCCGGTCAGCACCGGATGGGCCGCGGGATACTGCGTCCACCAGGTGGGGACTCGGGCGTCGGAGATCACGAACGACAGGTCGTCGAGGTTCTGCCCGGGATCTTGTCCCACGGCGTCGCGCCACCATTGCGTCGCGAAGCGGAGCAGGAATTTGACCACATTGCCGAACCCGATATCGGCCGAAGCGGCGGCCTGCTCGCGCGCCGCGGGCGGCAGCGCGATCCGGCCGAGCATCGGCAGCGGCACCGCCAGGACGGCGGCCTGCGCCGTGAACGAGGCGCCGTCATGACAGCGGGCGGTGACCCTGTCGCCGGCGCGGTCGAGCGCGACGACCGCCGCACCGTGATGCAGCGCGGCGCCATGGCGGCGACATTCGGCAGCCAGATAGTCGATCAGCGCGCCGTAGCCCCCGGAAACCCGCCCGTGCTCGCCGTCGTCGCGCGCCAGCCATTCCTCGCGGAAGGCGAGCGTGCTGAGCCGCTGCGGGTCGGCTGCATCGTATCCCTCGACGGTGCGCGTGATCGACCGCCGCAGCACGTCGTATTGCGGCCCGGCGAAATGCGTTTCGAGAAACCGGGCGATCGGCAGATCGGCCTCGACCGCACGCAGCGCACGGTTGAACCGGTCGGCATCAGGCAGGGTGGGGTCGGCCGGGCGCCAGGCGCCGGTGCGCGTGCTCCACCGCGTCCCGCCCCGCCGCGACAGGGAAATCCCCGCCTCGCGCATCAGCGCGCGCGTCACCGGCGCGGCGCCGTGGACGAATTCCGCGCCGGCCTCGGCGGGATAGCCGAATTGCTCCACCGGCAGCGGCTCGATCCGCCCGCCGCAGCGGTCGCGCGCCTCGATGATCACCACCCGCTTGCTCGCCCGCGCCAACTCGCGCGCCGTCATCAACCCCGCCGCGCCAGCCCCGATGACCAGAAAATCCGTCAACTGTCGAGAAGCCATCGGTGGTTTCACTCTTGCGGTGCCGGCTTCGTCCGCGCCTTTTCAGAGGCGCTCACATAAGTACAAGAAAACAAGCATCGTGGGAGCAAGGTCAACGCCCGGTCGCGGTCCCCTGTGGCCCCCGTGCCCCTGCGGTGAAATTTTGCCGTTTCTCCCGGGCGGAGCACTGCCGCTACACTGCACGAAAAGCTGTGGAGGATCACGCATGACCGTCACCATTCGCCAGATCGGCCCGTGCTTCGCCGGGGAGGTCGAGGGCATCGACATGACCCGGCCGCTGACGGCGGACGAGGTCGCGGCGATCCATGCGGGTATGGACGAATATGCCGTGCTGGTCTTCCACGACCAACCGATCGACGACGCGCAGCAGCTCGCCTTCACGCGCAGCCTCGGCGAGATCGAGATGACCCTCAACACCGGGTTGCGCGCCGAGAGCGAATATCGGTTGCCGCCGACCTTCGCCGATGTTTCCAACCTGGACCAGAACCACCAGCCGATGGCGCGCGACGATCGCCGCCGCCTGTTCTCGCTCGGCAACCGGCTGTGGCACTCCGACAGCTCGTTCAAGGCGATCCCGGCCAAATACTCCCTGCTCCACGCCCGCAAGATTCCGTCGAAAGGCGGCAACACCGAATTCGCCGATATGCGCGCCGCCTGGGATGCGCTGGATGCCGAGACCCAGGCGCAGTGCGAGGGGTTGGTCTGCGAGCACAGCCAGATGTATTCGCGCCAGCAGATCGGCTTTTTCGACCTCACCGACGAGGAGCGCGAGCGCTTCAAGCCGGTGCGCCAGACGCTGGTGCGCACCCATCCCGTCACCGGGCGCAAATCGCTCTATCTCGCCTCGCATGCCGGTGCGATCGTCGGCTGGCCGATCCCCGAGGCGCGCGCCTTCCTGCGCGACCTCATCGAACACGCGACGCAGCGCCGGTTCGTCTATTCGCACCGATGGGCCGTGGGCGACCTGGTGATGTGGGACAACCGCCAGACCATGCATCGCGGCCGCCCGTTCCCGCCCGAGGAAGCGCGCGACGTGCGCCGCACCACGCTTGCCGGCGACGCCCCGACCGCGCGGCAGGCCGAAGCGGCGTAGCCGCCGCCTCGCAGGGGAAAGCTGTGCAAACACGGCCGGTTTTGCATTAGGTTTCTTGCAACGCACAGCACCTGACGCTGGAGGCATGTTATGGACGGCCTGGCTGTTTCGAATTTGCAGGGCATCGTCGCGCCGATCAATTTTACCGCGCCGATGGACGAGAAGCCGTATTCGTACAATTACGACCCTGGCCCGGGGATCGCGCTGCGCAACACCACGAACGAAACGCACGGCGTCACGGTGCATGACGGGCGCGGTCTCGACCTGTCGCTCGACCGCGAGGGTTTCGCGCTGGTCCGTCACCCGACCGCAGCCGGCGATCTCTATGACGAAGCGGTCATCAAGTCGGTCTACTACCCCGAATGCGAGGCGCTGATGAAACAGGCGACCGGCGCCAGGCAGGTCGTCGCCTTCGACCATATCGTGCGCAACGCCGCCAGGTCCGGCCCCGGCAACTCGGTCAAGCTGCCCGCCGGCCGCGTCCATAACGACTACACCGCATGGTCCGCGCCGCAGCGCGTGCGCGACCTGATGGGCGACGCGGCGACCGAGCTGTTGAAGCACCGTTTCGCGGTCAACAATGTCTGGCGGCCGATCGCCGGCCCGCTGCTGCGCTCGCCGCTGGTGCTGTGCGACTCGCAGACGCTCGATTACGACAATCTGCTGCCGTCCGACCTGCGCTATCCCGACCGCACCGGCGAGACCTACGCGGTGACCTACAACCCGAACCAGCGCTGGTACTATTTCCCGCGCATGCAGCGCGACGAGGCGATCCTCATCAGCTGCTACGATTCGGCCCGCCGGCAGGCGGCGCGGTTCTCGGCACACGGCGCGTTCGACGACCCGAACACGCCGGCGGACGCTCCCCCGCGCGAAAGCATCGAGGTCCGCACGCTGGTGTTTTTCTAGCCGCGAACGTCGCTGCCGGACGGCCAAGGCCGCCGCGGCGAGATTGCGTCGCGACGCTCGCGATGACGGCGCTATGATCGCCGCATGAAGCAGTACGACGCGATCGTCATCGGCGGCGGGCTGGTCGGCGCAGCGATCGCTTACGGGCTCGTGCGCGAGGGCCTTGGCACCGCGCTGATCGACGAAGGCGATGTCGTGTTCCGCGCCTCGCGCGGCAATTTCGGTCTCGTTTGGGT
The DNA here is from genome assembly GCA_035550515.1 of Allostellaceae bacterium. Taxonomy (GTDB): domain Bacteria; phylum Pseudomonadota; class Alphaproteobacteria; order ATCC43930; family CGMCC-115725; genus DATARH01. Next base: position 27,129 of record DASZOZ010000044.1, read on the forward strand.
CCAGTCGAAAGGGCTCGGCGCGCCGCATTACCAACGCTGGACCCGGCTCTCCGCCGAGGAATGGCCGAGCCTCGCCGCCGAGCTCGGCGAGCGCACCGGGGTCGCGGTCGGCCTGGAGCAGCCCGGCGGTGTGCAACTCTGTCTCGGCGAGGAGGAATTCGCCGCGCGCCGCGCCATGATGGCGCAGATGCGCGCCGAGGCCGGCAATTTCGGCTTCGACTACCGCATGCTCGGCCGCGACGAGTTGTCGGAGATGCTGCCCGGCCTCGGCCCCAAGGTCGCCGGCGGCTCGTGGACGCCTTACGACGGCCACGTCAATTCGCTGTACCTGCTGCATGCGCTGCACAAGGGGTTTGTCGAGCGCGGCGGCGCCTACCTCCCCAACCGCACGATCGACTATGCCGCCGCCCAGCCCCACGATTTCCGCCTCGGCAGCGGGGCGGACGAGATCGCCGCGGCGAAAATCGTGCTTGCCGCCGGGCTCGGCAATGCCAAGCTCGCGCCGCTGTTCGGGCTCAGCGCGCCGGTACGGCCGCAGCGCGGCCAGATCCTGGTGACCGAGCGCACCGAACGTGTCTGGCCGGTACCGATCGGCAGCCTGCGCCAGACGCTGGAAGGCAGCATCATGCTCGGCGCCAGCGAGGAAGAGGTCGGCTTTGACACCGGGCAGAAGCCCGAGGTGATGCAGGCGATCGCGCGCCGCGCGGTCGAGAGCTTCCCGTTTGTCGCCGAGTTGCAGATCGTCCGCGCCTGGGCGGCGTTGCGGGTCATGCCGCCCGACGGCAAGCCGATCTACGATGAAAGCGAGAAATTCCCCGGCGCCTTCACCGCCAACTGCCATAGCGGTGTGACGCTGGCCGGTGCGCACGCCAACGCCTTTGCGCCGATGGTGGCCGCCGGTGCGCTCGATCCGATGATGGCCCCGTTCTCCGCCAGGCGCTTCGATGTTCCGGCGGCGGCCTGACGCGGCTGCGCCGGCCGTCACGGTGACGGTCGAGGGCCGGCCGGTGGCGGTGCCCGCGGGCGCCTCCGCGGCTGCCGCGGTCCTGCTCGCCGGCCTGCCCGCGATCCGCGAGACCGGTGTCAGCGGCGCCCCACGCGCGCCCTATTGCATGATGGGCATCTGCTTCGACTGTCTCGCCGAGATCGACGGCGTCCCCAACCGGCAGAGCTGCATGGTCACGGTCGCGCCCGGCATGATCATCCGCCGCCAGCACGGCAAGCGCAGGGCGGCGGCGGAATGATCTCCATCGTCATTTGCGAGGTGCGGGGCGACGAAGCAGTCTCGCGCCGTCCTTCGGGCTTTTCGCGATGACGCGTGAGAAGATCGACTTCGCGGTGATCGGCGCCGGGCCGGCCGGAATGGCGGCGGCGACGCTCGCCGCCGAGCTCGGCCTCGACACGGCGCTGATCGACGAGCAGGACGCGCCCGGCGGGCAAATCTACCGCGGTGTCGAGCGCGCGGCCGCACCGTCGCCGCTCGGTGACGACTACCTTGCCGGCCGGTCGCTCGCCGCGGCCTTGCGCGCCGGCAAGGCGCGGTATTTCCCGGCGACCACCGTCTGGCACATCGACCCCGACGGCACGCTGTCGCTGATCGCCGGCGGCGAGAGCCGCAGCCTTCGCGCGCGTCGCATCCTCGTCGCCACCGGAGCCATCGAGCGGCCGGTGCCGATCCCCGGTTGGACCTTGCCCGGGGTGATGACCCTGGGCGCCGCGCAGATTGCGCTGAAGACCGCCGACCTCGTCCCCGCGGGCCGCACGGTGCTGGCGGGGCAGGGGCCGCTGCTGTGGCTGGTCGCGGCGCAGCTGATCCGCGCCGGCGCGCCGCCGTCGCTGATCCTGGAAACGACGCCGTCCGCCAATCGCCGCGCTGCTGCCGCCCTGCTGCCCGGCGTGCTGTGGCCGGCCCGCCGCGCGCTGCGCAAAGGCCTCGGGCTCATCCGCGAGGTGAAGCGCGCCGGCGTGCCGATCGTGCATCGGGTCACCGGCCTCGCGGCGCGCGGCGCCGATCATGTTGCATCGGTCGTCTGGAACGGCGGCGAGATGTCCGCCGATCTTCTCCTGCTGCATGAAGGCGTGATCCCTAACACACAGATAAGTATGGGCTTGCAGCTCGACCACCGTTGGGACGAGGCACAGCTCTGCTGGCGCCCCGTGGTCGACGAATGGGGCGCCGCAAGCCTGTCGACGATCGGCATCGCCGGGGATGGCGGCGGCATTGCCGGGGCCGAGGCGGCGGCCTTGTCGGGCCGGCTCGCCGCGCTCGACGCAGCATCCTTCCTCGACAAGATCGACCCGGCCGAGCGCGATCGCCGGGCGCGACCGATCCGCCGCGACCTGCAGCGCGAAACGGCGATCCGCCCGTTTCTCGATGCGCTCTACCGCCCGGCGCGGACGGTGCTTGTGCCGTCGGACGCGGTGATCGCCTGTCGCTGCGAGGAGGTCAGCGTCGCGCAAATCCGCCGCGCGGCGCGACTCGGCGCGCAGGGACCCAACCAGGCCAAGGCCTTCACGCGCTGCGGCATGGGACCGTGCCAGGGCCGCGTCTGCGGCCCGCTCGTCAGCGCGGTGATGGCCGATACGCTCGGCAAGCCGATCGCCGCAACGGGAACCTACCGCCCCCGGGCGCCGTACAAGCCGATCACTGTCGGCGCGCTCGCCGGTTCGGCAGGAAGTGAAGCATCCTGGGGAGGAGGGGGAGCCTGAAGCCTTTCGCCGAGCGAGCCGCGCCGGCCGGTCATCTCTGCTCCGGAGGCGGGAGATCGGGGCGCGGCGGGTAAAGCCCCGCGAGCCGGGCGATCAACACCGCAACAAAAAACACGCCCCCGAACTGTTCGATCATCACCAATGACCGCGCCTGGCCGCTGACGGGGGTGATGTCGCCGTAACCAACCGTTGTCAGCGTCGTAAAACTAAAATAAAGAAGATTATAAAACATGTTTTGCGGTATTGAGATGTTCTCCCGCGGAATATTGAAGGACCCCGGGCTAAAACTCTCTAAAAGCGAATAAATGAAAGCCCAGAACATGGCGATCATGATGTAGCCGGCGAGGGCGCCATGCAGCTTTGTCGGCGGTAATCGGGCCTTTCATCGGCAGGTAGCGCAGGATCAATCCGATCTGCAGCGTCAGAAAGATAAGGAAAATCAACGCCGTCAATCGCAAGAATACCGCATGCCCGGTCAACAGCGCGGCCCATTGCAGGGATATGCCGAGAACGGCGAGAGAAATGCCGATAACCAGCGAGCGGAGACTTCGCGAGGTTGCATAGGTGCCGCCGATCAACACCAGCGAATACAACACCGCCAGAATGACGCGTCCGATCAGGCCGCCGCTTTTGCAATAGGGATAGATGATGATCAAGCCCAGCAGCGCCAAAAGCAGGTAGGTGCACGGTCCCACACCGACGACGGCCTGAGCCAGATCTTCGTCGCTTTCGAACTTCGGTCGCTCGTGGCGGCGGTGCAGCATGTCCCGGCCCGGAAGACGGGTGGCGCGGCCGCCCCCCTGTGTCCGCCATGGTGCCGATGCCGTCGCTGGAATCCAGGCGACTATGCGCGCCTGACGCTTGCGCCCGGCGGCGTTTGCCCAAAGGATAAGCGCTCCGATTTATGACACCGTGATGGCTCTCCGATGACTGACGCACATCCGCTTGCCCCGCTCCTCGCGCCGCGTTCGGTGGCGATCTTTGGCGCGTCCAACGACCCGACGCGGATCAGCGGCCGCTCGCTGCGCTATTTCCGCGAGGCCGGGTATCGGGGCGGGCTCTACCCGATCAATCCGACGCGCGATACGGTCCAGGGCCTCAAAGCCTATCCGGACCTCGGCTCGGTGCCCGGCGAGGTCGATTTCGGCCTGATCGCGGTGCCGGCCAACCTCGCGGTCGAGGCGATGGAGGCCTGCGTCGCCAAGGGCGTGCGCGGCGTCGTGATGTTCACCGCCGGGTTTGCCGAGATCGGCGCCGAAGGCCGCGCGCTGCAGGAAAAGATCACCAAGATCGCGCTCGACAACGGCATCCGCCTGTGCGGCCCCAACTGCCTCGGCCTGTTCAACATGCGGATCGGCCACACCCCGACCTTCAGCTCGTTTCTGGAGGAGGGGCCGCCGGCTTCGGGGCCGCTCGGGATGGTGACGCAATCGGGCGCGTTCGGCACGCATCTGCTGGCGCTGACCGCCCGGCGCGGCATCTCGGTCGGCGTCTGGATGTCGACCGGCAACGAGGCCGAGGTGCAGGTCGCCGACGGCATCTCGTTCCTCGCCGACGATCCCGAGACCCAGGCCATCGCCTGCTATATGGAGGCGATCCAGGATGGCGAACGCTTCGCGACTGCGGTCAAACGGGCGCGGGAGAACGGCAAGCCGGTCATCGCGATGAAGGTGGGCGCCTCCGAAATCGGCGCCGCCGCCGCGGCCTCCCATACGGCCTCGCTGGCGGGCGCCGACGCGATCTACGACGCCGCGCTGCGCCAGCTCGGCGTCGAGCGTGCCAAGACGCCGGAGGACCTCGTCGAGATCGCCTATGCCTGCACCCGCGGCCGGCTGCCGCGCTCGCGCAAGCTGGCGGTGATGACGATGTCGGGCGGTGCCGGCGTGCTGATGGCCGACGCCGCCGAGGAGCAGGGCCTCGACCTCGCCCCGCTCGCCGACGACTCGCAAAAGGAAGTGCTGTCCTGGGTGCCGTTCGCGGCGCCGCGCAACCCGGTCGACGTGACCGCCCAGGCGCTCAACGACCCGTCGATCCTCGACAAGAGCTTCGACCTGCTGCTCGGCAAGGAAAAGTTCCCGTCGATGGTCGGCTTCTTCACCACCTGGGCGTCCTCGCCGCAGATGGCCGAGCCGCTGTTCAAGTCGCTGAGCGGCGCCGCCGAGCGCTACCCCGACAGCTATATCGCGCTGTCGGCGATCGCCGCGCCCGAGATGCAGCGCCGCTACGAGGCGGCCGGCATCGGCGTCTATGAGGACCCGTGGCGAGCGGTCGAGGCGGTCGCCGCCGCGACGCGCTGCGCCGAGCGCATCGCCACGGCGCCGCACCCAGTCCCGGCGGTGTCCAGCGGACTTGCGCCCCTGCCGAAGCACGCGCTTTCCGAGCACGAGGCCAAGTCGATCCTCGCCGCCGCGGGGATCCCCATCCTCGAGGAGCGCCTCGTGACCAGCGCCGGAGAGGCGGCCGCCTGCGCCAGCCTCGGCGAGAAGCTGGTGCTGAAGATCGTCTCGCCGGAGATCACCCATAAGACCGAGGTCGGCGGCGTCATGCTCAACGTCGCCGCCGCCGATGCCGGCACCGCCTATACCGAGCTGATGACCCGCGTCGGCCAGCGCGCCCCGCACGCCCATCTCGAAGGCGTGCTGATTTCGCCGATGCTCAGCGACGGGGTCGAGATGATCCTCGGCGTACAGCATGACGGCGTGTTCGGCCCGACCGTGCTGCTCGGCCTCGGCGGCATCTTTGTCGAGGTGCTGCGCGACGTGACGTTCCGCGTCGCGCCGTTCGGTGTCGAGGAAGCGCACGCGATGATCGGCGAGCTACGCGGCAAGGCGATCCTCGCAGGCGCCCGCGGCAAGCCCGCCGGCGACCTCGCCGCCCTCGCCGCGACGCTGTCGAAGCTCTCGCTGTTCGCCGCCGCGCAAAAGGGCCAATTCAGCAGCATCGACATCAACCCGCTGCTGGTGCGTCCGAAGGGGCACGGTGTCGTCGCGCTCGACGCGCTCATCGTCACCGACGCAACCCCGGCGGGGCATTAGCGCCCGATCTCAAATCGACGGCAACCGCCGGTCGAGGCCGGGAAAGCGCGCGTAATCGCGGTCGTAAGTGATCCAGGTGCAGCCGCCGCGTTCGATCGCCAGGGCCGCGAACCACGCGTCGGTGACTGACATATTTGGCAATGGCGGCGGGCGATGACCACCTACACCGTCGGCGTCGATATCGGCGGCACTTTTACCGACATTGTCTGTGCCGGGTCGGATGGCTCGTTCCGGCTCATGAAGCGGCCGACGACGAAGGGCGATCCGGCCGCGGCGGTGCGCGAGGCGATCGCCGCGATGCGCGCCGATTGGGGCGTCGACGCCGGCGCGATCACCCGTTTCGTTCACGGTTCGACGGTTGCGACCAATGCGGTCATCGAACGCAAGGGCGCCCGGACCGGCATCGTCACCACCGCCGGCTTCAAGGACGCGCTCGAAATCGGCCGGCAAATGCGGCACCGGATGTACGACCTGGTGCTGCAACCGGAGACGCCGGTCTTTCTCGCGCCGGGGGCACGCCGCAAAGAGGTGCGCGAGCGCATCGCCGCCGACGGCGCGGTCGTCGTCCCGCTCGACGAGGACGATGTCCGCCGTGCCGCCGGTGAGCTGGTCGCCGATGGCGTCGAGGCGGTCGCCGTCGTCTTCCTGTTCTCGTTCATCAACCCGGCGCATGAGCGGCGCGCCCGGGAAATCATCGCCGGGGCCCATCCGCATCTGGCGCTTTCGCTGTCATCCGAGGTCGACCCGGCCTTCCGCGAGTACGAGCGCACCGCGGTCACCGCTTTCGACGCTTACCTGAAGCCGGTCGTCGCCGATTACATCGCGCGCATGGCCGGCGATCTCGCGGATGCCGGCGTCCCGGCGCCGCTGCAGATCATGCAGTCGCGCGGCGGGATCAGCAGCGCCGCCAACGCGGCACGGCGCCCGGTCAGGCTGTTTCTGTCGGGGCCGGCGGCGGGCGTGGTCGGCGGTGTCGCGGTCGGCGCCGCCGCGGGGGCGCAAGACCTCATCACCGTCGATATCGGCGGGACCAGTTGCGACATCGCGCTGGTCAGCGGCGGCCGGCCGCTGGTCCGCGCCGAGGGCGTCATCGATGGCCATGCCGTCCGCGTGCCGATGGTCGACGTCACCGCCATCGGTTCGGGCGGAGGCAGCATCGCCCGGCTCGACGAGGCCGGTGCGCTGCGGGTCGGCCCGCAATCGGCCGGTGCCGAGCCCGGCCCCGCCTGCTATGGCCGCGGCGGCACCGAGCCCACCGTCACCGACGCCTCGCTGGTGCTCGGCTATCTCGATCCGGGGTATTTCGCCGGCGGCACCCTGCGCCTCGACCTCGATCGCGCCCGGGCCGTCATCGCGCCGCTGGCGGCCCGGATGGGCATGTCGGTCGAGCTGGCTGCGCTGGGTATTCACCGCGTCCTCAACGCGCAGATGGCCGAGGCGATGCGGCTGGTGTCGATCGGCCGCGGCATCGATCCGCGCGGCTATGCGCTGCTGCCGCTCGGCGGCGCCGGACCCATCCATGCTGCGGCGCTTGCCGCCGAGCTGGGCATGACCCGCATCATCGTGCCGCCGCATCCGGGTGTGCTGTCGGCGGCCGGCCTGCTCGCCGCGCCGATCGAGCACGAGGTGTCCGCCGCCTTTCCGCGGCCGCTGGCGGAGACCGACTGGCGGGAGGTCGTCGCCGCGCTCGGGTCTCTCGATGCGCGCTGCGCCCGGCTGATGGCGGGGGAGGGGGTTGCGTCGCAGGCGGTTGAGCAGCGTCATTTCGCCGATATCTGTTATGTCGGCCAGGGATATCACCTGGAAATCCCGCTGCGCGAAGACGAGCCCGCGCCGCTCCGCGCGCTGTATCGCGATTTTCTTACCGCCCATGATCGCGTCTACGGCTATGCGGCGGAGGCGCCGGCGCGCTTTGTCAATTTGCGCGCCGTCCACCGCGTGACGCTGCCCGAGCCCGCCTACGCGCGCCCCGGGCCGCCGGCCATGACCCGGCCCGAGCGGTATCGCCGCGTCTTGGTCGACGCCGCTGCCGGTTTCGAGACCGTCACGGTCCACGACCGCAGCGCGCTCGCGCCGGGAACGCGCATCGCCGGGCCGGCCATTGTCGAGCAGCCGGACACGACGACGCTGGTCCCGTCGGGCTGGGGGGGCAGGGTCTCGCGCGGCGGTCATCTGGTGATTGAACCGGCAGCGGCCGGCTCGCCTGGCGGAGGTCCTCGATCAGCCGCCAATAACTGAAAATTAACGGCATCGCTCCGATCATGCGACAAGGGTACGGAGGGACTTTGCCGTGCGTTTCTGGCTTTGGGCTTTGTTGCTTCTCGCTGCCGCTCCGGCGCGCGCACAAGACTTGCCGCAGACGCATCTGAAGGTCGTTGGCGGCCTGGGGCAGACCGTTCAGTACAAGCAGTTCGAGGCGCCGTTCTGGAGCAAGGAGCTGTCGGAAGCCTCCAACGGCCGGGTCACCGCGGAGGTCACGCCGTGGGACCAGCTCGGCATCAAGGGGAGCGAACTGCTGCAGTTCACCCGGCTCGGGGCGATCATGATCAGCACCGTGTCGCTCAGCCAGATCGCCAGCGAAGACCCGGAAGCGGCCGCCGTCGACCTCGCCGGCCTCAACCCCGACATCCCGACCCTGCGCCGCAGCATCAAGGCCTATCTGCCCACCCTTCGGGATGTCTACCGCTCGCGGTACGGGCTCGAGCTGCTGGCGATCTGGAGCTATCCGGCCCAGGTCATCTTTTGCAACCGGCCGATCGCGGGCCTCGCCGATCTGAAGGGCGTCAAGGTGCGCGTCGCCAGCGCCATGCATGGCGACTTTGTCGAGGGCCTGGGCGGCACCGGCGTGTCGATGCCGTTCGACGAGCTGATGGATGCCCTCAAGAAGCGTGTCGCCGACTGCGCGATCACCGGCGCGATGTCGGGCTATCGGGTGGGGCTGTACAACGCCACCACGCATGTCGAGGCGACGACGGTGAGCTGGGGCCCTTATGTGCTGTTCGCCAACCGCGCCGCCTGGCAGCGCTTCGACCCGGCATTGCGCGATTTTCTCACCGCCCGCATCGAATCGTTGGGCGACCGGCTGTGGGATCTGGCCGAGCGCGAGACCCAGGAGGGGATCGCCTGCTTGACCGGCGGAACCTGCGGCGCCGGCCCGGCGGCGAAGATGAAGCTGGTCCCGACCAGTGCCGATGACCTGGCTTTGGTGCGCAAGTCGTTCACCAGCACCGTGTCGCCCCGCTGGGCGGAACGCTGCGGCGCTGCGTGTGTCGCCAACTGGAACGCCACGGTCGGCCGCCTGCTCGATCTGACCGTCGCCGCGAACGAGTGAGCCCCGCATGCGGGTGCCAACCTGGCTCCTCACCGTCGGGCGGATGATCCGCCTGCAGAACGCGATGATGGTGCTGAGCGCGGTGCTGGTCAGCGCCTACGGCGCCAGCATGTACACCTCGGTGCATCGCGCCTACGAGCAGACGATGAACGACGCCGCCGCGACGCTCGAAAGCATCGCGCGCTCGTCCGAGGTCGGCACCAATCGTTCGATTTTCGCGATCGATGCGGCGCTGCTCGGCGTCGAGCGGATGCTCGAAACGCTGATGCCGCAGGTCCCGCCCGACGCGCCCGCGATCAAGTCGCTGCTCGACCAGTTCGACGACCAGACACTCGTGGTGCGCGACATCCTGATCCTCGATACCGAAGGGCACCTGCTCAATAAGTCCGGCTGGACCAACAACGCGGAACGGGATTACTCCGATCGCCCGTTCTTTCTGGCGCATCGCCAGGGTGGGCTGCCATCGCTGTTTATCGGCCGTCCGGTCCACTCCCGGGCGACCGGCGGATGGTCGGTGATGATGAGCCGCCCCTTGTTGCGGCATAACGAGGTGATCGGCGTCATTGCCGCCGAGGTGCCGATCAGCGTCTTCACCGATTTTTACAATTCGGTCGTCGCCAACAGCGGCGTCAGCGTCAAATTGATGCTCGACGACGGTTCGCTTGTCGCGACCGAGCCGCATCGCGAGGAGCTCATCGGGCGGAAACTGCCGAATGCGCCCTCCCTCCTCGCCGCTGCCGGCAATCGTCGCTTCGGGTCGCTTGGCATCGTGCCGGCCGAGGCCAGCAATCCTCAGCTCATCAGTTTCGCCCGCATCGCCGCCCGCCCGCTGATCGTCGTCGCCTCCCGCGAACGCGCCGACATCCTGGCGCAGTGGCGGGCGGAATGCCTTGGTTCGATCATCGCCTTCGTTCTGTTCGCGGTGATGGCCGGCTGCCTCACCTGGCTCATGGTGCGGGCCGTGGACCGGCAGCAAAAGGCGGCGACACGGCTGCGCTCCGGCGAGGAGCGCCTGCAGCGGCAGAGCGATCTGTTGCAGTCGACCCTGGAGAACATGGGCGAAGGGCTCAGCGTCTTCGACCGCGACGGCCGGCTGATGGCGTGGAACGCCAAGTTTGTCGAGCTGCTCGACCTGCCGTCGGACCTGTCCACCGAAACCAATCTGCGCGACATTCTGGCGCTGCAATCGGGACGCGGCGATTTCGGCCCGGTCGATCTCGCCACCGATGTCGGCGACCGGGTCGCCCGCTTTTTCCGGGAGGTGCCGCTGCTCCGCGAGCGCGTCACCCGTACCGGCAGGGCGCTGCAGATCCGCCGCCGGGGGATGCCGGGCGGCGCTGTGGTCTCACTCTATTCCGACATTACCGAACGCAAGGCGGCGGAGACCAAGATGGCGCAGGCCTGGGCCCAGGCCGAGCTCGCCAACCGCGCCAAAAGCGACTTCCTCGCCAATATGAGCCATGAGTTGCGCACACCCCTGAACGCGATCATCGGCTTCTCGGAAATCCTGAGCGGCGAGCATCTGGGGCCGCTCAAGAACGTGCGCTATCTCGAATACGCCAACGACATCCATTCCAGCGGCGAACACCTGCTGTCGATCATCAACGACGTGCTCGACATGTCGAAGATCGAGGCCGGCAAGCTCGACATCCTCGAGGAGGAGGTCTCGGTTCAGGCGCTGCTCGACGGCAGCGTGCGGATGGTGCGCGAGCGCGCCCGCAAGCAGGCGGTGGAGCTGGTCGCCAATGTCGCCGACCCCAACCACATCATCATCGCCGACGAGCGGGCGATGAAGCAGTGCCTGCTCAACCTGTTGTCGAACGCGATCAAATTCTCCGAGGTGGGCGGCAAGGTCACCGTCGACGCCAGGATCGACGCCGAGGGCCGCAGCGTGCTGGTCATCGCCGACGAAGGGATCGGCATGACCGCGGACGAGTTGGAGCGCGCCTTGCAGCCCTTCGGCCAGGCTCACGCCGCGACGACCCGCACCTATGGCGGGACCGGGCTAGGCTTGCCGATCACCCAGGGGCTCATCGAGGTGCATGGCGGCGTCATGTCGATCGCGAGCGCGCCCGGGGAAGGGACGCGTGTCTCGATCATCCTGCCCGCCGAGCGCACCCGCTCCCAGGCGCCCAAGGTCGCCTTGCGGGCTTAGAGCGTTATCCAACCGAAGTGAATTCGCTTCAACGGATCGTCATGGCCGGGCTTGACCCGGCCATCTCCGATGACGAAACAACTGGTCGGATCCCGCGCTAAGCCCGGCGCTGACGGCTCAGCGCCGGCAGGTTCTGCCGCAGCCCCTGGGCGAACCGGGTCATCACGCCCGGCGCCGGCGCCGCCAGTCGGCGCAGCACGACGATGGCCAGCAGGTTGGGCAGCACCAGCGCGATAAACGACGCGGTCCAGGCGCGGCCGCTCTGCGCGCCGCCGGCCAGGTCGAGAATGATCCCGAAGGCGGTCGGCGCCACCAGCCCGGCGGTAAACCCGAGCATCGAATGCACCCCGAGCGTCGCGCCGCGCTGTTCGGGCCGCGCGGCGGCGACGGTGCCGGCGGTCAGCGCGCCGGAATCCGCCATCACCGCCGCATAATAGCAGGCCAGGCAGGCGACCGACGCGATCAGCGACAGCCGCCACGACAATCCCGTGGCGACGCCGAACGCGAACCCCGTCAGCATGATCGCCGTCACCAGGTTGGCCCGCCCGAACCGCTTGGCGAACTCGTTGCAGCCGATGCTGGAGGCGATGCCGCCGAGCGAGATGATCGATGCGAGCGTCGGGGCGTCGAGGCTGCTCGCGGCCCCCGTCGCGCTGCCGGCAGCGAAGGTCAGGAACGCCACCATCCAGGCGCGCGAGCCGTACAGTTCCCAGCAATGCGCCACATAGCCGAAGATGTAGCCGAGCGCGGGCTTGTTCTTGAAGACCAGCGCGAAGCTCGCGAGGAACCCCGGCCGCTCCGCTGCCGGGGTGGGAGCCCGCGGCGGCATCAGCAGAAACACCAGCGACGCCGCCACCAGCGGCCCCAGCGCCGCGAGGCCAAAGGCGACGCGCCACGACGCATGCGCAGAAACCACGCCGGTGAGAAAATAGGAACCGGCGAGGCCGAACCCGGACAGCGAGGTGTAAAGCGCCGTGGCGCGCGACTGCAGTGTTTCGTCGATGCGGTCGGACATCGCCTTGAGGCCCGGCATATAGACCCCGGCGAAGCCGACCCCGAACAGCGCCTGGGCGATCAGCGCGCCGACAAAGCCTTGCGCAAACGCCGCGAACACGGCCGATCCCGACGCGGCGATCAGGCAGGCGACGAGATATATCCGCCTGGCGTCGATGCGGTCGGTGAGGCTGGTCAGCACCGGGACCGCGACGACATAGCCGAGAAACAGGACGCCGCCGACAAATCCGGCGGCGGTGTTGCTGAGCCCCCAATCGGCGCGCAACACCGGCAGCAGCGCGGGGTAGGTGGCGAAGCCGGCCATGCACAGCATTTCCGCGCCGCACATCAGCGCGACCAGGCGGCCGCCCTTCAGGCCCTCGCGGTTCATGCCGCGGAGACCCGCTTGCCGCGCCGCCGGCCGGCCGTCGTGTGCTTGACCGTCAATTGCCGGCGGCCGGTGACCATCCTGGTGTGGAGATCGGCGATGATGCCGGAGCCGGTCTTGGTGAAGAGGAACGGCAGCACGGCATGCACCAGCACCGCCAGCCCGCCACCGATCATGTTCACCGCAAAGCCGGCGGCATGACGGAAATGCTCGACATAGTTTTCTCCCACCGAGGCGGGGTGTTCGGTGAACGATAGGCGCTGCATCATGCCGTCCCCCAGAAAGGCGCCGCGCGGGGCGCCGGTATTCAGCAAAGCCTGCCAGCGCTCATCAGGCGCAGGCCGGTCGTCGCGCTGGCCGGGCAGTTCGCGGTCGAGCGCCTTGCGGTAGTAGTAGCGAACCGTCCCCGAGGTATCGTCGTAGGTCTTCAGCGCATCGCCGCGCACATAGCCGAGCTGCTCGTAACGGCGATGCGCGTCGCGCAGCTTGACGTCGGACCACAGTTCGATCGCCTGCGCACCGCGGCGCCGCGCCTCGCGCTCCACCAGATGGCAGAGAAATCCGCCCAGCCCGTTGCGGCGGAAATCGCGCGCGACATAGAGCTTCTGCAGCTCGATGACGTTGGCCTCGGCGCTGGGCTGAAGCGCGACGGTGCCGACGATGCGGCCGCGCGCCTCGATGACCCAGAACCGCCCGTCGCAGACGGCATAAGTGCTCGCCGGCCGCAACAGCTCCGGCATGTCCGCCGCCGCGACCAGCGTCTTGCCGGGATATTCCGACCATACCGCCGAAATCAGGCCGATGATCGCGGTCGCGTCGTCGTCGCGGGCGAAACGCAAGCGTAGCCCGTCCGCCGTGCCTAGCACGGTTCCTGGTACGACCTCCGGGCACGCATCGGCCGGTGCGCGCGGATACACGGCGACCCGCGTCGCTAGGTTACTCTCGACTGCCATATCCGCCCTCAGTTCAACTCGCGGTTCCCCAACACGCGAATCCACTTCCCCGCCCAAAAGGATAGAGTTAATTAACTTTTTGTCAATAATTAATCAGGAATGGATTTGGATGTTTCGTTAATTTTCGCCAAAAACCCTTCAGTCCGTCCGATCGATCAACGCATTTACAGTATTGGCCTTGATCTGACGAAAAGACGGCATTTTATCTATTGAGGCAATATCTAGGGGCTGTTGCGGCATCGATGCCCCGAGAGGTTGTATCGGCCTACGCGCCGGCGCGCCGCTGCGCGTGCCGCGCGCCGCGCGCCGCCCGGCGATGACGGCATGGCAGCCTTCGCAATCGCGCAGCGCGCGAGGCCGGCCGCTCGTGCATGCCGGGCATCACCGGCGGTGCCGCCGGCTTAAGTAAATGTTTACCAGCCCGACCCCAACAATGCCGGACGTTCGACGCTGAGTGTGAGTGTGTGCGCGCCGGGCGTTTGGAGGTGTCGTTGCAACAGTTGACGATGCTGATTACCGCCGACGGCAAGTGGGTGCTGCCGGGAAGTGAAGAGTTTCTCGGCGCCTTGGGCGATCCCGACCCGGATTACGACGCCATCGGTTTCGCGGTCCGCAATCTCGGCTTCGTCAAGTTCCAGGTGCTCGACCGTCTCGTCACCGAGATCGAGCTGCACCCGCGCAATGTCGACCTGCGGGCCTTGCTGGCGCTCGAAAAGCTGCTCGGCGAGGTCGGCACCAACCTGTTCCGCATCAAGTATCTCGAGGACGAGTGGCGCTCCGAGATCTCCGCCTCGGCCGATCACACGCTCGCACGCCTGCGGGAGCTGTGCGCCCCGGTCTTCGAGCCGCCGCCGAACGAACGTTTCCACGTCGAGCCGCGCGACCCCGATCACCTGTTCAGCCAGGAGCGCCGCGTCGAGGGTCTGGGGCTGATGGCGATGAAGTGGCGGGTATCGTTCGGCAATTTCGACGGCCAAGTGCTCGATATCGCCAGCCGCAGCGATCTGCTGCCGCTCATGGCGATCGTCGCGTTCGAATCCGGCCAGTCGAGCCCCGTCTTCCGGTTTATCGGCGAGGGTCATTCCTGGGCCGGGCAGCAGTTCAAAACCAACGCGATCGGCGAGAAGGTCGAGAACATGCCCGACCGGGAGTACGGGCATTGGATCACCGATTTCCACCGCTCCGTTGCCTCCTCGGGCCAGCCGCGTCTTGACCTGTGCACCTCGGCGATCGAGTATCACGACAAGCGCGGGCAGCGCCCGAAACTCATCGGCTACGAGCGGCTGCTGTTGCCCTGGCGTACGGCATCGGGCGAGGTGCTGATCACCTCGTTCGCCAAGAAGGTCGAGCCGGAGCGCTCCGCGAACTTCGCGCTCCAGACGCCGAACAACTCGGTCGTCAAATAATCGTCCAGATCGTCGTACACCTCTTGTGCCGAGGTGTAGCACAGCGCCATCGGGCCATAAGGCTCGTTCGGATATTCGATGCTGTGGCTGAAATGGGCGGCGCCGTAGCCGAAGGCCGTGCCGTTTTGCATGTGGGCCATGCGGACGTAAGCGACCACCCAGTCGACGGGCCAATGCGCGACACCGTAGGCCCGGCCGATCCGCGGCAGCAGGTGCGACAGCCCGCGGCTGCGATAGTCCGGCCGCACCCAGGCCGACCCCATGTTCTGCACCACGCCGGTGATCGTCGCCGCGGCGTCGGCGGTGACGACGCAGGGCTGGCCCTCGTCGCGCCCATACCACATCGCCACGGCCTGCTCCGCGAGGTTGGTGTCGCGCCACTCGTAGATGCGCGCCGCGCTGGTACAGACGATCTCGCCGTGGTCGTTCTCGCCCGAGATCCAGTAGCCGTTCTGCTCGGATATGCCCGAGCGATCAGGCTTGAACGTGTCGATCAGCGGAAACCAGTTGCCGAGCGCCACCTGCTCTTTGTTGAGTGCGGCGAGCGCGTCGAAATCGGTCCGCAGGCGAAGACGGATGCCGACTGCGCGCGCCGCCTTGTCGGCCTCGATGATGAAGCGCGCCAGCAACGGTGCCGGTCCATGGCGGACCGTGATGGCATCGGGCAGACGTAAATTGTCGGGAGGGATCGTCAGGGTTGCGGTCACGTCCGGTCCTCCGGGGGAAAGAGGAGCTGTCTATGCAGCGGCGCCGGCCAGCGGCCGGGAAGTCTTCGAGACCTGGCGCGATGGCCGAAATTCTTCTCGATCATTTTTTGAATTTTCGGCAAATGCTGTCAATTGGCCGTCTTCGCTTTTGGCGTCCCTTGCCGCGAATTAACCCATTTTTTACCGCCACCGGCGACGGTCGTTGCCGGGCTGGCCGGTCACCGATCGGATTGCGGGTTCCGTTGCAACAGACGGTCACAGAGACGACGGCGGGGACACCCGTGATGCCGCGCCCCGCGAAGGCCGCCGCTGTCGCGGAGCGGTTTCGCGCCCAGCCGTTGGACTTCGCCGCGCTCCTCGACAACCGGGCGCATCCGCTGGCCGAGCTGGGCCGCAAGTGGCGCGACTCGGCGGGCGAATTCGACGCGACCGTCTCGTCCTTCGCCAGCCAGGACACCGTGCTGCCCCGGCTGATGATCGTCGGCGTGCCGCACCGCGAGGCCGCACCGGTGTTTCGCTATATCGGCGAGGGGCTGTTTCCGTGGCTGCCCTGCGGCTACCACCGGCAGGCGCTGGGCGAACCGCTGAGCAATTTTCCCGACCGGGGCTATGGCGCGTGGCTCGCCGGGTTCTATGCGGCGGTGGCCCGCGACGGCGCGCCTCGCTTTGACCGGGTGCGCGCCGAAATCGACCGTGCCGACGGCGAGGTCTACGCGACGCAGTACGAGCGCCTGCTGCTGCCGTGGCGCGGCGGCTCGCGTGAGACGCTGGTGTCGCTGGTCGTCCGCAAGGTCGAGGCCATGGCGCCGATCTCCGCTGTCCAGGCGGCCGGCGCCGCCGGCTAGGCGACCCCGACCAGCCACAACGCGACCCACACGAGGATCGCCGCGAGAAGCGCGCCGTACACCGCGACGGCCGCGATGCGCATCTGCCGCCGATAGCGAAAACCCGGCGCCCCGGACATCAGGAACAGCGCCGTCGCCGCCGCCAGCAGCGCCGCGATCAGCCGTTGTGCGTCAAACCGCATGTCGATGCCGCCCCCGCCGATTTGCGTGTAGCCTGATGGCCCGCTTGCGTCGCGCCGCGCATCCCGCCGATACTGTGCGCGGGCGGTTGCCGGACGGCATTGGAAATTCGCCGCGATCACCGTGCGCCGCCACGAGATTTTGGACATGAGCGATCCGATCAACATCCGCGACCTCGCCGCCGGCACGACGGTGATATTGCTGAGCGGCGCCGAGGCCGAGATCATCGACAACCCGAAAGACGGCGTGTGGCTCTTTGCCCGCTATCGGCTCTGTCCCGACGACCCCGACCGGGTCGGCCAAGAGGAGATGGTCTTCGCGCAGGACGTCGTCGACACCAAACCCTGAACCAGGAGGACGCGATGGCCAATATCGAGAAATATGCCGCCAAGGGCGTCTACGATCCGCCGACCTACGCACAGGGTGTGAAGGCCGGCGAGGCGCGGACCATCCTCTACATCGCCGGCCAGGTGGATTACGACGCGCAGGGCAAATGCGCCCATCCCGGCGATTTCAAGGCGCAGACCCGCGGCGTGCTCAACGCGCTCAAGGCGCAGGTCGAGGCCGGCGGCGGCACGCTGACCGATATCGTCAAGATCAACACCTATGTCACCGACATGCGCTATCGCGTCGATTACGCGCCGATCCGCAGTGAATTTTTCGGCGGCAAGGCGCCTGCCAGCACGATGGTCGCGGTCTCGGCGCTCGCCGACCCCGATTTCCTGATCGAGATCGAAGCCGTCGCGGTGCTCTAACGCGCCCCCGTCACGTCACCTCGACCAATTCCAGCGCCTCCCTGCTCGGCCCTTCGATCATCACCGCGCGCGTGTCGCCGAGCCGATAGGGGCCGTCGAGGAACTTGACGCCCTCGCCCTTGAGCTTGTCGACCCAGGCGTCGAGGTCGCCGACCGACAGCCCGATATGGTCCTGCAGCTGACCGAGCGGGCTCGCCAGTGGCGCGGCGCCCTGGTTGGCGTACCACATCATCGAGACGTCGCCGAACTCGACCCCGGCGCGCGGCGTACGGAACATGCCCTCCTGCTTGAGCGCCGGCCAGGTGCGGTCGGGGTGGCGCGGGACCTTGCAGGTCTCTTCGGTCAGCGTCGTGCCCTCATAGCCGGGGCGCAGCGGCGCGTTGAGGTGCTTCTGATACCACAGCAGCGCGCAGAACGGGTCGTCCTGCCACATATGCACGTGGTTGAAGCGTTCCTGGCCGTGATTGCCGGCGATCTCGAACAGCGCATCGTCCGGCCCGACGAAATAGGCGAAGCCGCCGACCCGCGTCGGCTCGACATGCTTGGCCTTGGCCTCGGCGATCTGCGCCTTGGTCAGGCCGAGCGTGTTGCCGATGCTGGGCCAGGTGTCGCTGGAGATGGCGACCGCGCCGCCCGCTTCCTCGCGGTAAAGCGGCGCCGACCTCACCTCGGGCCGCTTTTTCCATGCGTCGACGGTCGCCCGCGAGTCGGTGACGTGCCAGCCGAAATGCCAGATCGCGCTTTGCGGCAGCTGCGGCGCCGGCTTGTCGACCTTGTCGAACAGGATCAGCACGTTGTTGTCGCATTTGAGCGCCTTGTGCCCAGCCCATTCGGTCGTCGTGGTGCTGTTGGGGAACTGCCGCCTGTACCAGTCGATCGCCGCATCGGGATCCACCGAATTCAAATGCAGATGATGAAAGCCGGGCGTCGGCAGCATGGCATTCCTCCTGGGTTTGCCGCGAAGATAGCACGATCCCGGTGCTTGACACGGTGCAAGCGAGGACTAGCTTTTGGCGATGGACATTGCCTTGACCGCCGAGCAGGAAGCCGAATTGGCTGAATTAGCCGCACGATCCGGACGGCACCCGCGCGAATTGGCCACTGATGCGGTGGCGCGCTATCTCGATGAGGAACGGCGTTTCGCCGCAGCGGTCAGGCGAGGCATTTCCGCGGCCGATGCTGGTGAGTTCGTGGCGACGGAGCAAGTCTGGGCGCGGGTCGAGCAGGTCCTTAAAGCCTGATGGAGGTCCGCTGGACTGTTCCCGCGGCCGACGACCTCGAACGCATCGCGCGGTACATTCAGCAAGACGATCCTCGAGCCGCCCGACGCGTTGCCGAATCTTTGTACGCGCGAGCAATGTCGCTCGGCGCAATGCCGGAGCGCGGCCGTCCCGGGCGGATAGCCGGAACGCGCGACCTCGTCCAACGGCCGTACATCATCGTCTACCGGATCACAGCCGACATCGTCGAAGTTCTGCGCATTTATCACGGCGCGCAGAATTGGCCGTGAGAGAGGCTATTCCCGCGCCAGAGCGCAGTCGTGGTCTTGCAGTTCCTCGCCGTTGGCGCGGTTGCCGGTGGCGATGTCGGCGGTGGTGTCGAGGATCACAAAGCCGGGCTTGCCGTCGGGCAAGGTCGCGCCGACCACGACGACCGTCTCCTTGCCCATCGCCGCGCGGGCGCCCGGAATGCCGTCGGCGACCAGGATGAACGGGTTGGCGTCGAGCGCCTCGCCCGCGGCGCGCATCGCCCGATAGCGGTGACCGGCGAGCGGTTCAGGGAAGACCGCCCATTTGTCGCCGATCGCCGCGAGGTGCCGCGCCACCACGGCCTTCACCGCCGGCGCGACGCAATCGATGTGGATGTGCAGCTGGTTCTGCGACCGGCCATAGACCGAGTTGACCGCCAGGCTCAGCTCGTCGCGCCGCAGCGCGCGCTTGGCTGCCGCGATCGTGAAGTGCCGCTCCCCCCAGGCATCGGCGAAATAATTCGCCGCGCCCGGCGCCAGCACCGCCGGGTCCTCGATGCCGGTGATCTTGGCGGTCGGCATCACCAGGTATTGCGTCTCGCCGATCAGGTCCTTGAGCACAACATAGCCGTGCACCGCGCCGTCCGTCACATCGACCACTTCGCACGGCGCGGGCCGGCCGTGTTCCCGTTCGTTGGGCAGGCATTTGCCGCTGATGATCTTCCACAGCGTGTCGGGATCGGCACGCGCCGGACCGGCGGCCGCCAACAGCGCGAGCAGCGCCAGCAGCAACCGGGCCGTCATTCGACGACGATGCGCGGCGGGGCGCGGCGGGCGGTTCCGCCGGACACCTTGGCCCAGACCTTTGCGGCGATCTCGCGAAACAATGCGGCGTGCGGCGAGCCGGGATCGGAGACGGTGACCGGGCGGCCTTCGTCCGATGTCTCGCGGATCGCCAGGTCGAGCGGCACCTCGCCGAGGAATTCGACGCCGAGCCGCTCCGCCTCGCGCCGCGCGCCGCCATGGGAAAAGATGTCGCTGCGCTCGCCGCAATGCGGGCAGAGGAAATAGCTCATGTTCTCGATGATGCCGAGCACCGGCACGTCGACCTTCTGGAACATCGACAGCCCGCGCCGCGCGTCGATCAGCGCGATGTCCTGCGGCGTCGACACGATGACCGCGCCTGCGAGCGGCACTTGCTGGGCCATGGTCAGCTGCGCGTCGCCGGTGCCCGGCGGCAGGTCGACGATCATGATGTCGAGCGGCGCCCACATCACGTCGCGCAGCATCTGGTTGAGCGCGCTCATCACCATCGGGCCGCGCCAGATCATCGCGGTCTCCTCGGGCACGAGGAACCCCATCGACATGCATTTGACGCCGTAATTTTCCATCGGCCGTAGCGTCTTGCTGTCTTCCATCTGCGGCCGGCCGGAAATGCCCAGCATGCGCGGCATCGACGGCCCGTAGATATCGGCGTCGAGCACCCCGACGGTGAGCCCGTTGGCCTTGAGGCCGAGCGCGAGATTGGCGGCGACGGTCGATTTGCCAACCCCGCCCTTGCCCGAGGCAACCGCCACGATGGCGCCGACGCCGGGGATGCCGCCGCGCTGTGCCTGGGCCGGCCGCTGTGCCTGGGGATGCCCCTGGGGATGGGGGTGGGGATGCGGGTGCGCTGCAGGGCGCTGCGGCGCCGGCCGCGTCTCCGCGGTCAGCACGGCGGTGACCGAAACGACGCCGGGCAGCAGCTCGACGGCCTGCTCGGCCGCCTTGCGCAGCGGTTCGAGGCGCGGCCCGCGCTCGGGCTCGACCTCGATGGCGAAACCGACATTGCCGTCGCGGATCACCATGCCGGAGATCATGTTCAGCGAGACGATGTCGCTCCCCTTGTCGGGGTCGCGCACCTGCCGCAGCGCGTCGAGAATCTGTCTTTCGGTGACCGCCACTATCGCCTTCTCCGCAGATTGAGCCGGAACCTACTGGAAAATTGGTGTGCCAGCGAGACTTGACAACATCTGCATGGCCGCCCTCCTATCGGCGTGGTCGGGCAAACGCAGCCTCGAACGGCGGGGAATTCGATGAGTGAGCGCGGCGGTGGCCCGCAAGGTCCGTGGGGCTCCGGGCCTCGCGGCGGCAGGGGCGGCAACGGCGGCGGCCCGCGCGGCCCCTGGGGCGGCGGCCGCGGCGGGGGAGGCGGCGACGATGACGGGCCTCGGCCACCGCCGCGCGGTCCGGGTCCGCGCCCGCCCGATTTCGAGGAGATGCTGCGCCGCAGCCAGGACCGGTTCCGGCAGCTGCTGCCGAACGGGCGCGGCTCGGGCACGGTCATCGGGCTGGCGGTCGCCGCGGTGGTCGCCTTGTGGCTGGCCAGCGGGTTTTACCGCGTCCAGCCCGACGAGGTCGGCGTGGTGCTGCGCTTCGGCGCCTATAGCCGGATGACCCAGCCGGGCCTCAACTATCATCTGCCGGCGCCGATCGAGAAGGCGTTGACGCCCAGCGTCACGCGCCAGAACCGGATGGAGATCGGCTATCGCTCCAGCGAGGTTTCAACGGCCCGCTCGTCCAACGGTGAGGTGCCGGAAGAAGCGCTGATGCTGACCGGCGACGAGAACATCGTCGACATCAACTTCACCGTGCTGTGGGTCGTCAAGGACGCCAAATCCTTTCTCTTCAACATCCGCAACCCCGAGGGCACGGTCAAATCGGCGGCGGAAAGCGCGATGCGGGAAGTCGTCGGCGAAACCCCGATCGCCCAGGCGCTGGCCGAAGGCCGCGGCAAGATCGAGACCGAGACCCAGAAGCTGCTGCAATCGATCCTCGATTCTTACGGCTCGGGGATCGAGATCACGCTCACCCAGTTGCAGCGCGTCGATCCGCCCGGTCCGGTCATCGAATCGTTCCGCGACGTGCAGCGCGCGCTCGCCGACCGCGAGCGTCTGCGCAACGAAGCCGAGGCCTACCGCAACGACATCCTGCCCAAGGCGCGCGGCGCCGCGGCGCAGGTCCGCCAGGACGCCGAGGCCTACCGCGCGCAAGTGGTAAACTACGCGCAGGGCGACGCCGACCGCTTCACCTCGGTCTACAACGCCTACAAGGCGTCCGCCGACGTCACCACCGAGCGGCTCTATCTCGAGACGATGGAGGACATCCTCAAAAGCGCCAA
Source organism: Allostellaceae bacterium (assembly GCA_035550515.1). Classification (GTDB taxonomy): domain Bacteria; phylum Pseudomonadota; class Alphaproteobacteria; order ATCC43930; family CGMCC-115725; genus DATARH01. Next base: position 49,214 of record DASZOZ010000044.1, read on the forward strand.
CAAGGTGATTGTCGACAAATCGGCCACCGGGCAGAGTGGCGTGGTGCCCTATCTTCCGCTGCCGGGTTTGACGCCGCCGCCGACGGCCGCTCCCGCGCCGCCGGCGCCATCCTCGGGGGGAGGCAGCCGATGACGAGCCGCCGCATCCTCATCGCCGTCGCGGTGGTGCTCGTCGCCATCGGCATCCTGCTCGACAGCTCGGTGTTCATTGTCGACCAGACCCAGTCGGCGCTGGTGCTGCGCTTTGGCCAGCCGCGCCGCGAGGTGCGCCTGCCCGGGCTCTACTTCAAGCAGCCCTTTGTCGAGAACGTCATGCTCTACGACAACCGCGTGCTCGATTTCGAGCCGCGGCCGGAAGAGATCATCGTCTCCGACCAGAAGCGGCTGGTGGTCGACAGCTATGCGCGTTACCGCATCGTCGATCCGCTGCTGTTCTTCCAGACCGTCGGGACCGAACCGGGTGTGCGCGCGCGGCTGTCGGCGATCGTCAACAGCAGCTTGCGGCGCGTGCTCGGCAACGTGACCCTGTCGGACATCCTGTCGGTCAAGCGCGCCGACATCATGATCCAGATTCGCGACGAGGTGGCCGAGGCGGCCAAGGCGTTCGGGATCAATGTCGTCGATGTACGCCTGCGGCGCGCCGATCTCCCCGAGGAGAACAGCGAAGCGATCTACGCGCGGATGAAATCGGAACGCCAGCAGCAGGCGGCGCAATATCGCGGCGAGGGTGCCGAGGCGGCGCAGACGGTGCGCGCCAACGCCGAACGCGAGCGTACCGTGATCCTGGCCGAGGCGCAGCGCGACGCGCAGCGTGCGCGCGGCGACGGCGACGCGCAGGCGATCAAGATCTACGCCGACGCCTTCGGCCGCGACAAGCAGTTCTTCACCTTCTATCGCTCGCTGCAGGCCTACCGCGCGGCGCTGGTCGGCAAGGACACCTCGTTCCTGCTGAGCCCGGACAGCAACTTCTTCCGCTTCTTCAACAGCCCGTCGGGGACGGGTACAGGAGCGGCTGCGCCATCGACCACGCCAGCGCCGCATTGAAGGACTTCCTGACCGCGCTCGCCCTGATCCTGGTGATCGAGGGCATCGTTTACGCGCTGTTCCCCGAGGTCATGAAGCGCCTGGCGGTGCGCGCGGCGCGCACGCCGAGCCAATCGTTGCGCATCGGCGGGCTCATCGCCGCCATCCTCGGCGTCATCCTGGTCTGGGCGTTGCGACGATAGCGCCCGCGAGAAAACTGGCGAGAAAACTGGTTTGCCGCCCGCTTCTCCCGTAATCTCCCCGGCAACGAGGGTGCGGCACGCGGATGCGCGACCCGGCGTTTGTCATCTTTAAGGGGAGTCGCGGACGGTGGTGCGATCGATCATGAATCTTCGGCGTCGGACGATCCCTGCGCTGGTTCTGGCGCTGGTTGCCGCGCCGATCGCCGTGGGGACGCATCCCGGCGGGCTCGGGGTGAGCCGCGCGCTGGCGCGCTCGGCCCCCGACAGCTTCGCCGACCTGGCGGAGAAGCTGCTGCCGTCGGTCGTCAACATCTCGACGACCCAGACCCTCAAGGCCAATCAGCATGCCGAGGGCAGCGACCCCGACATGCCGCAATTCCCGCCCGGCTCGCCGTTCGAGGAATTCTTCAAGGACTTCCTCAACAAGAACCGGCCGCGCGGCCAGAGCCAGGGGCAAGGGCAGGGTCAAGGCCAGCAGCAGTCCGAAGGCCGCAAGGCGACCTCGCTCGGTTCGGGCTTCATCATCGACCCCACGGGCTATGTCGTGACCAACAACCACGTGATCGCCGACGCCGACGAGATCACCGTGATCCTGCACGACAACACCAGCCTCAAGGCCGAACTGGTCGGCCGCGACACCAAGACCGACATCGCCGTCCTCAAGGTCAAGACCGACAAGCCGCTCGTCGCCGTGCCGTGGGGCGACAGCGACGCCTCGCGCGTCGGCGATTGGGTGCTGGCGATCGGCAACCCGTTCGGCCTTGGCGGCACGGTGACCGCCGGCATCTTGTCGGCGCGCCAGCGCGACATCAATTCCGGGCCCTATGACGACTTCTTGCAGACCGATGCCTCGATCAACCGCGGCAATTCCGGCGGCCCGATGTTCAACATGGACGGGCAGGTGATCGGCATCAACACCGCGATCTATTCGCCGTCGGGCGGGTCGATCGGCATCGGCTTTGCCATTCCCTCCGCGTTGGCGCGGCAGGTCGCCAGCGAGCTGATCCACGAGGCCGACCATACGGTGCATCGCGGATGGCTGGGCGTCCGCATCCAGGCGGTGACCGACGAGATCGCCGAGAGTCTCGGTCTCGACAAGGCGCGCGGCGCGCTGGTCGCCAGCGTCAGCGACAATGGCCCAGCACAGGCCGGCGGCATTCAGCCCGGCGACGTGATCGTCACCTTCGACGGCAAGAAGGTCGAGGACATGCGCCATCTGCCGCGGCTGGTCGCCGAAACGCCCGTCGACAAGGTCGTCGCGGTCCAGGTGTGGCGCAAGCGCGCCTCGATGGACCTCAAGATCAAGGTCGGCCGGCTCCAGGAGGTCGAGACCGCCAGCGCCGAGGCGCCCGCCAAGAATGCGCCGCATAAAGGCCCTGACGCGGAGACGGTCAAGGCGCTCGGCATGACGCTGGCCAACGTCACCCCGGCGCTGAAGGAGAAGTTCTCGCTCGGCGACGACACCAAAGGCGTCGTCGTGGTCGAGGTGGCGAAGGACAGCCCAAGCGCCGAAAAGGGCCTGCGCCCCGGCGACGTGATCATGGAAGCCGCGCAGGAAGAGGTGAAAAACGCGACCCAGATCGCCGGCAAGGTCGCCGATGCGAAGAAATCGGGCCGCAAGTCGATCCTGCTGCTGGTGGAGCGCCAAGGCGATCTGCGCTTTGTCGCGCTCCGGCTGGATCAGTCGTAAGAGCGGGGCGGGAAGCCGGGGTCCACCGGCTCGGCCGGGCGGCAGATCTCCGTGTCCCGGTATCCCTGCAGGTAGAGCAGCGCCGTCAGATCGGCGTGGTCGATGCGCCAGCGCGACGCGGCGGCGACGGCCGGCTTGGCGTGAAACGCCACGCCGAGCCCGGCCGCCTGCAGCATCGGCAGGTCGTTGGCGCCGTCACCGGCCGCCATCGTCTCCGCCAGCGGCAGGTCGAGCGCCTGCGCGAGCGACAGCATCGTGTCGCGCTTGCGGGAGCCGGTGACAATCGGCGGCGTCACCGTACCGGCGAGCTTGCCGTCGGCGATGTCCAGGCGGTTGGCGACGACGTGGTCGAAGCCGAGCTCGGCCGCGACCCGCTCGGCGAACACGGTGAACCCGCCCGAGACCAGCGCGGTGGCGACGCCGGCGCGGCGCAGCGTGGCGATCAGCGGCCGCGCCCCGGGCATCAGCCGGATACGCGCCGCCGCCGCGTCGAGCACGCTGTCGGGCATGCCGCGCAGCAGCGCCACCCGCTCGGCGAGCGCGCCGACAAAATCGATCTCGCCGTTCATCGCCCGCCGGGTGATCTCGGCGACCGGAGCGCGCAGCCCGAGGAAATCCGCGAGCTCCTCGAGCATCTCGTTCTCGATGATGGTCGATTCGAGGTCGGCCACCAGCAGCTTCTTGCGACGCTTGGCTTGCGGCTGGACGATCATATCGATCGGCCGCTCGCCGATCGCCGCGCGCACCGCCGCCGGATCGGCCGCGACATCGCAGGCGCCCGCCGCCAGCCAATCGGCATCCCGGCCGGCGACGGCGGCGCGCAGTTCTTCCTCGGCGCCCGGCGCCGCAATCAACGTGATGACCCGCCGCATAAGCGTGTCCTTTGTGGATGGCATAAAGAAAATCCCCCATCCTGCGGCGCTTCGCAAAGCGAAGTCGCGAAGGACGCAATGCCGCCGCCCCAGCCCGCCGTCATCGTTATCGCCGGTCCCACCGCGAGCGGCAAATCCGCCCTCGCCCTGGCGCTGGCCGAGCATTACGGCGGCACGATCATCAACGCCGACGCGCTGCAATGCTATCGCGACCTGCGCATCCTGAGCGCCCGGCCAGGGCCGGCGGAGGAGGCGCGGGTGCCGCACCTTCTCTACGGCTTTCTCGATGCCGCGGAGCGCGGTTCGGCGGCGCGCTGGCGCGAGCTGGCGCTTGCCGCGGTCGGGGCCGCGCTGAGCGAGCGGCGGCTGCCGATCGTCGCCGGCGGCACCGGCCTCTATCTGCGGGCGCTGATGAACGGGCTGGCGCCGGTGCCCGACATCCCCGCGGCGATCGGCAACGAGGCGGCGGCGCTCTACGAGCGGCTCGGCGGCAGCGCGTTTCGCGACGAATTGGCGCGCCGCGATCCGGTCGCCGCCGCGCGCTTCCCGCCAGGCGATCGAACCCGGCTCATCCGCGCCTATGAAGTCGTCTGCGCCACCGGCCGAGCGATCGGCGATTGGCAGAATGACGCGGCCTCGGAGCGGCCCCCGTATCGCTTCGCCGCCATCCTGCTCGCACCGCCGCGCCCGGCGCTCTACGCCGCCTGCGACGCGCGGCTCGCGACGATGATCGCCGCCGGGGGACTAGCGGAGGCGGCGGCATTGCTGGCGCGGGAGCTGCCGCCCGAGCTGCCGGCGATGAAGGCGGTCGGCTTGCCCGAATTGTTCCGCCATCTGCGCGGCGAACTGACGCTGGAGACGGCCGTCGCCGCCGCGCAGATGGCGACGCGGCGTTATGCCAAGCGGCAGACGACCTGGTTCCGCCATCGGCTCAACGCAGACCTGATCTGCGTCGAGCAATATTCGGAAAGTTTTTGCCTGAGAACACGTCATTTTATTGACCAATTCCTGTTGACCGACGGTGGATAACTGGTAGGGTGCACGCCCTCGCGCCGGCTTTGGCCGGCGCGTCTTGTTCTGGAAGCCGGGGCGGCTCCGCCGGCACCGGTATGTGGACACGGTCAAAGGAGAAGATCATGTCGGCCGAGCCGATCACCGGAGCTGATGTCGTCATCAAGGCGCTCGTGGACCAGGGCGTCGATGTCGTCTTCGGATATCCCGGCGGCGCGGTCCTGCCGATTTACGATTCGCTGTTCAAGCAGAACAACCTGCACCATGTGCTGGTGCGCCAGGAGGGCGGCGCGGTGCATGCCGCCGAAGGCTATGCGCGCTCGACCGGCAAGGTCGGCGTGGTCTTGGTGACGAGCGGCCCCGGCGCGACCAATGCGGTGACCGGATTGACCGATGCGCTGATGGATTCGGTGCCGGTGATCTGCCTGACCGGTCAGGTGCCGACGCATCTGATCGGCAACGACGCGTTCCAGGAGGCCGACACCACCGGCATCACCCGGCCCTGCACCAAGCACAATTACCTGGTCCGCGACGTCAACGATCTGTCGCGGGTCATGCACGAGGCCTTCTATATCGCCAAAAGCGGCCGCCCCGGTCCGGTGGTGATCGACCTGCCGAAGGATGTGCTGTTCGCCTCCTGTGTCTATACCCCGCCCGAAGAGATCCAGCACAAGAGCTACCGGCCGCAAACCCGTCCCGACCAGACGCGGATGGAAGAGGCGCTCAAGCTGATCGCCCATGCCGAGCGGCCCCTGGTTTACGGCGGGGGCGGGCTGATCAATTCCGGCCCGGAAGCCTGCAAGCGCTTCACCGAATTCGTCCGCCTCGCCGATGCGCCGTGCACGCTGACCCTGATGGGGCTCGGCGCACTGCCGGCGAGCGACCCGCATTTTCTCGGCATGGTCGGCATGCACGGGACCTATGAAGCCAACATGGCGATGCACGATTGCGACGTGATGGTCGCGATCGGCGCGCGGTTCGACGACCGGGTCACCGGCCGGCTCAACGCCTTTTCGCCCGGTTCCAAGAAGATCCACATCGATATCGACCCCTCGTCGATCAACAAGAACGTGCGGGTCGACGTGCCGCTGATCGGCGATTGCGGCGAAACCCTTGCCGCCTTGATCGCCGGCTGGCCTGCCGTCGCGCCGAAGCGAGCGCCGGCGAAGCGCGCGCAATGGTGGGAGCGGATCGCCGAATGGCGGGCGCGCGACTGTCTGCGCTACGACAAGGGCCGCCGGGATGTGATCAAGCCGCAATATGCGCTCGAACGGCTTTACGCGCTGACCCACGACCGCGACCCGTTCATCACCACCGAGGTCGGCCAGCACCAGATGTGGGCGGCGCAGTTCTTCAAGTTCGAAGCGCCGATGCACTGGATGACCTCGGGCGGGCTCGGCACGATGGGCTACGGCCTGCCGGCGGCGGTCGGCGTGCAGGTGGCGCATCCCGACGCGCTGGTCATCGACATCGCCGGCGAGGCGTCGATCCTGATGAACATCCAGGAGATGTCGACGATCGCGCAGTACCGGCTGCCGGTGAAGGCGTTCATCCTCAACAACCAGTACATGGGCATGGTGCGGCAGTGGCAGGAACTGCTGCATGGCGGCCGCTATTCCGAGAGCTATACCGCCGCGCTGCCCGATTTCGTGAAACTGGCCGAAGCCTTTGGCGCCAAGGGCCGGCGCGTCACCGACCCGGCCGAGCTCGACGACGCGATCCGCTACATGATCGACACGCCGGGCGCGGTCGTGCTCGACGTCGCGGTCGACGAGCTGGAGAACTGCTTCCCGATGATCCCCTCGGGCGCCGCGCACAACGAGATGCTGCTCGGCCCCGCCGACAAGGCCGAGAAGCCGGTCTCCGAGGAAGGCATGGTGCTGGTGTGAGGCCTGCACCCGTCCATCCCCGCGGCGAAGCCGTGGGAGGGTGAAGGTATGGCCGATATCGAGCGCCATACCATCGCCGTGCTCGTCGACAACGAGCCGGGCATCCTGGCGCGCGTCGTCGGGCTGTTCTCGGGGCGCGGCTACAACATCGACAGCCTCACCGTCGCCGAGGTCGACAAGAAGAACAACCTGTCGCGCATCACCGTCGTCACCTCCGGCACGCGGATGATCATCGAGCAGATCAAGGCGCAATTGTCGCGCCTCGTGCCGGTGCGCAAGGTGCACGACCTGACCGACGAAGGCCCGTTTGTCGAACGCGAGCTGGCGCTGATCAAGGTCGCCGGCCGGGGCGACACGCGGATCGAGTCGCTGCGCCTTGCCGATGTGTTCCGCGCCCGCGTGGTCGATTCGACAATCGAAAGCTTTGTGTACGAGATCACCGGCTCGGCAGAGAAGCTCGACGCTTTTATCGCGCTGATGGAGCCGCTCGGCCTGGTCGAGGTCTCGCGCACCGGCGCGGTCGCCATCGCGCGCGGCGCCGGCAGCTTTTAGCGCGGCGCCACGGGACATCCGAGGACATCCGGAATTCAAAAGGAGCGGACCATGCGGGTTTATTACGATCGCGACGCCGATGTGAACCTCATCAAGGCGAAGAAGGTCGCGGTCATCGGCTATGGCAGCCAGGGCAATGCCCACGCCAACAACCTGCGCGACAGCGGCGTCAAGGATGTCGTCGTCGCGCTGCGCCCGGGCTCGGCTTCGGCGCAAAAGGCGGAGGCGGCCGGCCTGAAGGTGACGACCCCGGCCGAGGCGGCGAAATGGGCCGATGTGGTGATGGTGCTGGCGCCCGACGAGCTGCAGGCGGCGCTCTACAACAGCGATCTCAGGCCCAATATGCGCGAAGGCGCGGCGATCGCCTTCGCCCATGGGCTCAGCATCCATTTTCGCCTGATCGAACCGCGCCCCGACATGGATGTGTTCATGATCGCGCCGAAAGGGCCGGGCCACACGGTGCGGTCCGAATATGTCCGCGGCGGCGGCGTGCCGTGCCTCGTGGCGGTCGAGCAGGACAAATCGGGCAACGCGCTGGAGATCGCGCTGAGCTACGCCTCGGCGATCGGCGGCGGCCGCTCGGGGGTCATCGAGACGACCTTCAAGGAGGAATGCGAGACCGACCTGTTCGGCGAGCAGTCGGTGCTGTGCGGCGGTCTCACCTCGCTGATCATCGCCGGCTACGAGACCCTGGTCGAGGCCGGCTATGCGCCGGAGATGGCGTATTTCGAATGCCTGCACGAGGTGAAGCTGATCGTCGACCTGATCTACGAGGGCGGCATCGCCAACATGCGCTACTCGATCTCCAACACCGCCGAATACGGTGACTACACCCGCGGCGACCGGGTGATCAGCCCGGCCGTCAAGGAGGAGATGAAGCGCATTCTCGCCGACATCCAATCCGGCCGTTTCGCGCGCGACTGGGTGCTCGAAAACAATGCCGGCCAGCCGAGCTTCAAGGCGATGCGGCGCGCCGCGGCCGAGCACGACATCGAAAAGGTCGGCGAGCGGCTGCGCGCGATGATGCCCTGGATCAAGCAGAACGCCCTGGTGGATCGCACGAAGAACTAGGCGTGCCGCGACGGCGCCGTCATAAACACTCACCTTCCCCGGACTTGGTCCGGGGGTCCACGTCTTCGTCCGCGCTCGGGTCAAAAAGACGTGGATGGCCGGGGCAAGCCCGGCCAAGGGGAGCACAAGAGTAGCGCGATGGCGCGGACCCGCCGGCGAACGCTCCGCGTGCTGCATGCCGCGGCGGAGCTCTATCCCTGGATCAAGACCGGCGGCCTGGGCGATGTCATGGCGGCATTGCCGCCGGCGCTGTTGTCGCAGGGGGTCGATGCGCGGCTGTGCCTGCCGGCTTTTCCCGCTTTTCTCGATGCGTTTCGCATGACCGATGCGGTCCGCCTCGCGACGCCGTTCGCGGCGGAACGCGTGCGCGTCGCCCTCGCGGCATTGCCCGGCAGCAAGATCGCCGCCTATCTCGTCGATCATCCGCCGTTCTACGACCGGCCCGGCAGCCCCTATGGCGGTCCCGACGGCAGGGATTGGCCGGACAATCATCGTCGCTTCGCGTTGCTCGGTTGGGTCGCGGCGGCGCTCGGCACCGGCGCCGACCCCAATTGGCGGCCCGACATCGTGCATGGCCATGACTGGCACGCCGGTCTCACGCCGGCTTATCTGCGGGCCGAGCAGGCGGAGGGCAGCGACACGGCGGCGAGCGTGTTTACCGTCCACAACCTCGCCTATCACGGCTCGTTCGCCGCGGGGGTCTTTCCCGAATTGTCGCTGCCGGCGAGCTTTTACGGGCTGGAGGGCGTCGAGTTTTACGGCGGCGTGTCCTTCCTCAAGGCCGGGCTCGCTTATGCCCAGCGACTGACCACGGTCAGTCCGAATTACGCGCGCGAGATCCAGACGCCGGAATTCGGCGAGGGGTTCGACGGGCTGCTGCGGCTGCGCGGCGATACGCTGACCGGCATCCTCAACGGTGTCGACCCGCGCTACTGGGACCCCGCGCACGACGATGCGATCCCGCTCGGCTATACCGTCGACACCGCGGAGCAAGGCAAGGCGGCCGCCAAGGCCGAGTTGCGCCGCCGCCTCGGCCTGCACGAGGGAGCCGCGCCGCTGTTCGGGGTGGTCAGCCGCCTGACGCCGCAAAAAGGCCTCGACCTGCTGCTCGGGGCGCTCCCCGACCTGGCCGCGGCGGGCGGACAACTGGCCCTGCTCGGGAGTGGCGACCGCGACCTCGAAACGGGCTTTGCCGAGGCCGCGTCGGCGCGGCGCGGCACTGTCGGGGTCGAGATCGGCTATGACGAAAAACTGGCGCGGCTGATCATCGCCGGTTCCGACGGGGTGGTGGTGCCGTCGCGTTTCGAGCCGTGCGGCCTGACCCAGCTTTACGCGCTGCGCTACGGCACGCTGCCGTTGGTGCGCCGCACCGGCGGTCTCGCGGACACGGTGGTCGATGCCACCCCCGCACGCCTCAAGGACAAGACCGCCACCGGCTTTACCTTCGAAGCCGCGACGGTCGAGGCGCTGGCCGCCACCCTCGAATGGGCGGTCGCTCTCCATGCCAATCGGGAAAGCTGGCGCCAGATGATGCGCCAAGCGATGACCCGGGACTTCAGCTGGGCCCGATCCGCCCGGAAATACGCGGAGCTCTACCGCGACGTCGCGGGCGCGGAACCGCCGCTCCGCGCCGACCCTTCAAATCCATAGCGTCATCAGCTCCCCAGGATCGTGCCTACCTCCAGGCCGGCGTCGCTGGACTTGATCTTGGCGCCGTCGTCGATGCGCAGCCGCGAGCAGTCGATAAACCCGCCCTGGCAGTGGATGCGGATGCCGTCGGCGCCGGCGGCGACGATCTCGCCGAGCTTCTTGCCGCGCACGCTGCCGAAGGTGGGGGCCATCACCTTTTTCGCATCGAACAGATAGAGTTTTTTGTCGCCCATTGGTGTCCAGGCGCCCGGCGCCGGGTTGCAGCCGCGGATCAGGTCGTAGACGAAATCGACGTGGTTGGCCCAGTTGATCCGGCTTTCCGCTTCGCGCACCCAGCCCTCATAGGTCGCCTCGCTCTCGTCCTGCGTCGATTCGGTGGCGCGGCCGGCGACGACCAGATCGGCCGCCTGCACCAGCGCCTCGACCCCGAGCGGGAAGATCTTGTCGAAATAGAGCGAGGCGGCGGTGTCGTCGCGACCGATCGCGACCCGCTTCTGCAAGATCACCGGGCCTTCGTCGAGCCCGGGCGTCGGCCGGAAGATGGTGAGGCCCGTCTCCTGGCGACCGCGGATGATCGCCCACGGGATCGCCGCCGGTCCGCGATGCAGCGGCAGCAGCGACGGATGGAACTGGATCATCCCGTGCTTCGGGATAGCGCAGAAATCGGGCGGCGCGAACAGCAGCACATAGGCCATCACGCCGATATCGGCGTTGAGGTCGCGCAGCGTCTGCTGTGCCTCGGGATCCGAGTATTTCGGGAAGCGGTAGACCGGCAGCTTCTTCTCCTCGGCCGCCTGGACCAGTGGGTCGGGGCGCGCGCCGGGCCGTTCCGGCGCCGCGAAGACGCCGACGATCGTGTCGCCGCGCGCCAAAAAGGCTTCGAGCACCGATTTGCCGAAAGCCTGCTGACCGACGATGACGATTCGCATCTGCGTCTCCCCTGATGCCCGACCGGCGTTGTCGCGACAGAGTTCCACGCCGCGGCGTCTCGCGGCAAGGGCCTCGCGCTGCAAGGAAGACTGCATCCCGCGCCAAGGGCCGGTATGATGCCGCGGTGTTCAACCGTCACGATGGTCCGACCGTGCCCTTCCCAACGCTCCGCGCCGCTGGCGCCGTCCTTCTCGTCATCCTCGCCGGCTGCGCGCCGGTGGCGCCGCAAGGTGCCGCCGAGGCCGGCCGCTACCTCGTCTATTTCAACGAGTTCAGCGCCAACCTCACGTCCGATGCGCGGAACGTGATCGCCGAAGCCGCGAAATTCGCAAAAGAACATGCGGTCCGGACGATCCGCATCGAGGGCCGGGCCAGCGCGACCGGTTCGGCCGCCGCCAACCAGCACCTTACCGAGACGCGCACCCAGGTCGTCTACGACGCGCTGCAAAAGGACGGGATCGACCCGACGATCATTCAGCAGCAGCCGCTCGGGCAGACCACCACGGTGGACACCTCGGTCATGGACCGGCGTGTCGATATCGTGCTGCTGAAGTGACGCGAAACGCTTTCGTCTGCGCCGCGGTCTAGGCGCGGCTCTCGGCGAGAGCCGACCAGTTGGCGACGCCGAACTCGGTGATCGGCAGCGGCTTCAGATAGCTGCGCTCGAAATCCGCCATGAAGGCGAGTTCCTCGACATCGTTGATCGTCACCTTCTGGTCCTTCATCGTCACCAGCCGCTCGTCGGCGAGCCGACGCAGCGTGCGGTTGACATAGGCGAGGCTGAGGCCCAGCGCATCGCCGATGATCTCCTGGCTGAGCGGCAATTCGAAGGAGTTCTCGTCGGCGAGGCCGACCGCCTGCAGGCGGGTCAGCAGCTCGAGCAGGAAATGCGCGATGCGTTCGTGCGCCGAACGCCGGCCGACGACGATCAGGTGCTCGGCGTGAATCGCCGCATCGCATGAAAAGGACCAGAAGATTTTGGCGGCGAGCCGCGGGTGGGTCTCGAACAGCCCCACCAGCTTCTCCAGCGGCACCACCGCCACGGTCGCATCGGTCAGCGCCTTGATGGTGTAGAGCGCGTCCATGAAGAAGCAGCTCGGCACGCCGGCGAAGTCGCCGGGCAGCGCCAGGTCGACGATCTGCCGTTGCCCGTCGCGCAGGATGCGATAGCGGATCAGAAAGCCGTCGACGACGAAATAGACGGCCCGGTTCTTCGATCCTTCGGTGAGGATCGCCTGGCGCCGCCGGACGCTGCGGATCTCCCACCCGATCTCGCGCACCACCGGCAACTCGTCGGGCGTCAGCGGCACATTGTCCTTGAAGCGTCGCAGAAGCTGCGTCGCCGCCGTCGGCGGCTCGCCGGACACCGTCTTCATCTCAACCCCCTGTTCAAAAATTCTTTGAGCGTGGCTTTTTTGCGACAGTATGGGAACCATGCTGCCAATGTCAAATTACTATGAAATAATAGTCAGAGTCGAGACCATGAGATCGGCCGTCGAGCTGGTTTCCGACGAGGCTTATCGGGTTTGCGGCGCAATTTCCCCAAAATAAGGGGCGAATCCGGCGACTTATGGCAGAGAATAGACGCCTAGCCGAAGAAACAACAACAGGCGCTTGGGTGAGTTGGTGCTTTGATATATTGGCCTAATTTATCGACTCTCCGAGTATCATTAGTGATTACTATATGATTATGCTATATAGCATAGGAATCGTCGATATGTGACCCACGCATGGCGATGATAAACGTCCCCCTATTGGACCACTGCGCGATGCGCATGAGGGAGGGGACGATGAGGATTGGTACCATCGCGGTGCTTGGGGGCAGCACGGCCGCGCTGGCGATGCTGACCGGACTTGCCGGCGCCCGCGCCGACGATCTACAGCTCAATCAGCAATTGCTCAACCAGCGGGTCGACCAGCTCGCCGCCGTGGGTCTCAATCCCGGCGCCGGCGCGGTGTTTGCCGTCACCCCGAACTCGGCGTCGGGCGCGGCGGTGACCGCCGGCAGCTTCCCGCGCTCGATCCTGATCCCGGGGACCGACACCTCGATCAAGATCTACGGCCAGATCACCGAGATCATG
>DASZOZ010000045.1:0-64296 GCA_035550515.1 Allostellaceae bacterium
CGAGCGGCCGCTGTTCTCGCCGTCGCGCCGCCCGGCCGCGGCCGCCGCGGCCGCGCCGGGCCCCGGCGCCGAAAGCCGCTACCGGCTGCTCGGCATCGTCGCGGCCGGGGCCAAGCGGACCGCGTTCATCACGGACAACGGCCGCCGCACCGATGTCGGCGTGGGTGACAGGCTCGGCGGCTGGACGGTCAGGGAGATCGGCCGCGACCAGGTGACGCTGGCCGCGCCGGCGGGCGAGGTCGTGCTGAAGCTGACGCCGGCGCCGCCCGAGGCGCCAAAGCCTCAGTGATGACCGGCGGCGAGCGCCTCGGCCTTGGCGACGAGACGATGCAGCGCCAGGCGCTGCTCCGCCGACAACGCTTTCTGCGCCTCGCCGAGCGACAGCTCGCCGTCGGGCGCCACGTCGAGCTCGCCCTTGGCAATCATGTCGCGCATCTTCAGCAGCAGGTGCAGGAAGCCTTCGCCGCCGAGATCCCAATTGCGCACCGGTCCGGTGTCGAGATGGATGAAATGCGATTGCGGGTACCAGCCGACCCCGCCGCGCCGCATCTCCCGCGCGGTTTCCATCGCCACGTCGAGCCGCGCCGGCAGGTAGATATCGAGCGCGCGGCCATAGAGGTGCTGGGAGTTGTCGGCGACCCCGAAGGTGGTGCGCGCCAGCATCTCGTTGGTGGCGCGGGTGCGGTAGGCGGAGAGCACCGTCGCCTCGCGCGCGCCGACCGCCTCGAGCACGCCGGCGAGAAAATCGATGACACCGATATCGTAATCGATCGACTCGCCCGAGTGATGATCGCGCAGGAAGACCGATAAATCGGCCATCGCCGCCGCGATCGGTCCGCCATCGTCGCGATAGGGGCCGCTGAAGGTCTCGCCGGTATGGGCGTTGACGAGCCTGAGGCGCCGCAGCCCCGGCAAAGCCGGCGCGGCCCGTGCCGTCGCGGGCGCTGCCAGCGCCGCCGCGAGGAGGGAGAGAAATACCCGCCGGTCCATCACCCGTCAGGTTAGTGCAGACGCCCGGCAGTTTGAAGCGTCTGCGGTTCGGGCGGTTCGCCGCGCCCTGAGTCCTTTTACAATTTGCCGACCGCGTCGATGATTTCGGCTTCGGTCAGGATTTGCGGCAGCACGGTGGCGGCGCCGCCCTTGTCGTAGAGCAGGTAGAGCGGCACGCCGCTGCGGCCGAAGCTGCGCAGGAAGCCGGCGATATCCGGGTCCTGCCGGGTCCAGTCGCCCTTGAGCGCCGCGACGTGGTGCGCGGCGAAAGCGTCGCGCACCGCCGCCCGGTCGAGCGTCGCCCGTTCGTTGACGATGCAGGTCAGGCACCATGCCGCGGTCAGGTTGACAAAGACCGGCCGGTGCTCCGCCTTGAGCGCGGCGAGCCGCGCCGGGGTGAAGGCTTCGTAGGCCAAGCTGCTTTGCGCGGACGGCGCAGGGCCGGCAGCCGGCGACAGCGTCGCGGCCAGCACCGCCGCACCCGCCAGCCCGGCCAGCGCCAGCCCCGAACCGGCACGCCGCGCGCCCACCGTCGCGAAGCGCGTGCGGCCATGCACCCAGACCGCGAAGCCGACCAGCACCAAGCCGAACAGCGCCATCAGCGAGCCGTCCGGCCCGACTTCCTGGATCAGCACCCAGGTCAGCCAGGCGACCGTGCCGTAAAGCGGAAACGCCAGCAGCTGCTTGAGCGTCGCCATCCAGCGGCCCGGGTGCGGCAGCAGACGGCCGAGGCCGGGGACGAGGCTCGCCGCCGCGAGCGGCGCGGCGAGCCCGGCGCCGAGCGTGACAAAGATCGCCAGCGCCAGCCACGCCGGCGCGACCAGCGCCGCTCCGAGCGCCGCACCCATAAACGGCGCGGTGCACGGCGTGGCCACCACCGTCGCCAGGACGCCGGTAAAGAAGGCGCCGGCCACCCCTTCCCGCCCCGCGAGCCGGCCGCCGATGCCCGCGAACCCCATGCCGAACTCGGCGACGCCGGACAGGTTCAACCCCATCGCCAGCATCAGATAGGCCAGCAGCGCGACGACCACCGGCGATTGCAGCTGAAACCCCCAGCCGGCCGCCGAGCCGCCCGCGCGCAGCGCCAGCAACAAGCCGCCGAGCACGGCAAAGCTCAGCACCACGCCCAACGCGTACGCGGCGCCGTGATGATGCCGCCGCGCCGGCTCCGCCCGGGCGAAGCTCAGCACCTTAAGCGACAGGATCGGGAAGACGCAGGGCATCAGGTTGAGGATCAGCCCGCCGACGAAGGCGAAAACCAGCGTCTGCCACCAGGCGATCGACCCACTTGCCGCGGCGGCCCCCGCCACGGCGCGCTCCGCGCTGATCCGGTATCCGTGTGTGCCGCCATCCGCACCGCGCAGCGCCAGCACGCCGTCGAGCGTCGCCGGCACCGCCGCATTGGGGCTCGCCGATTTCGCCAGCACCAGCGCCACCGCGTCGCCGTGCCGCTCGATCCTGGGCGCGGCCGACTGGTCGATCGCGTTGTCGGCATCGGGGAAGAAGCCGATCGCAGCCCGCTCGATACCCTCGATCACGCTCGCCGGCACGATGAGCCGCAGGTCGTGCGGCTCATCGACAAAGCGTGCCGTGAACGGCGCGGCGATCGGCAACCGCGCCCGTGCCGCGGCGAACCGTGCCGCCTGGGCCGGGTCGGGCGAACCGTCTCCCGCCGGTAGGTCGAGCGCCAGCCTGGCTGCGCCCGGGATGCAGATTTCCTGGCAGACGAGGTATTTGACCGTCGCCGCAAGATACGCCGGGCCACCGCCCGAAGGCACGCCGCCCGAAGGCACGCTGATGGGCACCAGCAGGTCGACGCCGCCGCTATAGCCGTAATTGGCGATCGGCCCGAGCTGGAACCGCTCCGGCACCGGCCAGGCGATCGCGCCGACGCTAAAGCCCGCCGGCAAGTCCCAGTCGATTTCGGTCGGAAGACCGGAATCGCCGGGGTTCTTCCAGTAGACATGCCAACCCGGCGCGACCGTCAGGTGAGCATCGACCCATAGCGTCTCGCCCGGCGCCGCGCCGCCGCTCTCGGCGTACAGCGCCGCCTGCACCAGCTCGCCGGCGAGCGGCGGCGCCGCCGCGGCGCGCACCGCGAAGGCCATCACCACGGCAAGGATCGCCAAAAACCGCATCAAACCGCCGCTGCTCATAAAACCGGCACGATCAATATGGCCCCGCACCCCGCCGAAACTGCCGGCCATCACGTCATCTTGACAAGCCTGGGTGCTACCCCTAGGTCACGTCGCCCTTCCCTTATCGGACCGCCCGATGCCCGACACCATCCACGCCACCCTCGCCGGCCGTCTCGTCATCGTCGGATTCGGCAGCATCGGTCAAGGCGTGCTGCCGCTGATCCTGCGGCATATCGGTATCGCGCCGGAGCGTATCACGATCGTCACCGCCGAGCCGCGCGGCCACGAGGTCGCAGCCGAATACGGTGTCGAATTCGTCGAGACGGCGCTGACCGAGGACAATTACCGCCGGGTGCTGGAGCCGCTGATCGGCCCCGGCGATTTCCTGCTCAACGTTTCGGTCGAGGTGGCGAGCGTCGCGTTGATCACGCTCGCCCAGGAAAGGGGGGCGCTCTACCTCGACACCTGCATCGAGCCGTGGCCGGGCGGTTACACCGATCCTGACCTGTCGCCGTCGCAGCGCTCCAATTACGCGCTGCGCGAAGGCGCGCTGGCGCTGCGCCGGCGGCATGCCGGCGGGACCGCAGGGGGGCCGACGGCGGTGCTGACGCATGGCGCCAACCCCGGTCTGGTATCGCATTTCGTCAAGCAGGCGCTGGTCGACATCGCGCGGCGCGACGACCCGGCAGCGCCGGTGCCGACAGACCGCACCGGCTGGGGACGCCTCGCCGAGCGGCTCGGCATCAAGGTCATCCACATTGCCGAGCGCGACACACAGGTCGCCGCGATCCCGAAAGCCGTCGGCGAGTTCGTCAACACCTGGTCGATCGACGGGTTCTTCAGCGAAGGCTGCCAGCCGGCCGAGCTCGGCTGGGGCACGCATGAACGGCATTTGCCGGAGGACGGAAGGCGCCACGCGTTCGGCAGCGGCGCGGCGATCTACCTGCTGCGGCCGGGAGCCGGCACGCGGGTGCGCAGCTGGACGCCGCTCGAAGGCTCCTATACCGGGTTCCTGATCACCCATAACGAGTCGATCTCGATCGCCGATTACCTGACGGTGCGCGACGGCGACAGCGTGCGCTATCGACCGACCTGCCACTACGCCTACCACCCGTGCGACGACGCGGTGCTGAGCGTGCACGAGCTGGGCGGCAAAAACTGGCAGCTGCAAGACCGCAAGCGGCTGATGATGGACGAGATCACCCAAGGCATCGACGAGCTCGGCGTGCTGCTGATGGGCCATCGGGGCGGCGTCTACTGGTACGGCTCGCGGCTGTCGATCGACGAGACGCGGCGGATCGTGCCGCACAACAACGCCACCTCGCTGCAGGTGACGGCGGCGGTGCTGGCCGGCATGGTATGGGCGATCGAGCATCCGCGCGCCGGCATCGTCGAGCCCGAGAATCTGGATTTCACCCGTATCCTCGCGGTCGCCGGCCCCTATCTCGGCGATGTCGCCGGGGTGTGGGGCGACTGGACACCGCTGGCCGGCCGCGAACGCCTCTTCCCGGAGGACCTCGACCGCGACGACCCGTGGCAGTTCAAGAACATCCGGGTCGTCTGACGCGGCGTCGCCGATGAACCGGCGCGTCTGGCTGGTCATCCTGGTGCTGTACGCCGCCGCCGGGATCGCCGACGTGGCGTACCACCTCGTCGCACCACAGTACCGGGCGGCGCAATCCAGCCTCGTCGCCGCGGTGCCGGTCGCGTTATGCGCCGGCCTGTTCTGGCCGATCGACCTGGTCGCCCGCCCGCTGCTGCTGTCGAATTAGAGAATGCCGAGCAGCGTCCCGAGCAGCCAGAACACCGCGAGCGACAGCACCGCGATCAGCGCGATCAGCACCACCTGTCCGAACTGCGCGGCCTGCGCGATCGCCGACGGGCGGGTGGGCTGCTCCTCGCCCTCGACGAGATAGTCGTCGGCCGGCCCGCCGATCGGGTCGGCGCCGCCGCGCATCGCCATTTCGAGATTGCGCCGGGGCATCGGGTCCCCGGGCATCCGGTCCCTGGGCATCGGGTCCCTGGGCATCGGGTCGATGTTTCGCCGCGGCATCGGATCGATGCTCCGCCGCCGCCAAAAGCTCAGCGCCATGTCGCCGTTGCCTCCGCCTCTCAGTGCTCGCCGCCGGCCTTGGCCGCGGGCTTGTCGCTGCGCTCGGGGTCGTGGATCGACGCCGCGACATCGCTGGCCAGCGCCTCGGCACGGATCTGGTCGAGCTTCGGCATCGCCGCGAACATCTCCTCGGCATGCCGCGCCGCCGCCTGATTATCACGCCGCCCGGCCGCCAGGAACCAGGCATAGGCATCGACCGGCGACGCGGCGACGCCGTCGCCCTTCTCGTACATGATCGCCAGGTTGACCATCGCCTGCACCACGCCCTGCGTCGCGGCGCGACGATACCACAGCGCCGCCTCGGGCAGGTCCTGGCGAATGCCCTGCCCCTTGGTGTAGCAGACCGCGAGGTTATACTGAGCCAGCGGCTGGCCGCCTTGCGCCGCCTTCAGGTACCAGTTCGACGCCTGGGTGAGATCGAGCGGCACGCCGCGGCCGCGTTCATAGAGCACCCCCAGATCATATTGCGCCCGCGCCAGGCCCTGGTCGGCGGCGGCGCGAAACCAGGTCGCGGCCGTCGCGTAATCCTGCTTCACCCCCTCGCCCTTGGCATAGAGGATCGCCAGCTCGAGCTGGGCGTTCGCGTCGCCCGTCTTTGCCCCTTCCTGGAAATAGCCGAGACGCGCCGCCGGGTCGCTCGGCGCGGCCGATGTCGGATAGTGCCGCATGCGGGCGAACGGCCCCATGCCGATGACCGTCACGGCCGCAACCACCAGGCACAACGCAACGCCGGCCGCTATCGCCCCGGCCAGGCGCAAGCGCGGCCCGACCGGGAGCAATCCCCGCGCCCGCTTTACCCGCTCCGTGACCCGCGAAACGATCGACGGCCGCGGCGGCGGTTCGGGTGCCGGGGTTGGTTCCGGTGCGGGTTCGGGAACGGCCGGCGCCACTGCCGGCGGCGGCTCCGGCGCCACCGGCTCGATCAGCGGCGGGATTTCGAACGCCGGCGCCTCCAGCGCCTCGGCCGGCGCCGGCTGGAGCTTGGCGCCGCCATTGGCGGGAGGGGTCGTGCCGGCGAGGAACTTGCGGCGCGGCGGCCGCTGGCCGCGGGGCGGGTCCCAGCTGACCGGTTCGATCAGCGGCGGCAGCTCGTCGATCGGCTCACCGAAATCGATCGGCTCGCCGCCCAGCAGCGCGGGCGGCGGACGGGACAGCGTGCCGCCCGGCGCGACCGTGGGATGGGGACTCGACATGCCTACCAAATCCACCGAGGCCGCGTCGATTTCAAGGGCGAATCGGCGCGGCGCGACGCCATGGCGGATGCTACACGCCGCCCTACGCGGTCAGGATTTCGAGGACATGGCCGTTCGGGCCGCCGAAATAAACCCCGCGGCCGCCGCGGCGGCGATTGATCCGGCCGTCGGTGCGCGAGCGCGGGCCGCTGTCACAGGCGATGCCCTCGGCCTTGACCCGGGCGAAGAACGCGGCCGATCCCGTCTTGTCGTGCGCCGGGACGAGGGTGGGGTTGCGGACGATGGTCATGGCGACATCCCTCCGGGGATCGTGCAGGCCAGGGTATCGCGAATTGGGCTTTGACTAAAGCGAGCGGCACGGCAGGATCGCGGCTTTCGCGCTCCCGGAGCCCTCGTTTTGCGTCTCGGCATCGTCTCCGACATCCACTGCAACGCCGCCGGTCTGCGGCGGGCGCTGGCGCTGATGGGCGATATCGACGAGCTGATCTGCCTCGGCGACGCCATCTGGGAATACCGCTTCTCGAACGAGGTCGCCGCGCTGCTCAGGGAGCGCCGGGCGCACACCATCCTCGGCAATCACGAGGAGTGCTTTTTCGGGCCGCTCGGCGAGCGGGCGCGGGCCCGCCCCGGCAACGACGGCGAACTGATGGCCTGGCTCGACAGCCGCCCGCACCGCATCGAGTTGGAGCGCGACGGCAAGACGCTGCTGCTGGTTCATTCGACCCCGTGGGAGCCGCGCGGCGCCTATATCCATCCCGACAGCCCCGATCTCGCGCGCTTCGCCGAGGCCGATGCCGATTTCGTGCTTTACGGCCATACGCATCGGCAGGTCGCCAAGCGCTTCGGCCGGGTGATGGTGATCAACCCCGGCTCGGCCGGCGACGCGCGCGACCACGGCAACGGCCGGCTGCTGAGCTGCGCGGTGCTCGACACGGCGAGTGACGAGGTGCGGATCATCGATTTCCCCGATCCCCGGCGTGATGAATAGACCCGATGAATGACACCAGCCCGATCCGCGCCACACCCGGGCAATATTTCGAGGACTACCCGGCCGGCGCGGTCTACACCGGCGGTCCGATCACGGTCAGCGAAGCCGACATTCTCGAATTCGCCCGCCGCTACGACCCGCAGCCGATGCATGTCGACAAGGCGTCGGCCGAGGCCGGCCCCTTCGGCGGGCTGATTGCCAGCGGCTGGCACACCGGCAGCCTGATGATGCAGATGCTGGCGCGGCATTTTGTGCCGCATCCCGGCAACCTGCCCTCGCCGGGGCTCGACGAGCTGCGCTGGGTGCGGCCGGTGCGCTCGGGCGACGCGCTGCGCCTGCGGGTCACGGTCGAGACCGCGCGGCGCTCGCGCTCCAAGCCGGAGATCGGCGTCGTCACCAGCCTCGTCGAGGTCTTGAACCAGGACGGCGACGTGGTCCTGTCGTTAAAGCCGGTCAGCCTGATACGCTGCCGCCCGCGAGACGGTGGGGGATGAGATGGCCGACACGCTCTACGCTCGGCTGGGCGGGTATGACGGGATCTCGGCGGTGACCGACGCGCTGCTGCCGCGCCTGCAAGGCGACCCGCGGCTCGGCCGCTTCTGGGCGCATCGCGGCACTGACGGGCTGCGCCGCGAGAAACAGCTGCTGATCGATTATCTCTGCGCCTGCTCGGGCGGCCCGATGCTCTATACCGGCCGCGACATGAAGACCTCGCATGCCGGGATGCGCATCGACGAGGGCGACTGGCAGGTGTTTACCGGCCACGTCGCCGCGACGCTCGACGCGTTCAAGGTGAATGCGGAAGAACGCACCGCCGTGCTCGGCTTTGTCGAGAGCCTCAAGGGCGACATCGTGGAATAGGCAGACGTCATCGGCATGTTCGTCAAGGCTTTCTCCCTCCTCGCGCTTGCCGGCCCGCTGTTGCTCGGAAGCGCAGCGGCCGGCGCGGAGCCGCGCTTGACATCCGACCCGAGCCTCGCCGCATCGGACGCCTCGCTCCTGCAGGACGAGGACAAGGCCAAGGCCGAATTCGAGCGGCGGTTGCGCAACCAGGCGACCTATCGCGATGGCGTGCTGATCGTCGTCGACCGCAGCGGCGCCGGCGGCGTCACGGTGATGCCGGCGACCGTGATGTGGAGCGTCGAGTGCAGCGACGGCGGCCTGGCCGTGACCTTCGGCTCGGGCAGCGGCGACACCGATAACGGCATCGTGCTGCAGCTCACCAGCGCGACGATCAGCGACGACAAATGCAGCCGCCTCGCCCCCGCCATCGGCCTCGCGGTACTCGCCATCACCAAGGGGAATTAGAGCGTTATCCGGCGCCTCGCGATGACGGGAGAGCGCTACAAGAACCCGATCGACAGCCAGGGGATCGCCGCGATAATCAGCAGCGACACCACCAGCGCGCCGATATAGGGCCAGATGCGCCACAGCGAATCGTCGGGGTTGGTGCGGCCGATCGCACAGGCGCTGAAGAAGCCGACGCCGAACGGCGGCGCGAACAGGCCGATGCCCATCGCCAGGATCACCACCATCGCATAGTGCACCTCGTGCACGCCCATGGTCTTGGCGACTGGAAACAGCAGCGGCCCGAACAGCACGATCGCCGGCAGCCCTTCGAGCACGCTGCCGAGGATGATGAAGGCGACGATGGTGATCGCGAGAAACCCCCAGCTGCCGCCCGGCACCGACGCCATCGCCTTGACCAGCCACAGCGAGAAGCCCGATTGCGTCAGCGCCCAGGCCATGCCGGTCGCGGTGCCGATGATCATCATCACCGCGCCGGTCAGCGACACGGTCTCGACCAGGATCGGGTAGATGCGCCGCCAATCGAACTGGCGATAGATCAGCAGGCCGAGCAGCGCGGTATAGACGACGCCGATCGTCGACACCTCGGTCGCGGTCGCGATGCCCTCGATCACCGTATAGCGGATCACGAACGGCAGGCTGAGCCCGGGCAGCGCGATCAGCAGCGTCTTGCCCATGACCGAGAACGGCGCGCGCTGGCCGGCGCCGGTATCCTCCTTGCGCGACCGCCACCACGCGACGACGACCAGCGCCAGCGCGGCGATGAACGCCGGCATCAAGCCGCCGGTAAACAGCGAGGCGATCGACAGGCCCGGCGTCACCGAGCCGATGGTGATCAGCACCAGGCTGGGCGGGATGGTCTCCGACATCGCGCTGGAGGTCGCGAGCAGCGACGACAATTCGCCGGGATGGCTGCCGCGGCGCTGCATCTCCGGGAAGAGGATCGGCGCGACGGCCGCCATGTCCGCCGCCTTCGATCCGGAAATCCCCGACACCAGATACATCGCGCCGAGCAGCACGTAGGAGAGCCCGCCCTTCACATGGCCGACCAGCGCCGCGAGGAAATTGACCATCACCCGCGCGATCCCGGTCATCTCCATCAACAGGCCGAGAAACACGAACATCGGCACCGACAGCAGCAGCAGATTGGAGATGCCGTCGTCCATGCGGTTGATGACGATGGTCGCCGGCAGATGCGTCGTCAGGCTGAGATACGAGAAGGTGGCAATGCCGAAGGTAAAGGCGATCGGCACGCCGATCGCGACGCAGACGGCGACGATCACGACAAAAAACAGGATGAGGCTGCCGAAACCGATCGCCACCAGCAGCGGCTGCGCCAGCCACAGCGCGCCGGCGACCGCGCCGACCACCACCAGCGCCGACAGGAAACCGCGCAGATTGGTGGTCTCCAGCAGCCGCAGCAGCGCCACCACGGAAATCAGCCCGGCCCCGACCAGCAGCGCGACGACCCGGTACCAGTCGGAGATGTGCAGCGTGATCAGTTCGGTCGACGCCTGGATTTTCAGATAGGCCGTCGCCGGCACGAGCAACTCGATGACAAAGACGATGACCACCAGTTCGGCCACCGTGCCGAGCCAGTTCCCCAGTTGCGGCGAGACCCAGCTGGTAAAGGTGGTCAGCCGCATATGCCCGTCGCGCCGCACCGCGACGACGGCGCCGAACATCGCCAGCCACAGGAACAGAAAAGTCGCCAGTTCGTCGGTCCAGATCAGCGGGCTGTTGAAGACGTAGCGCGAGACCACCCCCGCGAAGAGGATGCAGGTCTCGACCAGCACCAGGGCGGCGCCGATAAGCTCGGCGGCTCGCCCGATCAGCATGTCGAGCGCGAAGGCGGCGCGACGCACGCCGCCCCACGACACTCCCACAGGAGCGGCTTCCGCTGCCTGGTGGCTCATCCGCTTATTCCCATCGACCGGCCGATCCGTCTAGGCAAGCGGCCCGGTGTATTTTTCGAGCAGCGCCCAGGCCTCGTCCCCCATCTGCTTCTTCACGTCGGGGTAGAACCCGGCCTTCTTCAGCGCTTCCTGGAAGGGCTTGGTGTCCGGCTTGTTGAAGACGAGACCGGCCTTGCTCATCTTGTCGATCTCGGTTTTGTCCATGACCTGCCAGTCGGCGCGCTCGGCGATCGCCGCGGCGCTGAAATGCTTGTCGCACAGCGCCTGCAGGTCGGGCGACAGGCGTTTCCACGCATCGGGATTGAACGAGATGTGCAGCCCGACCCAGATGTGGTTGGTCATGCTGCAATATTTCTGCACCTCGTAGAGCTTGGCGGTGTCGATCAGGATCAGCGGGTTTTCCTGGCCGTCGACCAGCCCGGTCTGCAGCGCGCTGTAGACCTCGCCGAAGTTGATCGGCGTCGGCGACGCGCCGAGCGCCTTGAACAGCGAGATGAACAGCGGCGCCACCGGCAGGCGGAGCTTGACGCCCTTGAGGTCGTCCGGCCCGTTCACCGGCTTCGATTTCATCGTGATCTGGCGGAAGCCGTGGTCGAACGCCTTTTCCAGGCAATGCAGGCCGACCTTTTCCGACAGGCCGCGGCAATATTTGCCGAGATCGCCGTCCATCGCCTTCCAGGCCACGTCGTAATCGGGGAAGGCGAAGCCGACGCCGAAAATCGCCGCCGACGGCGATTTCTGCGCCAGGATGTCGAGCGACATGCCGTAGATCTCGAGCCCGCCGAGGATCGCCTGCGACATCATCGCGGTATCCTGGCCCAGCACGCTCGACGGGTAGAGGGTGATGTCGAGCTTGCCGCCGCTCTCCTCCTTGATCTTGGCCGCCGCCTCCTTCGAGCGGATCACCATCGGGTGCCCGTCGGGCAAAGCGGTGCCGTATTTATAGGCGAATTCCGCGGCATTGGCCGGCCAGCGCAGGATCAGCGGTGCGGCCAGGGTGCTCGCGGCGGCAACCGAGGCGCGCGACAGCACGGTGCGTCGGGTCAGGCTCATTGGCGTTACTCCCCTTTTTATTCTGCGCGTGGCAAGCGGCCCACAGTGCCACTCGGAGCCGCCCGGCCCAACAGCCGAGAAACGATTGCTCCTCTGCGGGAAATGCCGCCCTAGGCGAATTTATATTATGACTTTATCCGGTTCAAACAGACGGGGATTCTTTCGGCCGGACTGCTCCATTTTGCCGCTCGCGCCGGTGGGACGTCCCGGGGCAGACTGGCGCCTGAGAGAGGGAGTAAACTCATGCAGTTCGGCTTCAACCTGCCCAACAGCGGCGCGCTGGCGCAGCCCGAGACCATGGCGCGCCTGGCTCGCGAGGGCGAGGCGCTCGGCTACGATTACCTGACCGTCACCGACCACGTGACGCTGCCCGACATGGCCGAGCCCGGCTATCCCTATTCCGCCAGCGGCGCGTTCTATTCGACCGACAGCGCCCACCGTCACGAGATGCTGACCCTCGCCGCCTGGCTGGCCTCGGTAACGCAGCGCCTGCGGCTGGTGCTCGCGGTGCTGGTGGTGCCGCACCGCCCGGCGGTGCTCGCGGCCAAGCAGCTGGCGACGATCGACGTGCTGTCCGGCGGCCGGCTGACGGTCGGCATCGGCGCCGGCTGGCTCAAGGCCGAGTTCGACGCGGTGGTGACCACGCCGTTCGCCGAACGCGGCGCGGTGACCGACGAATACGTCGCCGCGTTCAAGACGCTGTGGACCGAGAAAAAGCCGGTGATCGACGGCAAATACGTCCAGTACAACCGCTTGCTGCTCGAACCGAAGCCGGTGCAGAAACCGCACCCGCCGATCTGGGTCGGCGGCGAGAGCGGCCCTTCCCTGCGCCGCGCCGCGCGGCTCGGCGACGCCTGGTACCCGATCGGCACCAACAACAAGGCGCCGTTCGACAGCCTAGCGCGCTACCAGGCCGGCGTCGCCCGCCTGCGCCAGCTGACCGAAGCCGCCGGCCGCCGGCCCGACGCGGTCGCCCTAACCTACCGCGTCAAGCGCTACGGCAAGGACGTGCCCGACCATGCCGGCGACGGCGAGCGCCGGCTGTTCTCCGGCAGCGACGCCGACCTCGCCGGCGACATCCACGCGCTGCGCGACATCGGCGTCACCGCGATCGATTTCGACTTCGAGCGCCCGACCGAAGCCGCGGTCCTCGCCGAAATGCGCAGCTTCCGCGAGCGGGTGCTGACGAAGGTCTAATCGCCGAGGAGCAGGGTTTCTCCGCGGGCTGCCGCCACCAGCTCAACGGCCTTGCGGTCAAAGCTGGCGAACACCGTGCCGCCGAGCCGGCGTCCGGCGAACGCGATCACGCCATCGGCGAAATCGCCACCCGCGTCGAGCACCGCCAAGCCGGCTTCGACCGCGGACACGTCGAGCTCCACGTTGGGACTCGCGAGCCAAACTCGAATTACGTCGCCGACCTCGCGCGCGGGTCGACGGTATGTTCGTCTGGCGACCCAGACGAACTCGCACAGTGCCGCCAGCGGCATGGCGACCAGGTCCGCCTCGGCGAGCAGCTTCATCGCACGGCGGGACTGTTCGGCCTCGTCGACGACGGTGGCCCGTACGAGAACGTTGGTGTCCGCCGTGATTCTCACGGTTCGCCAGCCCAACCCTTTTCAATCGCCTCGTTTATTTCCTCTATTGTCAGCGCCTTCGTGCCGGGTCGATAGAGCAGGCCGAAGCTATCCTCGATCGAGGCGGTTTTTTTGGCGGCCCGCAGCTCGGCCCGGCCATTGGGCAGGACATCGACCTCGATCTTTTCACCCGGCGCGACACCGAGATGCGCCAGCAGCTCCTTGCGCAGCGTCACCTGGCCTTTTGCCGTGACGGTCAGGGTCGTCGTCATTCGCTACCTCCGAGCGCCAAAGTAAGGAGACAGTGCCTTACGTTCAATCCCATCAACCCAAGCCTGCCGCGAAAACGGTAGCCTTCCCTGTCGCGCCGTCGCAGACTTGGCAAAACCCGCCGGGAGGGACCCATGCCGTCGTCGAGCGCCGCGCCGCAGCGCCATCTGCCGATCCGCAAGGATTGGCTCGCCGCCACCCAGGAGCCGGCGCTGGAGCCGGACCGGCCGATCATCGACCCGCATCACCATCTGTGGGACCGGCCGGGCAATCGCTATCTGCTGCACGACCTCGTCGAGGACACGTCGAGCGGCCACAACATCCGCGCCACGGTGTTTCTCGAATGCCGCGAGATGTACCGCGCGGACGGCCCGCCGGAGACCCGCTCGCTGGGCGAGACGACGTTTGTCGCCGGCGTCGCGGCGATGAGCGAGAGCGGCAAATACGGCGCGACCCGGCATTGCGCCGGGATCATCGGCAATGTCGATCTGCGCGCGGTCGGCGGCCGCGCCAAGGGCATCCTCGAACAGCACGTCACCGCTTCGGGCGGCCGCTTCCGCGGCATCCGCAACGGCGCGACCTGGCACAGCGATCCCGCGCTGCGGGTCTTCACCTCGGGCTCGGGCGAGGGGCTTTACCTCGATCGCAGCTTTCGTGAAGGGTTTGCCGCGCTGGCGCCGCTCAACCTGAGCTTCGAGGCGTGGATGTTCCACACCCAGCTCAGCGATCTCGTCAGCCTCGCCGCCGCGTTCCCCGAGACCAAGATCGTCGTCAACCATGTCGGCGGCTCGCTCGCGGTTGGCCCCTATGCCGACAAGCGCGACGAGGTCTTCACCGAGTGGCGCAGCCAGATCCAGAAACTCGGCCAGTTTCCCAATGTCTATATCAAGCTGGGCGGGCTCGGCATGCCGTCGCTGATGGGCTTCGAGATGGGCCAGCAGGATTCGGCGCCCTCCTCGGAGCAGCTCGCCAAGGCGTGGGGACCGTATCTGCACGCCTGCATCGAGGCGTTCGGTCCCGACCGGTCGATGTTCGAAAGCAATTTCCCGGTCGACAAGGGGATGTGCAGCTATTCGAACCTGTGGAACGCCTTCAAGCGCGTCAGCGAGGGCTACTCCAACGACGAGAAGAACGCGATGTTCCACAACACCGCGCTGAAGTTCTATCGGCTGTATTAGGAAATAAAGCGCCACCCCGGTGCAGGCCGGGGGTGATGTAAAGCAAGGGAGAAGCGCATGCCATTGCCACGCCAAGAGGTCGACGGCACCACGCCGAAATACCTGCGCGACAAATACGCGATCGTCGGGGTCGGCGAGACCACCTACACCCGCGGCTCGGGCATCTCGACCCGCGCGCTCGGCACCTGGGCGGTGCGCAACGCGATCCTCGACGCCGGGCTCAAGGCCGAGGATGTCGACGGCATGCTCGACTATTCCGGCGGCGACTCGACCTCGGCGACGTTCATCGCCGGCGATCTCGGCCTCAGGCTCAATTTCTACATGGATTGCGTCGGTGGCGGCTCGTCGACCGAGGCGCTGATCGGCATCGCCATCGGCGTCATCGAGGCGGGGCTGTGCAAGTGCGTCGCCATCTTCCGCTCGATGAACGGGTTCAGCCAGGTACGCATCGGCGGCACCGGGGCGCGCTCGGCGGCGCCGATCCAGGGCGACATGCTGCACAACCGCGCCTATGGCTGGCAGAGCGCCGGGCAGAGCTTTGCGCCGAGCTTTATGCGCCACATGTACGATTACGGCACGACGCCCGAGCAGGTGGCGCATGTGAAGATGTTTCACTCGCGCCACGCCTCGAACAACCCGAAGGCCTATTACAAGAAGCGTTTCACGGTCGAGGACGTGATCAACAGCCGCTTTATCTGCAAGCCGCTGCACCTGCTCGATTGCTGCGTCGAGACCGACAACGCGACCTGCGTCATCGTCACCGCCGCCGACCGCGCCAAGGACATGAAACAGCCGCTGGTGCTGATCCGCGGCGTCGTCGGCCGCTGCAACAAGCCGCGGCTCGACATGCACTACCAGCACGGCCCGATCTCGCGCGTCGCCGGCTATTACGCGCGGGAGATCCTGTGGCCGAATTCCGGGGTCGGCCCGGAAGATGTCGACGTGACCGGCTCCTACGACGCCTTCACCTTCACCACCATGCTGCAGCTCGAAGATTACGGCTTCTGCAAGAAGGGCGAGGGCGGCCAGTACGTCAGCGACGGCACGATCACGCTCGGCGGCAAACGGCCCAACAACACCAGCGGCGGCCATCTGTGCGAGGGCTACACCCACGGTATGAACATGGTGATCGAAAACACCCGCCAGTTGCGGCACGACGCCGACGATTCTTGCCCGGTCGGCCCCGACGGCAAACGCCGGCACACCTACGACTACCGCGAGGGCGGCTGCCGCCAGGTCAAGGATGTCGAGGTCAGCGCCAATCTCGGCTGGGCCAACCCGGCGACCGCGTCGGCGATGGTCATGCGCAAGGGCTGGTAAGGCAGCCGCGATGAACCGGCCGCATCGGCAGCCTGCGTCCTCGACGGACGCATGACCCATATCCCGCCACGCGCCCCGGATCGCCGCCTGCTGCGTGGGCCTTGAGGCGCCGCGATGGCCGATATCGTCCAGACGGCACCGTCGCTGCCGCGCATTCCGCTGGCGCGGCGGCCGGGCGCACGGTTCTGGCGCGGCCACCTCATGGGCTCGGAATACGCCTGGGCGGTCGCCTTCTGCGTGCCCTATATCGCGATCGTGCTGACGCTTGTCGCCTATCCGATCGGCTACGGCATCTGGATGGGGAGCGATCCGCGGCTCTACCGCACGCTGTTCGCCGACCCGCTGTATGTGCGGGCGGCGACCAACACGGTCATCTATGTCGGCCTGACCATCAACGTGAAGATGCTGCTCGCTCTGGCGCTGTCCGGCTTCTTCATGCGCCGCGGCTGGTGGCCCAAGGCGATGTTGATGATCTTCGTGCTGCCGTGGGCTCTGCCGTCCTGGCCCGCCTTCATGTCGATCCACTGGATGCTCAACGGCGAGTGGGGCCTGATCAACAATTTCCTGTGGAACGTGTTCGGCATCAACGGGCCGCATTGGCTGACCGAGGACTGGCTCGCCTTCGGCGCGGTGATGCTGTCGCATCTGTGGAAGTACTTGCCGTTCTCGACCGTGATCCTGCTCGCCGGGCGGATGGCCATCCCGACCGACATCATCGAGGCGGCCAGGGTCGACGGCGCCACCGGCTGGCGCATGTTCCTCCACGTCACCTTCCCGATGATCGGCAACCTGTACCTGATCGCCACGCTGCTCTCGACGATCTTCACGCTGGGCGACTTCAACACGGTGACGTTCGTCAGCGGCGGCGGTCCGGCCAACGCGACGCATGTGCTGGCGACGCTCAGCATCCGCTACATGAACGAGCTGTTCCAGCCGCGGCTGGGGGTCGCGACGGCGCTGTCGGCGCTGCCGGTCATGGTGCCGCTGGTGGTTATCCTGATGCGCCGGTTGCGGACGCTGTCGGTGCAGCAATGACGCGATAGGCGGCAGCGGGTTTGGACGGACGAACGACACGCGCGGGACGAGAAATTCAAGGAGACCGCATATGGCAACGATCGACGGCGACTACATGGGCATGGGCCTGCGCATCGACGATCTCGACGTCGAGAACGTCGAGTACTTCAAGCATTGCGTGGCGCATGATTTCCACCTGCAAGCCTGCAACCAATGCGCCCGGCTGCGCTACCCGCCGACCACCGCGTGCCCCTGGTGCATGAGCCGGGAGTCGACCTGGAAGAAGGTCGAGGGCAAGGGCACGGTGCATTCCTATACCGAGGTGCATCACGCCATTCAGCCGGCCTTTCGCGGCAAGACCCCCTACATGGTGCTGCTCGTCGACCTCGACACGCAAAAGGGCGAACCGACACCGGACGAGGCGCTGCGCGTGATCGGCAATCTGTGCACCCCGGACGGACAACTGGCGCCGCCCGAGATCGTGAAGCAGGTCGGGGTCGGCACGCGCGTGCGCATGGTGTTCAGCGACGTCTCGGCCGGTATCGCGCTGCCGCAATGGACCATCGACGAAACCGCCCAGCAGCCCGACAAACCCTGGCGCTACGCGCAGGAATAGCCTGCGCGCCCGAGGTGCGGCACGCGGTGGCGCCTCGAAGGACGCAACCGCGCGCTGCCGTTCGCGTCAGACCCCGATCTGGTATTTCGAGAAAATCTCCTCGATGCGTTTGAGCGCCTTCGCCGCCGCCTCCGGCACCGCGACATTGTCGGCGACGATGTCGTGAAACGCGACATTGAAGGGATGCTCGGCGCGGACCTGCGCCCAGGCGGGGTTATAGGCGAAATAATCCGGCTTGATCGGGTCGACCAACCCCTGCCGGACATAGGGAGGCACATGGGGATCGCGCTGCGGGTCGGTCCACCACGGGTCGTTCCTGGCCAGTTCCGGCATCGTCGGGAGAAAGCGTCCGAGCGCACCCTTGAGGAATTCGCGGCTGATCTCCGGCTGGATGAAGTAGGTCTGAAACTCCTTGGCCACCGCGATGTTCTTGGCGCCTTTCGGGATCATCGAGGCGCCGCCGCCGATCTGCGAGACCATCTTGTTGCCGGCATTGTCGAGCGGCGGCGGCCTGGTGATGACGTCGCCGTATTCGGCCTTCTGCTTGCCGAGCATCGCCAGCTCGGTCGATAGCGTGCCGTCGAAATCCATCACGCACAGCTTGGAGTGGAACGCGTTATTGTCGTCGGCGTCGTTCCAGTTGATCGAGCTCGGCGGGATATAGCCCTCCTTGTAGAGGCCGGTGAGCTTTTCCAGCGCCTTGATCACGGCTTCCTGGACTTGCGGGTCGTCGGCGTGCAGCTTGCCGTCCGGGGTCACGATGTTGAGCCCGCCATAGGCGGTGAGGAACTGGGCGAACGTCGCGTTGGGGTCGTTGCCGATCGTGCTGACCACAAACCCCGTGGCATAGGTGTGCCGCATCCCCATTTCTTGCAGCTTCTTCTGGATCGGCTTGAAGAAATCGATGAACGGATCCCATTTGTTCGGGATGTCCGCCTCCTTGTACCCCGCCTTTTCGATCAGCGTACGCCAGACGTGAAACGGGTTCAGCGCCATCGAATGCGGCACGCAGTAATAGGCGCGGCGTTTTTCCACGCCGTTGTAGCAATAGGCGTTGGCGAGCACCGCCTCGCTGATCCTTGATTTCTGGGTTTCGATGACGTCGCTGACATCGACCAGATTGCCGCGCCACGCCTGCAGCGAGGCCGCTTCGGTCGGCGTCACGGTGGTCAGGTCCGGCACGACCCCGCTGGTGATGGCGGAGATGATCTTTTGCCGCTGCGGCGCGAACGGGATAATGCTGATTTCGAGCGTGTTGCCGCTGACCTTCTGATAGTCGGCGAAGATCTTCTGGATGGTGGTGTCTTCCTCCGGAACAAAGCCCTGGGTCCACCATACCGTCGCCGTCGTCGCCGCGGCATTGGCGATAAAGGGGGTCGACAGGCTCGCTGCGGCGGCGGCTCCAAACGATGCGCGCAGCACAGTGCGCCGGCTGAGATGTCTCATCGCGCTTCCTTCCCGTTCGTGGTGCCCGCTCGTTGGCGGGCTTTTTGTGCAGGCGAAGGCTAGCGCGTTCGAAATTGCTGCGCCAATTTGTCGCGCAAAGGCATGAAAACACAGGGTTCCAATTTTTAAAAAGGACAGAGCGCCTGCCATGATGCGTGGCAAGCGCCCACCGGCACCCCTATTTGGCCGGCAATCCGTCCAGAAACGCCGCGACCGCTTTATTGAACGCTTCCGGCCGGTCGAGATTGGCGGCATGGCCGGCGCCGTCGATCACCGTCTTCCGCGCACCGCTGATCTTCGCGCTCATGTAGTCGGCGGCGCCGAGGAAGTTGGTGTCTTCGCTGCCGACGACGACGAGGGTCGGTACGCGGACGGTCGGCAGCGAGCGGATCAGGTCGTCGTCGAATTGCGCCAGCATGCCGCGCGCCGCGCCGGCGAGTCCGCGCGCCGAACGGTGCGTGCCGAGCCGCGTTTCGTCACCGCCGCGCATGGCCGCGAGGCCCTTTTCGTCGAGCTCCCGGGCGCGCTCCAAGGCTCGCTCGTTCCACGCCGCACGGGCGCCGGGATTGCGGAAACCGGGGCCGGTGTCGCACAGCAGCAGTGCCCGCACCCGGTCGGGATGGACGATGTGAAAGGCCAGCGACATGACCCCGCCGAGCGACAGCCCGCCGATGACCGCGCGCTCGACACCGCAGGCGTCGAGCACCGCCGCCATATCGCCGACCGTCAGCGCCTGCGAATAAAGCGCCGGATCGGCCGGGTCGCCCGATTTGCCGTGCCCGCGCATATCCCAGGCGATGACGCGGTATCGGCCGGCGAATGCGGCGACCTGCCCGTCCCACATCCGGCTCGTGGCGCCGTAGCCGTGCGACAGCAGGACCGCCGGCCCCGACCCGTGGCTCTCGTAGTGGATCTCCATCCCGTCCCGGTCGATGGTCGGCATTCTCGTCTCCCGCGTTCGTCGCCGCAAAATCCTATGCGCCGATCGTGCCGAGGGAAATCCGCAAGAGCAGCAGGCTCACGTTGCCGCCGGATGCGGCTCGGCTATAGTCGCGTCGACAAGCTCGCTTGAGGGAGGGACACGATGCGCTGGCTCCGCTATGAGGCGAACGGACGGGAATCCTACGGCATCATCGAGGGCGACGAGGTCGTTGCGGTCAACGGCGACCCGTTCGTCGGCTACGAGATGACCAAGACCAAGCACCGGCTGCGCGACATCAAATACCTCGTGCCGGTCGTGCCCAGGACGTTCTATGCGGCCGGGCTCAACTATGTCGAGCACATCACCGAGATGGCCGCAAAACGCGGCGAGAAGCCCAACATCCCGCCGGCCGCCGATGTCGGCTACCGCGCCAACAACGCGCTGATCGCGCACGGCGAAAACATCGTCATCCCGCATGACGCGGGCGAGCTGGTGCAGTACGAGGGCGAGCTCGTCGCGGTCATCGGCACCAAGGCGAAACATCTTTCCGAGAGCGAGGCGCTCTCCTGCGTGCTCGGCTGGACCATCGGCAACGACATGAGCGAGCGCACCTGGCAGCGCAACGACCGTACGCTGTGGCGCGCCAAGAACACCGACACCTTCAAGCCGATGGGGCCGTGGATCGAGACCGATTTCGACCTCGACGCGGCGCGCACCATCGTCCGGGTCAACGGCGAGGAAACCGACAATTTCCAGACCAATCACATGCTCTACGGCGTCGCGACCTTTATCAGCCGCATGTCGCAATACCTGACGCTCTATCCCGGCGACGTGCTGTGGATGGGCACCGAGGGCTCGCCGCGCAACTTGAAGCACGGCGATGTCTGCGAGATCGAGATCACCGGCATCGGCATCCTGCGCAACCCGCTGGTGCGGGAACAGCGCTGACGCTTCCGTGGATGCCCGGAACAAGTCCGGGCATGACGAATAAAGGTGGCTTATGACCCTCTCGCTCTTCGACCTCTCCGGCAAGGTCGCCGTGATCACCGGCTCGTCGCGCGGCATCGGCCGGGCGATGGCGGAAATCTTCGCCGAGGCCGGCGCCAAGGTGGTGATTTCCGGCCGCAACCTCGAGCCTTGCCAGGAGGTTGTCGAGGCGATCAGGGCTAAGGGCGGCGAGGCGACCGCCGTCACCTGCCGCATCTCCGACAAGGCGCAATGCGAGAACCTTGTCGCCAAATCGATCGAAGCCTACGGCAAGGTCGACATCATGGTGTGCAATGCGGCGGTCAACCCGCATCACGGCCCGATCGACGACCTCAAGGACGAGGTCTTCGAGCGGATGATGGTCAACAATGTGCAGTCGAACTTCTGGTTCGCCAAGCTGGTCAAGCCCGGCATGGTCGAGCGCAAGGACGGCTCGATCATCTTCATCATCTCGGTGGCGGCGCTGCACGCCTCGCTCGAATTGCCGATGTACGGCATCACCAAGCTTGCCGACTACGCACTCGCCCGCAACCTCGCCGCGGCCTGGGGGCCGGACGGCATCCGGGTCAATTGCATCGCGCCGGGGCTGGTGGTGACGCAATTCGCCCGCGTGCTTTACGAGGACCCCGAGCGCCGCTCCCGCCGCGAGGCGGCAACCCCGCTGCGCCGCCTCGGCCAGCCGAGCGACATCGCCGGCCCCGCGCTGCTCCTCGCCTCGCCCGCCGGCGCCTTCATCACCGGCCAAATCCTCACCGTCGACGGCGGCACGACCATCCAGTCGCGCTGAGCGGCAGTTTCAACCGTCGTCATGCCCGGACTTGATCCGGGCATCCACGGAAGCGTCACGGGCGGCGGAAGACGTGGATGGCCGGGTCAAGCCCGGCCATGACGAGCTGAAGTTTACAGCATCCCCAGCGGGGTGCGGGCCTTGGGCGGCGGGAAGGCCTTGTCGAGATCGGCGAGGTCCTGGTCGGTCAGTTGCAGGTCGAGCGCGCCGGCATTGTCGCGCACGTGCTCTTTTTTCGCGGCTTTCGGGATGACGATCATCCCGTCGCGGCGCAGCAGCCAGGCGAGGGCGACTTGCGACGGGGTCGCGCCGTCATGCCGCGCCGCCACCTCGGCCAGCGCCTTGTGGCCGAGCATGCGGCCCTGCTCGATGGGCGAATAGGCCATGATCGAGATGCGCCGCTGCCGGCACCATGGGATGACGTCCCATTCCGGGCCGCGCCGGGTCAGGTTGTAGAGGATCTGGTTGGATGCGACCGCCGCGCCGCCGGCGATCTTGACCCATTCCTCCATGTCGCGCCGGTCGAAATTGCTGACGCCGTGGTGGCGGATCTTGCCCTGCTGCTTGAGCTTGTCGAACGCCGCGAGCGTCTCGGCGAAGGGATAGGAGCCGCGCCAATGCAGCAGGTAAAGGTCGATGCGATCAGTCTTGAGGCGGCGCAGGCTGCGCTCGCAGGCGTCGATCGCGCCGCGCTGCGAGGCGTTGTAGGGCAGCACCTTGCTGACGATGAAGAGCTTGTCGCGCCGGCCTTTCGCCGCTTCGGCGACGATCTCCTCGGCGGCCCCGTTGCCGTACATCTCGGCCGTGTCGATCAGCGTCACGCCGAGATCGATGCCGAGCTTCAAGGCCGCCGCCTCGTCGGCGAAGCGCGTCGTGGTCTCGCCCATATGCCAGGTTCCCTGGCCGAACGCAGGCACGGTTTCGCCATCGGGCAGGGTGATCTGCGGCATGTTCATCGCTTGCCTCCCTCGCGGCGCAAGAACACCAATTTCGCGGCACCGTACCGGCGCTCGTCAATCATTGCGAACCCTGGCGGCGGGGAAAAGGGTTCCTTCGCCGCAAGCTCGACAATCGCCAGCGCGCGCGGCGCCAGCCACCCCGCCTCGGCCAGCGCGGCCAGCGCGGCCAGCGCCGGCGCGGCGAGCCCGCTGCGATACGGCGGATCGAGAAACGCCACCGCCGCCTGGTACGGCGCGCGCGGCGGCCGGGTCGCGTCGCCGGCGACGACATCGGCATCGTCCACCTCGTCGAGCGCCGCGAGATTACGCCGCAGCGCCGCCAGCGCCGCCCGGTCGGTCTCGATAAAAGCCGCCCGCGCCGCGCCGCGCGACAGCGCCTCGATGCCGAGCGCGCCGGTGCCGGCAAAGGCGTCGACGACATTCTCGCCCGCAAGGGGAGACCCGGCGGCGGCAAGGTCGCCGTGCGACAGGATGTTGAACAACGCCTCGCGCGCGCGGTCGCTGGTCGGCCGCACGACGCCGCCGGGCGGCGCCACCAGCTTGCGGCCGCGATGCCTACCGCCGACGATTCGCATGCGGTTTCACCGGGCCGTCGCCCTTACCGAGCTGCTCCTCCAGCACCTTGCGCGGCACCTCCTCGATCCCGCCGCGCTCGAGATGGCCGAGCTGGAACGGTCCATAGGACAAACGGATCAGCCGCGTCACCGGGTAGCCGAGATGCTCCAGCACGCGCCGCACCTCACGGTTCTTGCCCTCGCGCAGGCCCAAGGTGAGCCAGGCGTTGGAGCCTTGCTGGCGATCGAGCTGAGCGTGGATCGAACCGTAGGCGACACCGTCGATCGTCACGCCCTTGGCGAGCGCCGCCAGCCGCGCCGCCTCGACCAGGCCGTGCACCCGCACCCGGTAGCGGCGCAGCCAGCCGGTTGCCGGCAATTCGAGCCGGCGCGCCAGCGCACCGTCATTGGTCAGCAGCAGCAGCCCCTCCGAATTGAGGTCGAGCCGACCGATCGAAACCAGCCGCGGCAGCTCCTTGGGCAGCGCGGCAAACACCGTCGGACGGCCCTTCTCGTCGCGATGCGTCGTGACCAGCCCGGTCGGCTTGTGATAGCGCCACAGCCGGGCACGCTCCGGCTCCGGCAGCGGCTGGCCGTCGACCCGCACCTCGTCGGCGTCGCTGACGATCACGGCGGGCGACGTAAGGACTTCGCCGTTGACCGCGACCCGGCCCTGCGCGACCCAGCGCTCGGCGTCGCGCCGCGAGCACAGCCCGGCGCGGGCGAGCAGTTTGGCGATGCGTTGCGGGGCGGCGTCGTTCATGCTGGCAGCAGATAGCGGGAGGCGACCGTCGCGGCAATGACCAAGCGGGCCGAGACGCCGATGATGCGGGCCTTCGACGAAGCCGAGAAGGCCGGCTGGCGCGGCGAAGTGCCGGTCGGTGCGGTGCTGGCGGCGGCGGACGGAACCGTCATCGCCGCCGCGGGCAATCGGGTGGAGGCGGAGGGCGACGCCACCGCCCATGCCGAGATGCTGGTGCTGCGCGCCGGCGCGGCGGCGCTCGGCCGCAAGCAGCTCGACGATTGCGACCTGTATGTGACCCTGGAGCCCTGTCCGATGTGCGCCGCGGCGATCTCGCTGGCCCGCGTCCGGCGCCTCTATTTTGGCGCTTACGATCCCAAATCGGGCGGCGTCGAACACGGGCCGCGCCTCTTCGGCCAGCCGACCTGCCACCACCGGCCCGACGTCTATGGCGGCATCGAGGAACGCCGCGCCGGCGCATTGCTGCGGGCATTTTTTCGCGACCGCCGCTAGAAGCTGCGCGCAAAGGACGCCGGCGAGGACGCCGTTCCCAATTGCGAGGCCGATCTAAAAATGCGATGCACTCGCAATAGCACGGCATGAAGATGATCGTATGCCTGATGTTTATGGCAGCGGATGGGTCCATCTGCCGGTCGGGTTGCTGACCTGGCTGGCGACGACCGATTTTCGCCTCTGGGCCTACGGGCTGCGGGCGGTCTACGGCACCACGCGGTTTCTGCACCTGTTCGGGATGGCCGGGTTTCTCGGGCTGTTGCTGCTGCTCGAGGTGATGCGGCTGGGGGTGTTTCCGGGCGCTTCGCTGGAGCCGGTGCGGCGGCCGGTGCTGGTGCTGATGAACCTGACCTTCGCGCTCACCGTGACGACGGGGGTCCTGCTGTTTCTCTACGACCCGATCGGTGTCGGGCTGCATACGATGTTCCTGCCGAAGCTCGTGCTCGTGACCCTCGGCGTGGTGCATGCCTGGTATATCGAGCGGCTGCGATGGATGCGCCGTCCGCCCTGGCGCCGGCTCTCGGCGGGGGCGGCGCTGGTCATCTGGGCGCTGGTGATCGGCTGCTCGACCTGGAACGCGGTGGAGCGCCCGCTAAACCCGGCCGACGTGCACCGCGCCGATCCGCGGAACGGCTAGCCAGAGGCGGGGATGGCCGGGTCAAGCCCGGGCATGACGAAGTGCTCAATCCGCCGGCGGCAGCTCGAACAGCCGCTGCATCTTCGCGAAGCCGCGCATCTCGAAATGCCCGATCTCCCACATTGGGCGTCCGAGCGTCTCGGCGAAGGTCTCGGACATGATCAGCGAGCGGTCGAGCGCGCGGCACAGCCGTTCGATGCGCGCCGTCAGGTTGACGTCGGGGCCGATGACGGTGAAGTCGAGCCGGTTGCCGGAGCCGATATTGCCGTAGCTCACCGTGCCGTAATGCAGCGCCGCGCCGGCCTGCAGCGGGCTGGCGGGATGCTTGCGGTTATGGTCGGCGAGGGCCGCGAGGCCGGCGGTCGCGGCGCCCAAGGCGGCATTGCACGCCTCGGCGGCGCTGCGCTCCGGGCCGTGCGGGAAAATCGCCAGCACACCGTCCCCCATGATTTCGACCACCTCGCCGCCGTGCGCGGTGACCGGCGGCATCACGCAGTCGAAATAGGTGTTGAGCGACCGCATCACGGCGCGCGGGTTCAGCCGGTCGGACAGTTCGGTGAAGTCGCGCAAATCGACCAGCATCAGCGCGGCGGTGATCTCGCGCACATCGCCGCGCCGCACCTGGCCGTCGAGGATCAGCCTGCCCGCCTCCCAGCCGACATAGGTCGTCAGCATCGCGCCGATAAAGCGACGCAGCGCCTTCAGCTCGGAGACCGCGGCACAGGCCGGCAGCACATCGCGAAACAGCCGCATGTCAGCGGGCGTAAAGCCGCCCGGCCGCTTGGTCGCCCAGGAGAACGCATTGGTCACACCGACCGCGTAGACCAGCGGCTCCATGACGTAATGGGTAAAGCCCTGTTCGCGCAGTTCCTCGAGCACCGCGAACGGCAGCGGGGCGTCCCCGTCGAGCCGCCAGTTGAGGCTCAGCCCCTCCTCGACCACGAGGCGCACCGGGCTTTCGAGATAGGTCGCGGTCTTTTCGATGCCGTGGTCGAGAAACCTCTCCTCCAGCGGCTGACCCGGCCGCCAGATGCGCGATACGCCGCGATATTGCGGGTGAAACGCCCGCTGATGGACCGAGACGCGGTCGATCGGCACCCCGGCCGCCGCGACGCGGGCACAGAATTGGCCGAGGATCTCCTTGTTGTCCGGCAGAAACCGCGCCTCGCGGATCAGCCAGTCGGACAGCTCCGCCGCCGGATCGGGCGGGGGCGCGAGCGGCAGGTCCAGGCGATCGTCTCGCGGCATCGGCAACTCTGCGTCCCGGGCTGGCGTTGCGTGCGGCTTATGTCGGGTGCCGGCCGCCGCTCGGCAACCGCCGCGTCACGCAGCCGTGAATTGCGCCAGCCCGCCGCGGTCGATCTCGATGCCGAGGCCGGGCCGGTCGGGGATCGCCACCCAGCCGCCGTGCTGGACGATCGGCTCGCGGATCACCGCCATGCGGATCGGGTGCTCCGACTGATCGAATTCGAGCAGCGGCTCGATCGGGTGAAGCCCCGGCGGGTTGTGCGGCAGCGCCGCGATCAGCTGCAGCGAGGCGGCGAGCGCCACACCGGTGCCCCACACATGCGGGTTGACGCGCACCCCGAACGCATTCGCCATATCGGCGATCTTCTTGGTTTCGGAGATGCCGCCGGCGGCGGCGATGTCCGGCTGCAGGATGTCGACCAGCCGCCCGGTGATCAGCGGCCGGAAACCCCAGCGGGTGAATTCCGCTTCGCCACCGGCAATCGGGATGGTGAGCGCGGCCTTGACTTCGCGGTAGCCCGCGAGGTCTTCCGGCGGCACCGGCTCCTCGAACCAGGCGATGTCGAGCGGTTCGAGCCGCCGGCCGAGCCGGATCGCGCCGAGCGCGTCATAGGCATGGTTGGCGTCGACCATGATGCGGATGCCGGGGCCGACGGCGCGCCGCACCGTCTCGCACAGCCGCAAATCGTCTTCCAGGCCGAAGCCGAGCTTCAGCTTGATCGCCGTAAACCCCGCCGCCACCCGCTCATGCGCTTCGGCCACGAGGTAGTCGAGCGGATCCCCGTGCCGCTTGCGGTAAAACCCGGTCGCATAGGCCTCGACCTTGTCGCGCAGCGGCCCGCCGAGCAGCCGGTGTACCGACACGCCGAGATGACGGCCCTTGAGGTCCCACAGCGCCATGTCGACCGCGGACAGCGCCTCGATCGCCAACCCCTTCTGCCCGTGATCGCGCAGCCGGTTGTACATCGCCTGCCAGTGGCGCTCGGTGGCCAGCGCGTCCTCGCCGATCAGCAGCGGCTTGTAGTAGTCGACGACCGGCGCGGTCAGCCGCGCCGGACCGAACGCCTCGCCCCAGCCGCTGTTGCCGTCCTCGCCGATGATCTCGACAAGGCAGGCGCCGCGCCGTTCGTACCAGGCCTGCGAATAGGCGAACGGTTCGGCCAGGGCGGTATCGAGCATATAGGTCTTGATGTCGCGGATTCTCATCGCCCGCCTCAGTGCCGCAGGGTTCATAAATCATGCCGGTCGGTCCGCCCGCGCCGGCATCCTCCGGTCGCCGCGCCTGTCGTCCCGGTATTCGTAGAGCCGCCGCAGCTGGGCTGCTTGATGTCGGGTTTCACCGCGTTCATCGGCTCAGCGCTTCTCGTCGTCGTAGATCAGGCCGATGATCAGGCGGTCCACCCGCTCGCCGTCGTCGGAGAGCGGCATGATCACGGTCTCGTAGCGGGCGATCCTGCCGTCGAAGATGCGGTCGCGCCGGCCGTGAAGCACCTCGGCCGTCGTCGCGACCTGGGTGAAGGATTGCACCGCCAGCTTGCGGTATTCGGTGACCGGCAGCTCGTCGAGCATCTTGCCGGTCAGTTCGTAGCCCGCGCGCTGCACGAGATTGGTGCCGTGCAGGCGAATTCGGAAACGCGGCGGCGATCGATCGACGATGTCGACCAGGATGACGTTGCCGACGATGAAGGTCATGTCGAGCGGGTCCAGATCGGCCCGCGCCGGCATCTTGCGGCCCTGCCGCTTGCCGTCCCAATAGTCGTAGAGCCGGCGAAGCTTGGGGTGGCCGATCTCCGGCATCGCCAAGGGCGCCGCCGCTATTCGGCGGCCTCCAGTCGCCGGCGCTCGCCGCGCAGCGCCGCCACCCGCGCCCGGGTGTAGAGGTCGGTCCAGTTGCTGAGCGAGAAATCGGTGACCTTGCGCGGATCGTAGGGCCGGTCCGCGAGCTTGACCTCGCGCCCGGCGATGTAGACGCCGCGCAGCCGCCGCTTGTCCTGGAGGATCGCGATATCCGCGAGCGGCGAGCCGTCCCAGGCGGTGAAGTCGGCATAGCGGCCCGGCTCCAGCACGCCGATCTCGTCGCCGCGGGTCATGAAACGGGCGTTGACCTCGGTCGCCGCACGCAGCGCCGCCGCCTTCGAGAAGCCGAGATCGTCGACGAACAGCTCCAACTCGCGTGCGTGCCATTCGCCGTAAGGCGTGACCGCGAACCCGGTATCGGTGCCGGTGAGGAACGGGATGCCGGCCTTGACCGCCTTTTTGAGGTTGGCGCAGCCGATTTCGTAGCGCCGCGCGACAAAGCTCGGCCGGCCCTTGAGCGCCGCCGGCTCGTGCGGCTGGGTGAACTCGATAATGTTCTTCGGCTGGGTCAAGGTCGGCGAGATCATGCTGCCGCTCTTCTTCATCGCGGCGATGCACGCGTCGTCGAGATCGAAGGCGTGGAAGATGAGGTCCGCCCCGGCCCGTGCCGAATACAGCGTAGCCTCGCGGCCGCCGGCGTGGACAACGGCTTTTTTGCCCATGCGGTGCGTCTCGCGCACCATCGCGTCGGTCTCTTCCTGGGTAAAGGCGGCGATCAGCTCGCCGTCCGGGCGGCGCTGGATGCCGTCCATCGCGATCTTGATGCAGTCGACGCCGTTCTTGACCTGGCGGCGGATTTCCCGGATCGCCTCGTCGGTCGAGTGGACGAGGCGGCCGATCGAGGTTTCCGGCGCACCGATCCAGGTCGGGTACCAGTCGGTCAGGCCCTGATGCGAGGTAATGTAGGGTCCGGCCGCCATCACCCGCGGCCCGTCGAACAGGCCGGCATTGATCGCGTCGCGGATCGACAGGCTGACCTGCCCGGCGTCGCCCGGCGAGCAGATCGCGGTGTAGCCGGCGGCGGCGACCTTCTGGGCGAAGAACATGCCGCGCAGCGCGCGGAATTCGAGCGGGCTGTAAAGGTCGATATCCTCCTCGGTCTTGGCGTTGCCGTAGGCCAGGTGGGTGTGGACATCGATCAGCCCGGGCATGACGAAATGGCCGGAATGGTCGATCGCCCGATCGTCCGCCTGGCGCGGCGGCGCGCCCTTCTCCTTGCCGGCGTAGACGAGACGGCCGGCCTCGTCATAGACCAGCGCGGCGTTCTTGACCGCCTCGTCGTCCCGTCCGGTAAACAACTGGCCGCAACGGACAAAGGTCTTCATCGGACGGGCTCCTTTGGATGACCTCTCCACCCCCAAAAGGGTGGAGAGGGAGGCGATCGGTCACACCACCGCGTGGTGCATGAACTTTTCCGGCGGCGGGCCGCCCCACGGGCCGGCCAACTCCTCGCGGCTGACCAGATTGGGCGGCACGCTGGCGTTGAGCACGTCGGTATCGGCCCAGTGCTCGTGCACGCGGCCCCACGGGTCGCCCCAGTAGTCGTAGACCTGGCTGCCGAGCGAGTGGCGGCCGAGCCCCCAGAAATGCTCGTAGCCCTTCCCCTGGAGGTGCTCGTGGCCGATCATGATGTCGTCGATGTCCGCCGCCTCATAGCTGAGGTGGTTCAGCCCCTTCTTGTCGCTGCGGATGCAGAAGAAGGCATGGTGGTCGACAAAGTCGTCGCCGCGGTCGAGCCGGTTGAACGAGCCGGTGATGTTGGTCTTGTCGCCGACATAGACCTCGTCCGACGGACGGAAGCCGAACATGTCGCGGTAAAAACCCAGCGTCTTTTCGAATTGCGCCGAATGCACGACAAAATGGCCAAAGCGCTTGACGTGCGACGGGCCACGCTGGACGCCCCGGTAATAGAGCTCGTTGCGGCGCTGGGTCTTGTCCTCGCCGAAATTCACCTTCGGCCGGTGGACCGGTATCTTCGGCAGCCGCGCCATGCCGTGGATCACCTCGACCTGGAACCCGTCGGGGTCGGTCAGGCGGACGCGCTTGCCGCCGCCCGGCTCGTCGATGTCCTCGATCGTCGAGGCGCCGTCCACCCGGCTGAGCTTGTCGAGGTCCTCCAGGCTGGCGGCATGAAACGCGATGCCGATATATTTCGGCTCGCCCAGTTCGGTGACGTGGATGTGGTGCGGCTCGTCGGTGCCGCGCATATAGAGCGCGTTCTTGGTGCGCTCGGCCCGCACCATGCCGAACGCGGTCAGGAATTCCTCCTGCTTGTCGAGATCGGGCGACCGCAAACGCCCGTAAGCGAGATCGGTGACTTTGATGACAGGCATGACGGCCTCCAGGATGGTCGGGGCAGTATAGCGCATTTCGCGACGCCGGGGCACAGGCGGCCCGCCGTCTCCTTCCACCCCATAGCAGCGGCGAACGATATCCATCAAATCGATTGTTGGCATGCCGTCCATCAACCGCGTCAATGACCCTCGCGACCCTTCGCATGCTTACACAGGAATTAAAACGGGATCGGGACGTTCTGCTCGTCATTGGCCGGGGCGTCAGACGCCCGTGTTTGTGGGACGACACGATGCGCCCGTTTCATTCTCGTATTCTCGTCGCAACGCTGCCGTTTCTGCTCGCCGCCCCGTATGCGGCCGCGCAACCGGCCCAGACGCCGACGCGCGCCGAAGCCGAGGCCGCGCTCAACCCGGCACCGGCCCCGATGACGTACAGCAACGCGCAGCTCGACCAGATGCTCGCGCCCATCGCGCTTTATCCCGACCAGCTGCTGACCCAGCTGTTGATGGCGTCGACTTTTCCGGACCAGTTGGTCGATGCTCAAAAATGGCTGCAGGATCCCCGGAACGCGGCGCTGAAGGGCGACGATCTGGTGAACGCGGTCGAGCCTTTGCCCTGGGACCCGAGCGTCAAGTCGTTGGTCGCGTTCCCGCAGATCATCGCGATGATGGTCGACCATCTCGACTGGACCGAGGCGCTGGGCACCGCCTTTGCCAACCAGGAAGTCGCGGTCTTCGCCCGCGTCCAATTCCTGCGCGACCGGGCCAAACAGGCCGGCAAGCTCAAATCGACCGCGCAGCTCGCGGTGCGCGAGCAGGATTCCGACATCGTCATCGAGCCGGCCGACCCGAACACGATCTACGTCCCGGTCTACAACCCGGCGGAAATCTATGGCGACTGGCCCGACCGCGCCGCGCCGCCGGTCTATCTGCCGCCACCGCCCAATTTCTACAGCGGCGCGGTCGGCGCGGCGATCGGGTTCAGCGTCGGCTTCGGCGTGGTCCACCCGCTGTGGGGCTGGGGCCATCCCGACTGGCACCGCCACACCGTGATCGTCGATCCCGGCCGCTACCGGCAGATCACCAAGGAAACCGTGATCCAGCAAAACCACATCACCGTCCGCAACGGTGAATGGCATCGCGGCGGGCCGGTCAATTATGTTCCGGAGGGGCGCCGGCCGTCACCGCCGGCGCGGGGCGGCGAACATCCCGCCGGGACGATCCGCCCCAGCGAGCTCAGCCATGCGGGC
Organism: Allostellaceae bacterium; assembly: GCA_035550515.1. Lineage (GTDB taxonomy): Bacteria > Pseudomonadota > Alphaproteobacteria > ATCC43930 > CGMCC-115725 > DATARH01. The sequence continues at coordinate 31,868 of DASZOZ010000045.1, forward strand.
CCCGGCCCCGGCCATGAGCAACCGCCGCACCGGCCGGGCAGCGGCGCCCGCCCGGCCGAAGCACCGGGACCTCAGCCATCGGGGCGTCAGGAGGCGCAGCCCGGCCAACATCCGGAACCGGCACAACCCGGCGGCCATGCCCGCCCCGGCGAGGAAGCCCATCCGGAACAGCACCATGAACAAGGACATGGCCCGGGCGGCGTGAACGAGGCACATCCCGGTCAGCCGCATCCGCAAGACCAGCATCCGGGCCAGCCCAACCCCCAGGAGGAGCACCGAGGTCAGCCGCACCCTTCGGGAGCGCAACCGGGTCAGCCGAACCCTCAGGAGGAGCACCCGGGCCAGCCGCATCCGCCGGGAGCGCAACCGGGTCAGCCCAACCCTCAGGACGAGCACCGGGGTCAGCCGCACCCGCAGGAAGCGCAACCGGGACAGCCCCATCCCCAAGAGGAGCACCGGGGTCAGCCGCATCCGCAGGACGAGCACCCGGGTCAGGCGCATCCTCAGGAACAGCATTCAGGCCCGCACCAGGACCAGCCGCACGCGGCGCAGCCCGGCCCGCAGGCCCAGCCGCGCCCGCCGGAGGGCGCGCATCCCGAACCGCATGGCGAAGCGCCGCACCAGCCGGCCAACGAGGCCCATCCGGCGTCGCAGCAACAGCCCCATCCGCCAGAGGCGCACCCGGAGCCGGCGCCGCAGCAACAGCCCCATGCCGCGCCGCCTCAGCCTCAGCCCCAGCCGCAGGCTCATCCGGCGCCGCCGCAGGGCGGGCATCCTCCACAAGGACCGCAGCCGGGGCAGCAGCATCAGGGCGGCCCGCAGCCGGGCCAGTCGCACCAAGGCGGGCCGCCGCAGGGCGGGGACAAGAAGCCCGACAGGCCGGGCGGCGACGACAAGCACTGACGCCGGGAGCGGTCGTCATGCGTCGCGGCAGGCCAGCCCGGCAATCTTTGCCGTAGGCAGCGGCGGCAATCGCCGCTATAGCGGTAACGTCGCGGTCGGCGCGGCGCAACCGGGGTGCGGCGATGGAATTACCTGAGCAAATCACCGAAATCGGCGAGCAGCTGGCGGCGGGCGGCGCGATCACGCCCTCCGAGGACCTGTTCGAGACCTATGAGGTCTTCGCCGCCGAGCTGACCAACCTGTTCGTCAAGCCCTGGCTGGCCGCCGACCATGCGAGCCGCCTGTCGTCCGACGGCGACTATTTCCGCGTCGACATCGGCGGCCGCTCGGTGGTCATCGCGCGCGAGGCGGAGGACAAGATCCACGCCATGCGCAATGCCTGCCTGCATGCCGGCTATCGCATCTGCGAAGAGGAAGACGGCCACGGCGATCACCTGTTCTGCCGCTATCACGGCTGGGACTACGCGATCGACGGCCGCCTCACCGACCCGATGCTGCGTCCCGAGGAAACCGACCGGTCGCGCTTCCGGCTGCCGCGCTATGCGATGCGGATCGTCAACGGGCTGATCTTTATCGACCCGTCGGTGGCTGCCGCCAACCCGCCCGAGGCGAAGGCGATCGACCTGAGCGCGACGCCGGACCTCGGCGACGGCAAGGTGGTCTCGCGCAAGCGCTTCTCGACCACCTGGAATTGGAAGCATCTGCGGCATTTCCTGTGGTCGTCGAAGGACCTGGTGTTCAACGGCGGCGGCTATGACGCGACGGTCGAGTTCGGCCCGCTGTCGATGCTGCTCGCCAAGAACGGCGACGCCGCGCTGGTGCGGCTGATCCCGCGCTATGCCGGGCACAGCGATTTCGAGCTGATACGCATCGCCAAGCCCGGCCACAACGCCGCGGCCGGCGACGAGGCCAAGATCGAGGAAGCGTTGCGCGTCGAAGGCGACAAGCTCGCCGGCTCGCCGGCGGGCTCGCTCGATCGCGGCTTTTACGAGTGGTACTGGGCGCAGTTGGCGCCGGCCGCGGCGTAATGGACATCCGCACCGTCACCGACGGGCTGCAATTCCCCGAAGGCCCGGTTGCCTGCGCCGACGGCTCGGTGATCCTCGTCGAGATCGCCGCCGGCACGCTGATCCGCGTCGCCCCGGACGGCGGCAAGACCGTCGTCGCCAGACCCGGCGGCGGCCCCAACGGCGCCGCGATCGGCCCCGACGGCAAGGGCTACATCGCCAATAACGGCGGGTTCGAATGGGCCGTCGACGCGCAGGGGCGGCGGCGCCCGCTGGTGCAGGCCAAGGACTATAGCGGCGGCCGGCTGGAGCGGGTCGACCTGGCCACCGGCGCGGTCGAGGCGCTTTACCGGGAATGCGCCGGCCATCAGCTGCGCGGCCCCAACGACCTGGTCTGCGACGCCCATGGCGGCATCTACTTCACCGATCTCGGCAAGCGCCGCGCCCGCGACATGGATGTCGGCGGCGTCTATTACGGCAAGCGCGACGGCAGCGCGGTGGTCGAGGTCGCCTATCCGATGGTGACGCCGAACGGCATCGGCCTGTCGCCCGACGGCAAGACGCTCTACGTCGCCGAGACCGAGGCGGCGCGGCTGTGGGCGTTCGACATTGTCGAGCCGGGCGTCGTCCGGAAGGAGCCGTGGCCGTCGCCGCATGGCGGACGCATCGTCGCCGGGATGGGCGGCTACCAGCGCTTCGATTCGCTGGCGGTCCAGGCCGACGGCCGCATCGCCGTGGCGACGCTGGTCAACGGCGGGATCACCGTGATCTCGCCCGACGGCCGCCATGTCGAGCACGTCCCGATGCCCGACCCGATGACGACGAACATCTGCTTTGGCGGCGCGGACATGAAGACCGCGTTCATCACCCTGTCGTGGACCGGCAAGCTGGTCGCGGTCGACTGGCCGACACAGGGGCTGAAGCTCAACCAGGCCGGCTGAGGATCGATCAGTCGACCTCGTCGCTCGGCGCGAAAATCGTCCTCAGCACCGTGACCGGCTTTCGCCTATAGAGCGGCGCGAGGCCGTCGACCAGCGCCGCCAGCTTGGGTGTCTTGGGGCGGTAGACATAGCGTCCGTCACCGGCCTCGGCGACCAGTCCGGCATCGACCAGTATCGCGAGGTTTTGCGCCACCACGATCGACGTGGCGCGCAATTCGCGCACCAGCGCCTCGCAACTCCATGCCGACAGACGCTCGCGATGAAGCAGAAGCAGCAATTCGAGCGCCCAGGCCGACGGCAGGCAATCGCGAACGAACAGGAGGACGTCGTCTTCGCCCACGGCACCGAAAGCTTACAAGTTCCTTACAAGCGCTACGCTACCACTCTCGGCGCGGAGCGCGACGGTACTTTCGGTCGCAGGGGTGAAAACGCGTCGCGGTTCCGGCTTCCGCCGGAAAGCGGTCAATCGGCCGAGCGCGCCGCCGCTCGTTCCTTTGCCGATATCGGATGCGGCACCCAAGGGCGATCGCCGCGGCTGTCATTGGCACCGACGACGCCGATGCCGCCGGGGTCGAGCCACAGCGCGACCGCGCCGCGCCGCCAGTTGTCGATGCGGTCGACGACCGGGATCCGCTTGCGGCAGGCAAACCCGGCCGGGACCTGGCTGACGATGGCGTCGACGCCGCCGCAGCCGGCGGGCAGCCCGCGATCGTCCCTGACGATCGCCACCGTCTTGCCGCGCGCGGTGTAGCGGCACCCGCCGTCGGTGCAGGTCAACGTCTCGTCCTGCCCGTCCCGCTCGGGCCAGGGAAGCAAGCTCGTGTCGGTTTCCTCGGCGAACAGGCTCTTGACGATGCGCTCCTCGCGGCCGGCGAGCACGTAATAACCGCCGTTGGCGGCACGCGCCGCGACGAACCGGCCGAAATCGGCGATGACGATATCGGGCGGACGGGTGACGACGATCGTCGCCATGCCGGCGACGATCGCCACTGCGCCCCAGCGCCGCCACCGGCCCTGCCACAGGCAGAGCCACAATCCGCCCAATGCGACGACGGTCAGCCCCCAGACCGGCAGGCGCGGCGTCTGCCAGACATTGCCCGGCAGCGACGAGACATGCGCGGCGACCCAGATCGTCGCGTCGATGCCCCAGCCCATCGGCACGAGGGCGAGCTTTTCGAGGCCGAACGGCATCAGCAGACACGCCACGACGCCCCACGGCAGCGTCCACACCGCCGACAGCGGCACCGCGATCACATTGGCGAGCGGCGAATACAGCACCAGCTTGTGGAAATGGTAGATCGAGAACGGGTCGGTGCCGATCGTCACGACCACCGTGGTGACCGCCACGCCGCCGCAATAGCCGAGCGCCCGCCGGGCGAAGCCGCCGCGGTGCAGGGTCCGCGCGAGGCGGCTGCCATAGGTCTCGTAGACCGCGATCAGCGCCACTACCGCCCCGAACGACATCTGGAAGCTGACGCCGATCAGGCTTTCCGGCTGGAGCAGCAGCACCGCCGCCGCGGCGACCGCGCAAATCCGCATCGAGATGCGCAGCCGGTCGATCAGGATCGCGGCAAACACGATGCCGTTCATCACAAAGGCGCGCTCGGTCGGGATCGCCGCGCCTGACAGCATCAGATAGCAGGTCAGCACCGCCAGCGCCGCCGCCGCGGCGATCTTCTTGATCGGATAGCGCAGCGCGACGGGCGGGACAAGCGCCAGGGCGCCGCGCACCGCAAAGAACACGAACGCCCCGACCAGCCCGAGATGCAGCCCGGCGATCGCCAGGAGATGCGAGAGGCCCGAGTTGCGGAACGCGTCCGTGACGGTCTCGTCGATCGTGCCGCGCTTGCCGGCGATCAGCGCCGAGGCGATGCCGCCGGCCGAGCCGGGCAGCACCGCGGTGATCCGGCGGGTGACGTCGGTGCGCAACCGCAGCAGCCACTCCCGCCAGCCGCCCGCCGGCTCGCCGCCGCCGAGCCGGCGGGCGCCGCCATAGCTGTAGCCGACGGCGCCGATCTGCGCAAAGAACAGCTCGCGCTGCAGGTCGTGCGCGCCGGGCAGCGTCTGCCCCGGCACCGGATACAGCATGGCCTTGAGGCTTACCCGGTCGCCGGGGCTGAGCAGATCGCTGGTCGCGCCGATATGAATGCGCAACCGGCGCGGCCGGCGGTCGGCCTCGAGCCCGGACACGCTGTCCGGCGCCATGACGATCCGCCAGCCGCGTGCGACGGTGTCGATGTCGATGACCCGGCCGGTGATCGCCGCCGGACCCTGCCGGTGATCGAGCATCGGCGCGGCGCGCTGCCGCGCGGTCCAGGCGATCAGCGCAAAGCCAGCGGCCATGGTCGCCAGACACCACGCGACGGCGCGCCAAGCCGGCGCATGCCGCAGCAACAGCGCGCCGGCGGCGGCCGGGACCGCGAGGACCGCGCCGAGCCATGGCGGCGGCTCCGCCGTCAGCGCGAAATAGAGCGCGATCCCAAGGCCGAAAAAGACCGGCAGCCAGAGGATGCGGCGTTCATGTTCCGCCGCGAACGCCCCGGCGACGGCCGCGCGGAAGCCCGGGCGGCGCGGCGCCTCGACATCGCGTTCGCCCAGCGACAGTTCCGCCATCGCCCCTCTCCGACGGCGACGCTACAGCAACATGTTTTCGCCGGGAAGTAGATGAAGCGGCTGGTCCTTTGCGTACCATTCTCGGGCGAACCGCCCATAATGGCCGGCGAGAGCGGAGGAGATGGGTGGACGACGTCAGACCGACCGTCGCCGAGGTGACGTTAGCGGGGCTGTTTCTCGCATTCCTTCGCCTGGGCTGCACCAGCTTCGGCGGCGGGACCGGCAGCTGGGTCTATCGCGAGATGGTGCAGCGGCGCGGCTGGATCGACGAGCGCGCGTTTCTCGCCGAAATGGCGCTCGGCCAGAGCCTGCCGGGGGCCAACGGGATCAAGATGTCGGTGCTGGTCGGCCGCCGGCTGAAGGGCGGCGTCGGCGCCGTCGCCGCGCCGTTCGGACTGCTGCTCGGGCCGTTCGTCATCATCCTGCTGGTCGGCGCGGCCTATGCCCGTATCGCCGATTACCACGCCGTGCACGTCGTGCTCGACGGGGTCGCGGCGGCCGTGGTGGGGCTGAGCTTCGCCACGGGGATCAGCGCGCTCGGCAAGGGCGCCGCCGACCCCGCTTCGATCGCCGTCGCGGTCGCGACGGTCTTCTGCGTCGGCGTGCTCGGCTGGCCGATGCTGCCGGTGATGCTGGGCCTGGCGCCGGTCAGCATCGGCCTCGCCTGGGCGCGGCTCTCTCGTTAGGCCGCCCCGATGCGCGATACCTTCACGGGCAACCTGGTGGCGCTGTTCGCGGTCTTCGCACCGCTGTCGCTGTTGTCGTTCGGCGGCGGCAATTCGGTCATCGCCGATATCGCGCATCAAGCGGTGGAGGTCCGGCATTGGACCAGCGCCCGCGACTTCGCCGATCTGTTTGCGCTGTCCCGCGCCGCGCCGGGCCCCGGCTCGATGCTGTGTGCGCTGATCGGCTGGAAGGTCGCCGGACCGGCGGGAGCGATGCTGGCGACCGTGGCGTTTTACCTGCCGGCGTCGCTGCTGCTGTTCATCGTCGCCAAGATTTGGAGCCGCTGGCGGGGCGCGCGCTGGCATCAGGCGGCCGAGCGCGGCATGGCGCCGATCGCGGCCGGGCTGTTTTTGTCTGGCGGGGTCGCGGTGCTGCGGGTCGCCCCCGCGGGTGCGGCGGCTTGGCTTGCCGCTTTGGCGGCGACGGCGGTGCTACTCTATTGGCCGAAGCTGCACCCGGTGCCGCTGCTGGCGGCAAGCGGGATCATCTTCGCGCTGATCGACTTGCTGGGAGCACCGTTATGAGCAGCGAGCTGCCGCCCGATTTCGCCACGCGGCTGGCGATCGACAGTCCGGACGCGATCATCTTCGCTGATGCTGAGGGGATCATCCGCTTCTGGAACACCGCGGCGACGCGGATTTTCGGCTTTGCCGAGAGCGAGGCGATCGGCGCGCGGCTCGATCTGATCATCCCCGAGCGGCTGCGCGGCCGCCACTGGGAGGGCTACGACAAGGTCATGGCCGGCGCCGAGAGCCGCTATGCCGAGGGCGCGCTGTTGGCGGTGCCGGCGATGCGCAAGGACGGCAGCCAGTTATCGGTCGAGTTCACCATCCTGCCGCTGCGCGACGCGGCCGGCAGGCTGCTCGGCATCGCCGCCTATCTGCGCGACGCCACCGCCCGCTTCGCGGAGATGCGCGCGCTGCGCCGCGAGCTGGCGGCGTTGAAGGCGGGGTGACGCACCGCCGCCGCTCCGTCAATCAGCGCCGGCGGCGGCGCTGCATGACGACGTAGGGCTTCGGCTCGGCCTCCGGTACCGGCGGCAAGGCCGCGGCCAGCGCTGTGCGCTCGCGCTCCGTCGCCTCGATCTCCGGCACCAGACCGCGCGCCGCGTCGAACTTAAACGCATTCATCAGCACGTCGTACCGCGCGCGCAGCCGCGCCAGCGTGGCGTCGAGCGCGGCCAGGCGGGCGCGGCGCCCGGTGATGTCGTCGGGGACGGTCGTCATTCCCGCACGATACTGTGAGCGCCGGCCGCGTCTTCGCCGCGAGGTGCGATTCGACCCGCCGGCGCTTCTCTGGTAGCGTGTATGTCACGCGCGTCAGACGCAAGGGGAGGCAAGCGTTGGGAGCCTATCTGGTCCGTCGGTTCGGGCTGATGCTGATGACGCTGTTCGGCATCTCCGTGCTGATCTTCGTGCTGCTGCGCATCACCCCCGGCAATATCGCCGATATCCTGTTCGACGCCGGCGGCTATGTCGATCCGGCCGACAAGAAGAAGATCGAGCACGATCTCGGCCTCGACAAGCCGATGCCGGTGCAATACGCCGACTGGATCGGCGGGCTGCTGCACGGGGATCTCGGTTACTCCTACCAGACCGAAAAGCCCGCGCTCGACGAGATCGCGCCGCGCATCCCGATCACCGCCCGGCTCGCCGCGATCGCGCTGTTTTTCGCCGTGGTGATCGGCGTGCCGCTCGGCGTCGTCAGCGCCGTCAAACAGAATACCAAGCTCGATTACCTCCTGCGCGTGGTCAGCCTCAGCGGATTATCGATGCCGTCGTTTTGGCTGGGATTGCTCATCCTGATGGGGTTTGTCGCCTATTTCGGAACGATCCCGATCTACAGCGCGGAGCCGACCGGGTTCTGGAACACGCTGCTGATGTACAGTGTGCCGGCGGCGGCGGTCGGCTTCCGCAGCTCGGCGCTGATGATGCGCCTCACCCGCTCGTCGATGCTCGAAGTGCTCCGCCAGGACTATATCCGCACCGCGCGCTCGAAGGGCGCGCCGGAAGTGGCGATCAACTATTACCACGCGCTGCGCAACGCGTTGCTGCCGGTCATCACGGTGATCGGCATCGAGGCGGCGTTCCTCCTGGGCGGGCTGATCGTGACCGAGACCGTGTTCAACATCCCCGGCGTCGCGCGCTTCCTGGTCGAAGCGATCCGCTGGCGCGATTATCCGATGGTGCAGAACCTGGTGATGTTCATCGCGATCGTGGTGGTGACCGTCAATTTCGCGATCGACATGCTCTACGCCGCGGTCGATCCGCGCATCCGCTACGGCAGCTAGCGGGCGACAGGGAGGACCTTGATGAGCACGCTCGACTTCAATGCCGAACTGTCGGCCGCCGGCGCCAACGTCAAGAGCCGCTGGGGCGCGGTCCGCTTCTTCGTCCGCCGCTATCCGCTCGGCGCGGTCGGCGGGGTCATCATGACGCTGTTCGTGCTGGCGGCGATCTTCGCGCCGTTCATCACCGTCTACGACCCGCTGAGCACCAATGCCGCGGCTTCGCTCGCCAAGCCGAGCGCGATGCACTGGCTCGGCTGCGACTTCATGGGCCGCGACGTCTACAGCCGGATCATCTACGGCGCGCGGATTTCGCTCGCCGTCAGCATGGGCTCGATGCTGCTCGGCTCGGGGATCGGCGTCACGATCGGCCTGCTGTCCGGCTACCTGCTCGGCTGGTTCGACCTGGTCACCCAGCGTGTGCTGGAGATGATGCAGTCGCTGCCGCTGCTGGTCATGGCGATCATCATGGCGGCGGCGCTGGGTCCGTCGCTGCACAACACGATCCTGGCCATCGCGATCCCGCTGGTGCCCTACGTCGCCCGCGTCATCCGCGCCAACACGCTGAGCCTGCGCGAGCAGCCCTTTGTCGAGGCGGCGAAGGCGATCGGCATGAGCGAAAAGCGCATCGCGCTGCGTCATGTCCTGCCCAACACGCTGGCGCCGCTCATCGTGCTGGCGACAGCGCAGCTCGGCTCGACGATCCTCACCGAATCGTCGCTGTCGTTTCTCGGCCTCGGCGTCCCCGAGCCGCACCCGTCATGGGGCCGGATGCTGTCGGAGTCGGCGGCCGAGTATGTGCGCACCGCGCCATGGCTGGTGATCTTCCCCGGTCTGGCGATCAGTTTTGTGGTGTTCGGCACCAATCTGCTCGGCGATGCGCTGCGCGATCTGCTGGACCCGAGGCAGCGCAGCTAGACACCGGCCGGTTTTCCAAGCACCTTTGTCGTCGGAGTAGTATTGCGTGGCGATGGCGACCGAAACCCCCACCGAGGCCGCGCCCCGCGCCCGACCGCACGGCAATGCCGAGGTCGTGCTCGAGGTCGCGGGGCTGCAAACCTACCTCTTCACCCGCCTCGGCATCGTCAAGGCGGTCGACAATGTGACGTTCTCGGTGCATGCCGGCGAGACGCTCGCGATCGTCGGAGAGTCGGGCTGCGGCAAGACCATGACCTCGCTGTCGCTGATGCGGCTGGTGCCGAGCCCGCCGGGCCGCATCGTCGGCGGGTCGATCAAGCTGGGCGGGCGCGATCTCGTGACGCTCGACGAAGCCGAGATGCGCGATGTCCGCGGCAACGACATCTCGATGATCTTCCAGGAGCCGATGACCTCGCTCAACCCGGTGATGACCATCGGCAGCCAGATCGCCGAGACGCTGCGCCTCCACCAGGACTTGTCAAAGGCCGACGCGCTGAAAAAAGCCGTCGAGATGCTGCGCCTGGTGAAAATCCCCGAGCCGGCGCAGCGGGCCAAGGAGTACCCGCATCAACTGTCGGGCGGCATGCGTCAGCGCGCGATGATCGCGATGGCGCTGGCCTGCAACCCGCGCGTGCTGATCGCCGACGAGCCGACCACCGCGCTCGACGTGACCATCCAGGCGCAGATCCTCGACCTGATCCTCGACCTGCAGAAGACGCTCGGCACCGCGGTGATCCTGATCACCCACGACCTCGCGGTCGTCGCCGAGACGGCGCAGCGCGTCATCGTCATGTATGCCGGCAAAAAGGTCGAGGAAGCGGAGGTCGAGGACCTGTTCGGCGCACCGCTCCACCCCTATACGCACGGGCTGATGGCGTCGATCCCGCAACTGGAAATCATGACCGGCGGCGCCGCGGCTGCCAACGGCCGGCTCCAAGAAATTCCCGGCATGGTGCCGGCGCTGACGAACCTGCCGCCGGGTTGCGCCTTCGCGCCGCGCTGTGCCTTTGCCGACGACCGCTGCCGCACCGCGGCGCCGGATTACGAAGAGAAGCGGTCGGGCCATTGGGCCGCGTGCTGGCATGCGGAGCGGCTCTATGGCTAGCCCCGCCCTCGCCCCCGCCCTCGCGACGAAGGACGCGCCGCCGGCCGCCGCCGCCAGCGCCAAGGTGCTCGATGTCGTCGAGCTGAAAAAGCATTTCCCCGTCAAGAAAGGGCTGCTGCGCCGCACCGTCGGGCAGGTCTACGCCGTCGACGGCGTCAGCTTCTCGATCGGCGAGGGCGAAACGCTGGGGCTGGTCGGCGAGTCGGGCTGCGGCAAGTCGACCGTCGCCCGTACCGTGCTGCGCCTGATCGAGCCGACCGCCGGGTCGATCCTGCTCGACGGCCACGACGTAACGCGGCTCGGCAAGTCGGCGATGCGGCCTTATCGCCGCCAGATGCAGATGATCTTCCAGGACCCGTTCTCGTCGCTGAACCCGCGCATGTCGGCGGGCGACATCGTCGGCGAGCCGCTGAGCGTCCATGGGATCGCCGGCGGCAAGGCAAAGGAGACCCTGACCGCGGAGATTTTCGACCAGGTGGGGCTGCGGCGCAGCCAGATGCGCGCCTTCCCGCACGAATTCTCCGGCGGCCAGCGGCAGCGCATCTCGATCGCCCGGGCGCTGGCGCTCAACCCGAGGCTGATCGTCGCCGACGAGCCGGTCTCGGCGCTCGACGTGTCGATCCAGGCCCAGGTCATCAACCTGATGATGGATTTGCAGCGCGAGAAGCGGCTCTCCTATCTGTTCATCGCGCACGACCTCGCGGTCGTCGAGCATATCAGCCACCGCATTGCGGTGATGTATCTCGGCCGCATCGTCGAGTACGCCGACAAGAAGACGCTGTTCACCCAGCCCAAGCACCCCTACACCGAGGCGCTGCTCTCGGCGGTGCCGGTGCCCAACCCCAAGCTGCGCCGCGAGAAGCGCCTGCTGCAGGGCGATGTGCCGAGCCCGATCAACCCGCCCCCCGGCTGCACCTTCCACACCCGCTGCCCCTATGTCAGCGAGCGCTGCAAACAGGAGGTGCCGGTGCTCAAGGAAATCGCCCCCGGCCACGGCGTATCCTGCCATCTGGTGAATTGATCGGCCGGCGCATCCGCGCATATCATAAACAGCGCAGTTTTTGTTATCGCGGAGGCGCCGGTGAACGTGTCGATCGGCAAGCGCTGGGAAGACTTTGTCGGCGAGCTGGTCGCTTCGGGCCGGTACGGCTCGTCCAGCGAAGTCGTTCGCGAGGGATTGCGTCTCGTCGAGGAGCGTGAGGCAAAGCTCACAGCCCTGCGAAAAAGACTTGATGCGGCCATCGAACGCGGCGGTAGTTTCACGGATGAAGAAGTGGGTGCGACGATAGAGGCGGCGCTGTCGGAGGAGCCATAGCCCCTGTTTGCACATGCCTCGGCTGCGGTACACGAGAGCGGCACGCGACAGCCTGACCGACATCGCCCGCTATCTTCGCCGTCGAAGCGGCAGCGCGGCCGTCGCCCGCCGCTTTGTCGATCAGCTTCGCGGGCGATGCGCCGAGTTGGCCGCTTCACCGTTTCAGCTTGGGCGCCCAAGACCGGAGCTGCGCCCCGACTTACGCAGCTTCGCGATGGGAAACTACCTGATTTTCTTTCGCTATGTCGGCGACGTGCTGGAAATCGTCGACATCGTCGAGGGTCATCGCGACATTGATGGCTATTTCCGCGGAGGGTAACGGCGGTGTGCGGCATCCTTCCTCATACACCGCCGTCCCCGACGGCTCACGCGTTGATGTGGGTCAGCTCGGTAAGGTCGAGGCCCTTGCGGATGCGGGCGACCATCTCGTCCGGGTCGAAATCGATGCCGACCGGGTTCTTGTCGCTCTCCGAGCGGCTCTTCATGTACTCGCGACCCTCGCGCGCCGTATAGAAATTGTCGAATAGCAGCTCGACCTGGTTGCGGTCGGGGTCATAGTAGTACATCGACGTCGTCATGCCGTGGTTGACGCAGCGATGCGGCGTGATGCCCTGTGCCTTCAGCCCCTCGTAATGGTCGGCCAGCTCGACCGGGTCGAAGGTGAAGGCGACATGGTGCAGGCCGACTTCGCCGCCGGCGCGGGCGGTCTTGCCTTCGGCGGCGACCTTGTCGTTGAGCGGGCCGGGATCGACAAAAGCGACCCGGTGGTGCTCGTCGTCGTAGCTGATAAAGGCGATGAACTTGTTCTGGTACAGCAGCTCGGCGCCGAGCACCTTGCAGTACCATTCGATCATCTGCTCGCGCCGGTTGGTTTGCAGCACGAGATGCGAAAGCTTTTTCGGTGACGCCATGATCGCCTCCTGCCAGCGGCATGCTTTTATAGGCGGATCGGTGCACCCGAACGCCGCGCAAGTCAACAACAAGGACGGCTAGGCGCCGACGGCGAGACGGGCAGGCGGAGTTTCCCGGAGCGCCGCGGCGAGCGCCTGCACCACATGCTCGTCGGTGAACGCCTCGGCCGCCAGCCGCGAGCCGGCGCCGCCGGCGGCGGTGTTGGCCGCCTCGTCAGCATGGTGGTGCAGGATCAACGCGGCGAGGGCGGACGGGTCCTCGCCCACCAGGCCGCCCAGCGTCGGCGGCAGCGGCAAACCCTCGGCGGCCATCGGGGTCATCACGCAGGGCAACCCGGCGGCAAAGCTGTCGATCACCTTGCCCTTGATGCCGGCGCCAAAGCGCAGCGGCGCCACCGTCAGCCGCACCGTGTCGAACAAGGCGTCGAGGTCGTCGACCCGGCCGAGCACCGCGACCCGCGGGTCGCGCTTCGCCAACCGGTCGGGGGACCAGCCTTCGCCGGCGATCTTGCAGGTCAAGCCCGGCGCCTGCCGCCAGACCAGCGGCAGGACATCGCCCAGCAGATGGTGCACCGCATCGGGGTTCGGTGCGTGGAAGAACCCGCCGACCAGCGCGATCCCGTGGCGCGCGGCAAACGGGCGCCGCACCGGGCGCCGCGCCACCGCGAACGGCACGACCCGCACCGCCGCGGTACCGGCCTGGCGCCGCAGCCATTCCGCCTCGACCGGCGAGTGCGTCACCACGATATCGGCCTGCCGCGCCGCCAATGCCTCCTGCACTGCGACCCGCCGGCTCAGCGCCAGCAGCTCGGGCCGCCCCTCGACGGCCGCCTGACGCGCCAGACGCCGGTGGTGCAGGTCGGCGACCGCATAGACCACGCGCGCCCTCGGGTTGTAGTGCCGCACCAGCGACAGGTAACGCTCGGCATTTGCCAGCCGGTGCAGATAGACCAGGTCGAAGGTGCCGGCCTGGCGCGCCAAGACGTCCTCGACGCAGGAATAATACGGCGCGCCGCAGCCGCCGATGCCTGCCGCGTCGCCCAGCGCGACGAGGGCGGCGGTGCTGCCGATTTCCTCGGCGGCCACAAAACTGACCGCGTAGCCGAGGGTTTGCAGCGCGCGGATATGCGACAGGATCGCGACCGAGCCGGCGTCGCGGCCGGCGCTGGGCACGCGCTCGTCGATGACCAGCGCGCGCCGGCCGGCCGGCGGCGGGGCCGCCGCTGCGTCCCCCCATCGCCGGCAATGCAGGCGGTGCGCCTCGCGCTCGGCCCGGCCGCTCTCGCGCGCCGCACGCCGCGCCAACAGCCGATCGGTCTGCTGCACCAGCGCCGCGAGCGCGCGTTCCTCTTCCTCGCCCGGCCCGACCCCGGCGAGCAGGCCCGCCAACAGCTCCACCGCCGCCGCATCGAACCCGCCGCTCGCCGGCAGCACGATCGGCGAGCCGAACAGCTCGGCGCCGTCCGCTTCGCGCGTAACGCTGACCTCCTGCCGCTCCAGCGGCGACAGCGGGCACGGCAGGACCAACTCGAAGGCATGCCTGCCGCTGCCCATCCCGGCGTCGGCAAGGTCGGCACGATAGCGATTGGCCAGCACCCGGCCGACAACCTGGCCATTGGCGTGAACCACCAGCCCGACCGGCCGCTCCGCATCGGCTTCATCCTGCGCCCAGCCGGTAAGCCGGCTTCGGTCGGCGGTGTCGACCGCGCCGCGCAGCGCGCCGAGCGGTGCCGGTGACGGCGGCGTCGCCAGCGGCTCCAGCACGACCGGACATCCCGGCAGCAGCGTCCAGTCGGCGGCGGCGTAAACCGCGATCTCATGCCGCGCGCCCGCCGCGAGGCCGCCGGGCACCGGACAGGCGAAGCCGTGCCGGCCGCCGCCGATCCCGGCAAGTTCGAGATCCGCACGGTAGCCGTCGGCCACCACCCGCGCGATCTCCGCGCCATTATCGACCACCACCACGGTGACCGGGGTCGCGGGCGCCCCGGCGTCGAGCGCCCAGCCGCAAACCATCTCGTGGCTCACCCGGTCGACATGACCGCGCAGCGCCGACGGCGCCGCCACCCCGCCGCCGCAGAGCCGCTGCGCCCGCCCGGACAGCGCGCGCCGGACCGTTTCCAGCCTCTCCCCGTCCTCGACCCGCGGCGCGCAGTACAACGCCGGCCCCGGCGCCAACGCCTCCGGGTAGACCGCGCGGAATTCGGCCGCGTTGCTGAACATCAGGCGGTTGCCGTCATCGACATAGGTTTCGGCCGGCGCGCCCTCGGCAAAGACCACGTCATGCGCATCGAGCTCGACATGGCAATATTCGACCTCGTCGACCGCCTCGGCCTGGACGATCGAGACGCCGTTGACCAGGTGCCGTGCCGGCACCAGGACGCCGTCGAGATACAGCGCATGCTCGGGCGATACCCGCAGCTCGCGTCGCGGCACCCGGTCGGCCAGCGCGCCGGGGGCGATCACGATCGGCAGCACGTCGCGGTTGCCGGCGATGAACCGCCCGCCATAGCTGCGTCGGCCGATCCATTTCACCGGCTTTGCCGCACCCGACAACGTGACCACCGGATCGCCGATCGCCAAATCCTCGACCGCCACCGCGCCGTCCGGCGTGCGGATCAGCGTGCCGCGGCAGTAGCACGCCGTCTGGTCCTCGGTGATCAGCGTGCCGCTGCCCGCATCCGGCCCGAGGTGGAAGAAGTCGCCGGCAAAATTCTGCCCCGGGGCGAGCTGCAAGTCGTATGTCTGACCGTTCTCGCTGATCTCCAGTTCGTTGCCGGCGACGAGATCGACATGGCCCGCGGCGTCATAGGAAATGCCGGTCAAGTCGATCGTGTCGCCCGGCACAAAGCCGGAAACGACGGCGCCGCCAATCAGCTCCGCCGGATCGACCGGCAGGCCGGCGCCGTCGATCTCCAGCACGCCGCCCGAGAAGGTGATCGCGCCGCTGACGGTGGCGCCGGACTGCACGTCGAGCGTGCCGCCGGAGAGCACCGCGTTGCTGACGACGCCGCCCGAGAATACCGTCGCCTGGCCGGTGAAAGCGATCGTCGGCGATATCGCCGTGCCGGCGATATGTTGGACGCCGGTCACCAAGGCGCCGGCGTCGCTTCCCCCGGCATCGATCGTCTCGCTTCCACCAGGGTTGAGGATGGTCCCACTGGCGCTACCGCCGGAGCGGATGATCTGCGTGCCGCCCCCACTAGGCAAGGTCACGGTGCGGCTGGCAAAACCTCCCGAGAGAACTGTCTGCGTGGCGCTACCGTCAAGATAAATGCCGACAGCACTACCGCCGCCGGAAACGATCTGCGAGCCGCTGCCGGTGATGCTGGTAAAGCTGGCGATGCCTCCCGAAAGAACCGTCTGCGCGCCGCCGTCATAAAACGCGTCATAGGCCGCGGTACCGTAGACGAGTTGGACGCCGCTGATAGATGTATCCGCGTCACTTCCGCCGGAGCTGACGATCTCCGTCCCGCCCGCGGCGATTACTCCCTGAACCGCGGTGCCGCCGCTCAGCACAGTGACGGTCCCGCCGCTCGCCAACCCGAACCCGTAGATCGCCCCTTGGTCGATCAGGACGGCGCCGCTGCTGACCGTGGGATAAACGGCGGTCCCGCTACTGTAAACGATCGCCGAGCCGCCGCTCAGGATCGAGGCCCCGTAGGCGCCGAGACCTGGCAACACCAGCGCGGTATGCCCAGAACTGACCGGGCTGCCGCCAAAGCCGGGGAAATCGTAGAGACCGCCCGTGCTGACGACGAAGTCGCTCGAAAACGCATCCGCGATGACGCCGCCGCTGTCGATCGTGAGGCCGGCGATCGCGCCGTGGGGAACGAATGTGCCGCCGCTGTCGATGACGACCCCCGAGACTCCCAGGCCCTGACCGGTGTTGACCAGGGTGCCGCCGCTCTCGACGGTCAGACCGTTGACGAGAACGCCGCCGGCACCAGCCAGGAAGACGGCCCCGCCGGCCGCGACCGTAGTGTCCAGCGCCGAGCCGAGGAACACGCCGAAGCTGCCGCCGCTGACGACGGCGCCGCTGACCGTGCCGCCGACCACCTCGAACACGCCGCCGTCGACGGTCGGCGAAATCGACAGCCCGGCGACGAGAAATTCGGAGCCGCCGCGCAGGACCGTGCCGGTGTCGGTGCCGCCGGATTCCACGAGCTCACCGCCGGAGACGATCGCGGAGGTCGCCTTGCCGCTGATCACCACTTCGATACCGGCACTGATAACCGTGCCGGTATCGGTCCCCGCGTATTCCACCAAGGTACCCGACGAGACGACGGTGCCGCTGGCGCTGCCGAAATTGAGCTCGACCCCGCTGCTGAGCGTTGTGCCGCTGTCGACGCCGCCGGCGTAGACGATCTCCATGCCGGCGAGCCCCGCGCTCGTCGCCGTACCGCCCGACTGCACCAGGAGATAGCCGCCGCTGTCGACGAAGACCCCGGTCGACGTTTGCCCGGAGGACACGACCAGCGCCTGGCCGGAGTGCACCAGGTCGCCCGTGGCCTGCGCCGCGACGACGATCTCCGTTGCACCGAGATTTGCGCCCGGCGGCATGGCGACGAAGACGTCGCCGGCGAGGCTCTGGTCGTTCGGATCGAGGTTGAGGTCGTAGGTGCTGCCGCTCTCGGTCAGCTGAAGCTGGTTGCCGGCGCCGAGCGTGATGCTGCCGGCCGGGTCGAACGGAATGCCGGACACTACGATCTCGTCGCCCGCCGTCAGACCGGAGATCGTGGCGCCGTCGACAAGCACGCCCGGCGCGGCGGGTCCGTCGATCTCGAAAATGCCGCCGGGTGCGCCGTCGAAGTTGATCGCGCCGGTGACGCCGCCCGATTGCAGCTCGAAGGTGCCCCCGGCGATGGTGACGCCCACGGCCGAACCGCCGGACGACACCACCTCGGAGCCGCCGGCCGACGCCGCGGCCGAGACCGCGACGCCGCCGGACAGAACGTATTCGGTCCCACCGCTGACCACGGTCGCGCTGAGCGACGAGCCGCCGGCATCGACAATCTCGACGCCGCCGCTCATCAGGTCGCCGCTGGTCACCCCGCCGGCGCCGACGCTGACGATTCCTCCGTACGGGACGGCAAAGCTGCTGCCGGTGCCCGACAGGTCGGTGGTGACGCTGCTGATGACACCGCTGCTGACGACAATGCTCATGCCCGGCAACCCATCTTCGGCGGTGCGTGTCTCGCCACCTACGGTAGAAGAAACGAATCGGTGATTTGAGTCAAATTTGAATAAATTCCACCGGCTGTTGCAGTTGCTGGCCGTCGCCGGCCTGCCGCTCTATCCTGCCGGCCTATGGTTTTTGCGCCGCCCGGGCCGACGACAAGGATCACCTGAATGGCCGAGAGCTACGTCGTTCGCCGCGAATTCTTCCATGTCGGCGGCGAATACGCCGGCCCGCCCGGCGAGGAGGTCATGCGCGGGCAGATGTATGTCGAGAAATGGACGCCGCGCGACCCGCGCCGGCGCTATCCGCTGGTGATGCTGCACGGCATGGGGCAGACCGCGACCAACTGGATGGGCACGCCGGACGGCCGTCCCGGCTGGGCCGAGCGTTTCGCCCGCGGCGGCTACACGGTGTACCTGATCGACCAGCCGGCACGCGGCCGCTCGGCCTGGCAGCCCGGGCTGGACGGCGAGATGCGCAGCCTCCCGGCCTCGCTTGAGGAATGGCTGTTCACCGCCTCGGCCGCCGACCCGCGCTGGCCGCAGGCCGTCATGCACACGCAATGGCCCGGCTCAGGCAAGCGCGGCGACCCTCATTTCGACGCGTTTTACGCGACGCAGGTGCCGTTTCTCGCCGACCAGGTGGAGACCCAGCGCCTGCTGCTCGCCGCCGGCAGCGCGCTGCTCGACCGGATCGGCGCGGCGGTGCTGCTCACCCATTCGCAGGCCGGGCCGTTCGGCTGGCTGCTCGCCGACGCGCGGCCAAGTCTGGTCAAGGCGATCGTCGCGGTCGAGCCGGCCGGACCGCCGTTCGAGAATGTCGTGATCGCCGAGGGCAAGGCGCGGCCTTGGGGCCTGGCCGACCTGCCGCTCGCCTACGACCCGCCGGTTGCCGGCGCCGGCGACCTCCAGGTCGAGCGGCAGGACGCGCCGGACGGCCCCGGTCTCGTCCGCTGCTGGCAGCAGAAGTCGCCGGCGCGGCGGCTCAAGAACCTCGCCGATATCCCGGTGCTGCTGCTGACCGGGGAGGCGTCCTACCACGCCGCCTATGATCACTGCACGGCGCAATACCTGGCCGCCGCGGGCGTGGCGGCCGATTTCGTGCGGCTCGCGGATCGCGGCCTGCACGGCAACGGCCATATGGTGATGCTGGAAGAGAACAGCGCCGACATCGCCGCGCTGATCGAGGACTGGCTCGCCGGCGCGATAGCCGCGGGCTAGCTCTCGCCGTCCGTCGCCCCTATCTTCGACAAACGCCTGCAGGAGCGCGTGATGACGCAGTTCGGCATCGGCCGGGCGGCGTCGTGCACTTCGGGAGGAGAAGGGTTTCCGGATGGCATCAAGAAAAATCTTCATTCTGCGGCGCTCCGTACAACGCGGCCGCGACGGACGCAACCCGGCGACCCGGCCATGAACGACAGATTGCTGGACACCGCCCTCGCCGCCGCCCTTGCCGCCGGCGAGGCCATCCTCAAGGTCTACGCCGAGCCGTTCGACGTTATCCAGAAGGATGACAACACGCCTGTCACCGAGGCCGACCTCGCCTCGGAACGGATCATCGTCGAGCGGCTGACCGCGGCGTTCCCCGACATTCCGATCGTCTCCGAGGAGACCGCGCCGGAAGACGGGTTCAAGCCGCCGGCGGCGCGGTTCTGGTGCGTCGACCCGCTCGACGGCACCAAGGAATTCGTCGCCAAGAACGGCGAATTCTGCGTCTGCATCGGCCTGATCGAAGACGGCGTGCCGGTGCTCGGCGTCGTGCACGGCCCGGCCCGGCGCGTGACCTATGCCGCGCACGGGGCGGGGACCGCGGTGCGAATGCGCGACGGCGGCGCCGCCGGGGCGATCGCGGCACGCGTGCCGCCGGCCGAGGGCATCATCGTCATCCACAGCCGCAGCCATGAAAACAGCCGGCGGCTGGCCGAATATTTCGCCGGCAAGCCCGTGCCGGTGCGGCGCCGCGACATCTGCGGCAGCGCACTCAAATTCGGCGCGCTGGCGGCCGGCGAGGCCGATTTCTACCCGCGTTTCGGCACGACGATGGAATGGGACACCGCCGCCGGCCAGGCGATCCTTGAAGCGGCCGGCGGCGCCGTGCTCGACCTCGACGGCAACCGGCTGCGCTACGGCAAGCACGACCTCAAGAACAGCGGCTTTCTCGCCTGGGGCGCCAAGCCTGCATGGTAAGGCCGGCGTGGTAAGGCTGCTCAGCGCGGGTAGGCCTGGATGCCGGCGGCCACCGCGTCGGCGACATGCTCCTTGGTGATGACGCCGATCACATCCGCCGCGCGCGGCACATGAAAACCCTGCGCCTCGCGGCGGACGACTAGGGCCATTGCGCCGCCGCGCCGCCACAGCCGAACGATCACGTCGAACGCGACATCGCTTTCGCGCACCAGGGTGAAATGGTGGTTGGCCACGTCGCCGAAGGTGACCCCGGCTTCGAGGTCGGCGACGCCGGTGCGCAAGCCCGCGTTGATGCGCACCACGCCCATGATGTGCTCGCCATGGGTCACGACCACGTGGCGCATCCCGTCGCGGTGCTCCGGCTGGCGCAGGAACGCGTCGAGGCGGGTCTCGGCCGGCACCACCACAAAGCTCTTCTCCATCACGTCCTTGGCGGCGCGCACGAGGAACATGTTGGCGTGCAGCGCCTTGGGGATCGCGTGGCCGCGCGGCACCAGTTTCGCGGTGTAGATGTTCTCGCGCGACAGCGCCCGTCGCACGCCCAGCCCGGCGGCGACGGCGAGGATCATCGGCAGCACGATGTGATAATCGAGCGTCATCTCGAAAATCATCGTCACTGCGGTCATCGCCGCACCGGTGCCGCCGCCGACCATCGCCCCCATGCCGACCATCGCGAAGGCCGGCACGTCGACCGCCAGGCCGGGGAACAGCACCGCCACCAGCGTCGCGAAAGCACCGCCGAGCGTCGCTCCCATGAACAGCGACGGCGAGAAGATGCCGCCCGACGAACCGGCGCCGAGGCTGGTCGAGGTGGCGAACAGCTTGCAGACGAAAAGCGGCAGGAGCAGCGACCCGGCCGCATCCCAGCCGTTGAGGATCGCCTGGATGGTCGAGTAGCCGACACCTTCGACGAAATAATGCCCGAACGACCGGTGCAGCGCGTAGATCAGGCAGCCGACCAGCAGCATGCCGAGGACATGCCGGGTGTAGCGGCCCGGCACCTTCTCGAACACATCCTCGGCGAAGTGCAGCGCCTTGATGAACAGCGCGCCGGCGACACCGCACACCGCTCCGAGCAGCACGTAAAGCAACAGCGTCGCGAGAGCCGCGGCCGGATGCGTCAGCGGCAATGCGTCGATCGCCGGGACGTTGAACGCCGGCTGCGGCCCGAAGAGGATACGCCCGATAAACGTCGCGGTGCCGGTCGCCGCGGCCACCGGCAGGAAGGTGTTGACGCTGACTTCGGGCAGCATGAGCTCAATGGCGAACATGACGCCGCCGATCGGCGTGTTGAAGGTCGCCGCGATCCCGGCCCCCGCCCCCGCCGCGACCAGCGTGATGCGCTGCCCCTGCGGCATGCGGATCAGCTGCCCCAGCGTCGAACCGAGCGCGGAGCCGATCTGGATGATCGGCCCCTCGCGCCCGACCGCCGCGCCGCTGCCGATCGCCAGCGCCGAGGCCAGCGACTTGGCGACCGCGACGATCGGCCGAATCCGCCCGCCGTTGTAATAGATTGCGTCCATCACCTCGGGCACCCCGTGGCCTTTCGCCTCCGGCGCGAACTGGGTGATGATGAAAGTGACGCCGACCGCCCCCACCGCCGGCACCAGAATCACCCACGGGCCCCACGGGTTGACCGGGGTGAAGATGCTGCTGTCGTAGGCGAAGGAAAACGTCTGCAAGAAAAAGACGTTGTGCACGAGCCCGATGAGCTCGCGAAAAATCCACGCACCGAACCCGGTCACCACCCCGACCGCCACGGCAAGCGACGTCATCGCGACAATGCCGAATGGCGCGACCCCGACCTCCCACCCCGGCAAGGCCGCGGTCGGCCCCGCGGCCGCAGCGGTCGCCGCCGGGAGGTCGTGGGCGGTGTTTAGTGCGGGATCGGGGATCATCCGGGCCGTTTGATCTGCGGGTCAGCCGCCAGGTTTCGCGGGTCCATCGCCTAGAGGTACGGGCTGTCGGGGTTGACGTCGAGCTCCACATCCGTGACGCAGGATTGCCGACGGCTGTGACCCGATCCCGTCACCCAATCCCCCTCGCGCAGGCGAACGTCGCTCACCCCTGCCAGCCGGAAGCATTTCCACGCGCCTCCCGGCGGCAGGCGGCTGCCGCTCTGCCCGGCGAACTGATAGACCAGAGACATCTCTTCCCCCTTTGTCCGTCCGAGAATGATCGGGCAGATCTCGCGATGATGCCGGTCGTAAGTGCACAGCACCTGCCGGCGGCTGACCATCGCGTGCGCAAACAACCGATAGGTGCGGCTGCTGCGGGAATTGGCCAGCACCGGGCGGAGCCGGTCTTGCAGATACGTCGACACCGCCACCCGATCGTCGGCGGGAAGGGTTCCCAGCCGTTCCGCCATGCCGGCCTCGAGCGTCGCCAACTTCGCCGGCCGGACGATCGACGCCACCGGCAAGCCGGCCTGCTGCAGGTTTGATATCGGTACGTCGCCGCGCCAACCGCGATGGGCGGCGCTGGTGATCATCGCCAGCCATAACAGGCGATGCGGGTCGTCTCGGTCGTCACCGGCAATCACCAGCGCCGGACGATGCTGGCGAACCTGGCGTCCGGCGTCGGGGAACGGAACGCGGACGATGTCCCACGCCTTAAAGTTTGGCATAGCCGCGGCGGTCGGCCTCGGACGACCATTCGGCGAAGGTGGCAAACGGATCGTCGGGCGGCTCGCGGCTTGCCCTGGTCAACACGACGCGATCAGCCTCGATCGTATAGACCAGCTCGTCGCCTTCCGTCAGCCGCAGCGCATGGCGCACGGGCAACGGTATCGTCGTCTGCGCTTTGCTGGTAATGCGGCTCTTGATCATCACGGCTCACGGCTTCGGCCAGCGTAAGGAAACTCCTTACGCGGTTCAAGCGCGGCCGCGATGCTTGCCCTGCGGCAGTCCCGCTTGCTACTCCTGGGAGCAGCGAATCGGCTGCTCCGATAGCGGGGCCGGATGGAGGAAGCGGGATGATTTCGGGCGAATACGATGTCGTCGTGGTCGGCGCGGGGAATGCCGGGATGTGCGCGGCGCTGGCGGCGCAGGAAAACGGCGCGCGGGTGCTGGTGCTGGAAGCGGCGCCGTTCGACGAACGCGGCGGCAACAGCCGCTACACCGCCGGGGCGCTGCGCTTTGTCTATAACGGCGTCGACGACCTGCTGAAGCTCTGCGACCTCAGCGAGCAGGAACTGGCTACCAGCGATTTCGGCACCTACACGCAGGAAAAATACTACGACGATTTGGGCCGGCTGACCGATTACCGCTCGAACCCGGACATGGCCGAGCTGCTGATCACCAGGAGCCAGGAGACGCTGTTGTGGATGCGCGGCAAGGGCATCCGCTTTGCGCCGATGTATTCGCGCCAGGCTTTCAAGCATGACGGCAAGTTCGTGTTCTGGGGCGGCCTGGCGCTGGAAGCCTGGGGCGGCGGGCCGGGGCTGATCGAGGGGCTGTTCAACTCGGCCGAAAAATACGGCATCGCCGTGGCCTACGAGGCGCGCGGCGAGCGACTGATCGCCGATGACGACGGAGTGCACGGCGTCGTCGCCAATGTCGGGGGCAAGACCACCGAAATCCGCTGCAAGGCGGTGGTGCTGGCCTGCGGCGGGTTCGAGGCCAATGCCGAGATGCGCACCCGCTATCTCGGCCCCGGCTGGGACCTCGCCAAGGTGCGCGGCACCAAGTTCAACACCGGCGGCGGCATCAACATGGCGCTGGCGATCGGCGCGATGCCGTACGGCAACTGGTCGGGCTGTCACGCGGTCGGCTGGGATTACGGCGCGCCGGAATTCGGCGACCTGTCGGTCGGCGACAATTTCCAGAAGCATTCCTATCCGTTCGCGGTCATGGTCAATGCCGAGGGCGAGCGGTTTTGCGACGAGGGCGCCGATTTCCGCAACTATACCTACGCGAAATACGGCCGCGAAATCCTCAACCAGCCGCACCAGTTCGCCTGGCAGATCTTCGACCAGCAAGTCGTCCATCTGCAGCGCGACGAGTACCGCATCCGCCGGGTGACCAAGGTCACCGCCAACACCTTCGAGGAGCTGGCCGACAAGATGGCCGAGACCGGCGCGGCGGTGAACAAGGCGGCGTTCCTCAAGACGATCGCCGACTACAACAACGCCATCGACCGCAGCATCCCCTACAACCCGACGGTCAAGGACGGACGCACGACGCGCGGTCTGCAGATCGACAAGACCAACTGGGCCATGCCGCTCGAAAAGCCGCCCTACGAGGCCTATTGCACCACCTGCGGCGTGACCTTCACCTTTGGCGGGCTGCGCATCGACACCGACGGCCGCGTGCTCGACACCGCGGAACGGCCGATCAGCGGGCTCTACGCGGCCGGCGAGCTGGTCGGCGGCTTGTTCTATTTCAATTATCCGGGCGGCACCGGGCTCGTGTCGGGCTCGGTGTTCGGCAAGATCGCCGGCACCTCGGCCGGCAAGCAGGTCGGCCGCAACGCCTGAAACATCGGCCGCGAGGCGTCCGGCGCGCAGCGCCATTGATTTACAGTGAGACGGTGAGGCGGTGAGGGTTTCCGACGATTTCCTCACCGTCTCACCGCCTCATTGTGACTGTTGGACGCTCCGCGTCCGTAACCCCTTCGCGTTCTCCGCGTATCCTCAGCGTCCTTTGCGCTGAGATGCTTCTTGGGGGCCAGATGCAGCCTTCGAACATTCTGTTCATTCTGTCGGACGAGCACAGTCGCAGGGTGCTGGGGTGCTACGGGCATCCCATGATCAAGACGCCGCATCTCGATGCGCTGGCGGCGCGCGGGGTGCGGTTCGCCGACGCCTACACCAACTCGCCGATCTGCGTGCCGGCCCGCGCCAGCCTCGCCACGGGGCGCTACCCGCATCAGGTCCGCTTCTGGGACAACGGCATCGCCTATGACGGCAGCGTGCCGTCCTGGCACCACCGGCTGCGCGACGCGGGGCATGAGGTGGTGTCGATCGGCAAGCTGCATTTCCGCAGCGAGGCCGACGATAACGGCTTTTCCGAAGAGATCATGCCGCTGCACGTCAATGACGGCATCGGCGACCCGATGGGCTGGCTGCGCGACCCGCTGCCGGTGCGCAAGGCGACGCTGCGCCTCGCCAGGGATGCCGGACGCGGCGACAGCACCTACCAGGATTACGACCGCAAGATCACCGACGCCGCCGTCGACTGGCTGAAGCGCCGCGCCGGCGGCGCGGTGAAGCCGTGGTGCCTGTTCGTGTCGCTGGTGTGCCCGCATTTCCCGCTGATCGCGCGGCCCGAATTCTACGACCTTTATCCGGAAGACCAGGTGCCGCTGCCGGCGCTGCGCGATCCCGCGGCGCGCGCGCCCGACCACCCCTATATCGCCGCGTTCCGCGAGTGCCAGATCTACGAAAAGGGCTTTGTCGACGAGGCCAACGTGCGGCGCGCGATCGCCGCCTATTTCGGCCTGGTCACTTCGACCGATCACAATGTCGGGCGGCTGCTGGCGGCGCTCGACGCGGCCGGGCTCGCCGACACCACGCGGATCATCTATTCGGCCGATCACGGCGACAACCTCGGCACCCGCGGGCTGTGGGGCAAGTCGACGATGTACGAGGAGGCGGCGGGCGTGCCGATGCTGATCGCCGGGCCGGACATTCCCCACGGCGTCGCCTGCCGCGAACCGGTGACGCTGGCCGACGCGTTCCCGACCGTCGTCAAATGGGCCGGGCTCGCGCCGCACCCGGACGACCGCGACCTGCCGGGGATGTCGCTCGACGAGGTGGTCGGCACGGCGCCGCGGCGCACGGTGCTGTGCGAGTACCACGCGACCGGCGCGGCGACCGGCGCCTTCATGATCCGCAAGGGCCGGTTCAAGTTCGTCCATTACGCGGGCATGCCGCCGCAGCTGTTCGACCTCGACGCCGACCCGCAAGAGACGCGCGATCTGGCACAGGAGCCGGGCTATGCCGGCCTCGCCGCCGACTGCGAGCGCGACTTGCGCGCGGTCGTCGACCCGGAAGCGGCCGATGCGCTCGCCAAATCCGACCAGGCGCGCAAGATCGCCGAATTCGGCGGCCGCGCCGCGATCGAGAACCGCGGCAGCTTTGCCTATTCCCCCGCGCCGGGCACCGCCGCCGTTTACAACTAGGCGGAACACGCCTGTTGCTTGTCGGGTGCGGGTGGCTATTGTCGCCGCGCCGGAGGTTGCACAGCCGCAAGGGGATTCGGTGCCGAGAAGGGACATCGCCGCGCCGGCCGTCGCGGCCTCGACAATCGCGCCGGCAAAGAGCGGCCGGCCCAAACAACTCGATGCGCTGACCGGCCTGCGGTTCTTCGCCGCCTTCGCCATCCTGTTTGCGCATGACTGCGACTGGGTCGCGCCGTTCAAAGACAACAACATCATTCCGTATTACGGGCAGGTCACCTCGATTTATGGCATGCCGCTGTTCTTTGTGCTCAGCGGCTTTGTGATTCATTACAATTACGGCCATCTCTTCGGCCGCATGCGGTTCCGCTGGGCGGCGCTGGAATTTTTCGGCGCCCGTTTCGCGCGCCTCTATCCGCTGTTTATCGCCTGCTTCGCCGTCGGGCTCGTCGTCGACGTCACCTATACCTGGCTGGAATCCGACCATCCCCGGTGGTGGATCGAAATGGTGGCGCACTTTCTCACCATGACGCAGTCCTGGTTTTATATCATCATCTTCGATGACCGATTGATGATGGACAACGCCTACGGCTTGGCCTGGTCGATATCGACCGAGTTCTTTTTTTACTTGTGCTATATGGGATTGGTTTTTTTCATTTTGCAGTTGCGGCGGCGACATATCACCGTAATTGCCTTAATGTTGTTTGCGCTTCTCGCGCTGGGATTTTTCATTTTTATGAAGTTACATATTGGACGCTTTCTCGGCATCGCCGAACATCATATCGACAATTTTATATCGGTAGAGCATCGTTGGAATTCATCATTTGAGCGTTGGTTCTTTTATTATTCACCCTACTGCCGAATTTTTGAATTCATCATGGGATGCTTGACCGCGCATTTATACTTGCAGACGCAAGAGCGGAGCATTTCTCACCGGGAGCATGGGTGGTCGCGGGTTGCCCTGGGTGCGGCGATCCTCAGCCTGATCGCGATCGGCTGGCTCTTCCTGGACGAACGGTCGTTCCCGAAAATCCATGATTATGTTCGGTTTTTGTCCTTGAATTTTATCTGCGCCGTTCCGATAGCGGTGCTGATCTTCTGCGTGTCCCGTTACGATACGCGTATATCCAGGTTTCTGGGCGTCGCCTGGCTCGTGGCGCTCGGCGAGGTCAGCTACTCGATCTACTCGGTGCATACATGGACCCTGCGAATCTTTATTCGCGATCCGGTAAATGTCTCGGATGCCGGCGTGATCGACGCGGTCGCCCGGATCGCGCTCGGCATCGCGGTGACCTTGATCCTCGCCACAGCAACGTATCGCTTTATCGAGGTGCCGGGACGCGCCCGGTTGCGGCGCGTTTTCCAGCACGCGGCGGTCGCGCTGTTCGGCTTGCGCGCGAATAATTTTCGCGGGCGGACGCCAAACGCCATAAGCGGCGTCCTGGCGACCGGCTCCCTGGTCCTCTTCCTGGCGGTTTGCCTGAGCTATCAGCTCACCCGCTAAGAGACGCGGGCACCGGCCTGCTCTCGGATCAGCGCGAGACGTCGTCTCGCGTTACGCCGCTGCGGCCGGTTGGCGGCGCGCGTCTTCCTTGATCATGGCGGCGCCCTTTTCGCCGATCATGATGGTCGGCGCGTTGGTGTTGCCGGTGGTGACGCACGGCATTACCGAGGCGTCGACCACGCGGAGCCCGTCGATCCCGATCACCCGCAGGCGCGGGTCGACCACCGCCATCGGGTCGGTGCCCATCTTGCAGGTGCCGACCGGGTGGAACACGTTGGTGCCGGCCTTCTTGGCATAGTCGGCAAGCTGCTCGTCGCTCGCGACACCGGGCCCCGGCACGGTTTCCGCAACAGTGTGGGGCGCCATCGCCGGCTGGGCGAAGATGCGGCGCGTCTGCTCGACACCCGAGATCAGCACGCGGATATCGCCCGGCGCCGACAGGTAGTTCGGGCGGATCGACGGGTATTGGAGCGGGTCGGGGGACTGCGCCATGATGGTGCCGCGGCTGTCGGGCCGCACCGGACAGACAGCGACGGTCATGCCGGGCTCGCGCTCGAGCTGGCGAAACACGCCCTGCGCATAGCTCGCCGGCGTGAACAGCAGCTGCAAATCGGGCGCCGCGAGCCCCTCGCGGCTGCGGCAGAACACCATCGCCGAGGTCACGCCAAAGGTCAGCGCGCCGTTGCCGACCGTGGCGAACCTCAGCGCCTCGCGGACGACACGGGCGCCGCGCGCGAGCTGGTTGATCGTCACCGCGCCCTTTACCCGGTGCGACAGGCGGATCACGTAATGGTCGTTGAGGTTGGCGCCGACGCCGGGCAGGTCGTGCAGCACCGGCACGCCGATCTGCTGCAGGTGCGCCGCCGGCCCGATGCCGGAAATCTGCAGCACGTGCGGCGAGTTGACCGCGCCGCCGCACAGGATCACCTCGCGCGCCGCGGTGAGCTGCCGCTCGGCGCCGCCCTGGCGGAAGGCAACGCCCGTGCATCGCTTGCCGTTGAGGACCAGCCGGGTGACGATGGCGTCGGTCTCGACCCGCAGATTGCCGCGGCCGCGCGCCGCACGCAGAAAGGTCTGCGCGGTCGAGCCGCGCCACTTGCCGCGCCGCGTCATCTGCGAATACGCCACCCCCTCCTGCTGGGCACCGTTATAGTCCGGGGTGAAGGGATAGCCGGCCTGCTTCGCGGCTTCGACAAAAGCATGGGTCAGCGGCAGGATGGTGCGGTAATCCTCGACGATCAGCGGTCCGCCCCGGCTGCGGAATTCCGGGTCGCCGGCGCCGCGATAGGTCTCGGATTTCTTGAAGAAGGGCAGCACCTCGTCATAGCTCCAGCCGCGGCAGCCCATCTGCGCCCAGTTGTCGTAATCCATCGGGTTGCCGCGGACGTAAAGCATGCCGTTGATCGAGCTGGTGCCGCCCAGCACCTTGCCGCGCGGCCATTGCAGCTGTCGTCCATCGGTGCCGGGCTCGCCCTCGGAGAGGAAATTCCAGTTGATCCCCGGCACGTTGAGGACCTTGAGCACGCCGGCGGGGATGTGGATCCACGGATTGGTGTCGCGCGGCCCCGCTTCGAGCAGCACGACCTTGACCCCGGCATCCTCGGAAAGCCGGCTGGCGACGACGCACCCCGCCGACCCGGCGCCGATCACGATATAATCCGCATCCATGCGCGTTCCTCTCTGCTCGGGGGATTTCACCACGCCGGCGCGGCGGATACAAAGAACGCTTTAAGGCGGGGAGCGCAAAGGAGGCGCTGAGGATTTGATGGCTTGAAGGAGCGCGCGCACTGTCGCTGCCGGATCGGCGGCGCGCATCGCTTCGCCCATCACGGCGATGCCGGCGGCGCCGGCGGCGAGGCAGGAGCGGGCGTTGCCCGGGTTGATGCCGGCGAGGGCGATCACCGGCCCTGTCGCGGCATTGGCGGCCGCTGTGAGGCCAGCGAGACCCAAGGCCGGGCCGTAGCCGGGTTTGCTGTCGGTCAGGAAGACCGGGCTGACCGTCACATAATCGGCGCCCGCGGCAATCAATGCGACCGCCTCGGCCGGGCTATGGGCCGAGACGCCGACCAGCCCCTGCGGCAGCCGCGCGCGGGCCGCCGCCGGGTCGCCGCCCGACGGCAGATGTACTCCGCCGGCGCCGGCCGCGATCACCGCGTCGAGATCGTCATGGGTCGTCACCGTCGCGCCATGGCGGCGGCCGATCGCGACAAGCTCGACGAGCAGCGCCAACCGCTCGGCGGCGGGCAGGTCCTTTTCCCGCAGGCTGAACCAGCGGCACCCGGCGGCGAATGCGGCGGCCGCGATCTCCACGAGCGGACGCCTGGCCTGCGAGCGGTCGGAAATGACCAGCAGGGGCGGGTTGGGCAACGGGACCATCACCCCGCCGCGGTGAGTTCGCGGGCGGAAAGGCGTTCCAGGTTCTTCAGCCGGCCGAACAGCACCGCGGGCGCGAGGCGCGCCCGGCCGACCTGGAGGCAGGCACCGAATTTCTCGAACAGCTCGTCATCGGAAAGCGGCAGCTCGGCGGCGCCGCGGGCGCGCCGCACCGGCGCGGTCGCCAACATCTCACCGCCGACCAGTTCGACCCGCACCTGGTCGTAGACCGAAGCGCCGGAGACTTCCGGGTCGTAATTCCGGTTGGTTTCGACCGCGACCTTGGTCATCAGCGCCTGCACATCCGGGCGGCGGACAAAGCCGTCGGTGTATTCGGCGAGGGTCGCGCGATGCGCGATGACCGACGCGGCCATCGCAAATTCCATGCTGAACTTGCCTTCGAGCCCGGTCTGCGGCTGATGGTTGCGCAGGATCATCGCACGCGTATCGCTGATCTCGGCGGTGATGCGCGTCACCTCCTCGGGCTTGAACGGCCGCTCCTTGAGCAGGTCGAGCAGCCCGTCGAGCGTGCGGTGCACCGCATAGCAGGCCGGGTATTTCTTGATGCTGAGCCCGTTGCGCACGATGTGCCACGGCTCGCCGCGGGCGATCGGGCTGTCGCGGTCGATATTGCCCTGCGGCGACACCGCGACCAAAAACCCCTGCGGGTGTTCGAGCACGTCGGCCGCGGCCGTGAACCCCGCCTCGGCCATGCGCGCCGAGACCAGCCCGGCATGCGCCGCGCGGCCGGCATGGAACGGCTTGGTCATCGTGCCGAAATTGGCCATCAGCCCGCCGGCCTGCGAGGCGGCGAGCGCCAGCGCCATCGCCGTCTGTTCGCCATCGAGCCGGCGCAGCCGGGCGCAGGCGCCGGCGGCGGCGATCGCGCCGAAAATCCCGGTCGGGTGCCAGCCCTTGGGGCGCTGATCGTCGCGGTCGCGGCGCGACAGCTCGGCCCAGGTCTCGTAGCCGGCGACATAGGCGGCGATCATCTCGCTGCCCGCGGTGCCGAGCTCCTCGGCCTCGGCGAGGATCGCCGGCACCAGCACGGTCGACGGATGGCCGCGCACCGCGACATCGTCGTAATCGAACGCATGCGCGGCGGTGCCGTTGATCCACGCCGCCTCGGGTGCCGGCGCGGTCTCGCCGGTGAAGTACAGCGTCGCGCTGCCGGGCGGCGGGGCCAGCGCCTTTTTCAGCAGCTGCGGGGCATCGTCATGCGCGCCCGCGATCATCGTCGCGATGGTGTCGATAAACCCAGTGCGGGCGACCTCGATCGCCTCGGGCGGCAGATGCTGGAAGGACAGGTCGGCGACAAAACCGCCGAGGTCGCGGGTCAAGGGCATGGCATCCTCCGTTGGCGGGCGAGTATGAAACATTTCCGGCCCAGGCAAAACTTGCCGGCAAAACTTGTTGGCAAAACTTGTCACCTCGCCGGGTTTGGGCGATGAAGGCGGATGATGAAGTTACGCGCCCTCGTGACCCGGCCGCGCCATGAGGCGGCGACGTTGGCGGCGCTGCTGGCGGAACGCCGCGTCGACGCGGTCATCGAGCCGATGATCGAGATCGTCGATCGCCCGGCATCGCTGCCCGGCCTCGACGGCGTGCAGGCGATCCTCTGCACCAGCGCCAACGGCGCGCGCGCCCTGGCCCGGGCGAGCGGCGAGCGGACAATACGGCTGTTTGCGGTCGGCGATGCAACCGCCCGCGCCGCCCGTGCCGCCGGGTTTGTCGCGGTGGAAAGTGCCGACGGCGATGTCGAGGACCTGGCGCGGCTGGCCGCCGCGCGTTTGCGGCCGGCGGACGGACGCTTGCTGCACGTGGCGGGGAGCGAGGCCGCCGGCGATCTCGCCGGCCGGGTTGGCGCGGCCGGCTTTGCCGTCGGCCGCGCGGTGCTCTACGAAGCGCGTGCCGCCGGCGCGCTGAGCCCGGCGGCGGCCGAGCTGATCGGTCGCGGCAAAATCGACTTGGCGCTGTTCTTCTCGCCGCGCAGCGCCGCGATCTTCGCGCGTCTCGCCACGGCGGCCGGGGTTGCCGACGGTCTTGCCGTGACGCGCGCGGTCGCGATCAGCGCCGCAGCCGACGCCGCCCTGGCGGACCTGCCGTTTTGCGCGCATATCGTCGCCGCAGCGCCGACCCAGGCCGCGCTGCTGGCGCGTGTCGACGCGTTCGCCGGACAGACCGCATGAGCGAAACCAGCCCGCCGGCCGGCGCCCCGCCGCCCGGGGCCCCGCCGCCCGGGGCACCGCCGCCCGAGGCACCACCGCCCGAGGCACCACCGCCCGAGGCACCACCGCCCGAGGCGCTGCCGCACGGGGCACCGCCGCACGGGGCACCGCCG
>DASZOZ010000046.1:0-4703 GCA_035550515.1 Allostellaceae bacterium
GGTGTGGACCATCGGCAGCAACGGCGCGATCGTTGCCCATTGCGTCTCGTTCAGCCAGAAATTGTCCGACATGATCCAATCCCCCCAAAATCCCCGGCGAAATGTGAACCACGTTTCCCTATTTGAGTACAGACCCTAGGCCGCCGCGAGGATCACATCCACGCATGCCGTGCGCCTGCCTTGACTGGCGGCGGCAGAGCGGCATGCTCGCGGGATAAAGCAGGGGAGTCAGCGATGGCGGTCATCGACGTCCAGGTCCATGCCTACGAGCGGAACCATCCCGGCCGGCCCTGGGTCGGGCATTTGCACGGCCCGCAATCGGCCAACGGCGAGGAGATGGTGGCGGCCATGGACGCGGTGGGGGTCGACGGCGCGATCATCGTCTCGACCTTCAACCTCTACCGCTACGACCCGAGCTATGCACTGGCGGTGTACGCCAAGTACCCGGAGCGGTTTCGCGTCGTAAAGCCGATCGATCCTGCCGATCCCGCGGTGGACGAGGTCGTCGCGGATTGGAAGAAGACCGCGGGAGCGGTCGGCGTCAGGCTGATGCTGCGCGACGAACAGATATCCGATCCGACCGACCCGCGTCTGAACCGGGCCTTTGCCGCGGCCGGCCGGCACGGCCTGCCGGTCAATTTCCTGTGCTGGGGGCGCCTCGACGACGGCGCCGAGCTGGTGCGCCGCAACCCCGACACCGTCATCGTCATCGACCATCTCGGGCTGGTGCAGCCGAACGAGCCGCCGCCATTCGAAGAGCCGTGGGCCGACCTGCCGAAGCTGCTGGCGCTCGCGGCCTTCCCCCATGTCCGGGTGAAGATCAGCGGCGCCTGCACGCTCTCCCGCGAGCCTTTCCCTTACAACGACATCTGGGAGCCGGTGCTGCGGATCATCGACGCGTTCGGCATCGATCGCTGCATGTGGGGCACCGACTGGACGCGGACCAGCGGCATGCTGAGCTATGAACAGGGCGTCGCCCCGTTCCGCAACACCGATCGGCTGTCGGACAGCGACCGGTCGAAGCTGATGGGCGACACGCTGAAGCAGGTGTACCGGTGGTAGGCGGCGCGACGAACCAAGCACAAGAAGGGTAACAGCGATGCGCCTCCTGGTTGTCGGGGCCGGCTCGACCGGCGGGTATTTTGGCGGACGCCTGGCTGCGGCGGGGCGGGACGTCACCTTTCTCGTGCGTCCGCGCCGGGCGGCCCGGCTCGCCGCCGACGGTCTGGAGATCGTCAGCCCGCACGGCGATGTCACCGTGCGCCCGAAGCTCGTTACCGCCGGCGACATCACGGCGCCCTACGATGCCGTGCTGCTGGCGGTCAAAGCCTACTCGCTCGATGCCGCGATCGCGGATTTCGCCGCCGCGGTCGGTCCGCAAACCGCGATCATCCCGACGCTGAACGGCATGCGGCACATCGATGTCCTGGCGGCGCGGTTCGGCGAGTCGGCCGTTGCCGGCGGCGTCTGCAAGGTGGCTGCGACGATCGACCCGGAGGGGCGCATCGTCCAGCTCGCGGCGTTTCAGGAACTCGCTTACGGCGAACGGGACGGGTCGGTCTCGCCGCGCATGGAGGAGCTCGACGCCTTTATGCAGGGCGCCGGTTTCACCGCTCGGCTGTCGCGCGCGATCGGCTACGAGATGTGGGAAAAATGGACCATGCTGGCCACGCTCGGCGCGATCACCTGCGCGATGCGCGGCAATATCGGCGAGGTGGTGGCCGCGCCGGGCGGCGCGTCGTTCAACCTCGGCATTCTCGACGACGTCGTCCGCATCGTCAGCGCGGCCGGCGAGGCGCCGACGCCGGCGTTCCTGGAAGGCGCGCGGAAGGCGCTGACCACGCCGGGCTCGACCCAAAGCCCCTCGATGTACCGCGACCTGCGTGAAGGCAGCCCGATCGAGGCCGACCAGATCGTCGGCGATCTGCTGGCGCGGGGCGGGAAAGCGGGCGTCGCGACGCCGCTGCTCGCCGCCGCCTACACGCATATGTGCGTCTACCAGCAGCGGCTCGCGCAACGATAGGGAGTGGTGCCCCGAGTCGGATTCGAACTGACGACCTACCGCTTACGAAGCGGTTGCTCTACCGCTGAGCTATCGGGGCGCCGAAAGACGCGCGGGCGCTTTATCTAGCCGATTGTCCGGCGGACGCCAAGCCGCCCGGCATCGGCAGCCGCGGGGTGGGCGCCGCGGCGTCGGGCAATGCGAGGCCGCCGGCGCCGATCGAGCCGCCCGGCACGCGCCACGCCAGCATGTCGAAGGCCTGGCAATGGCCGCACAGCGCGCGCCACTCGGCCGTCTCGCCGCCGCACCGGGCACAGACATAGGCGGGCTCCGGCGGCGCGGCAAGCGCGCGGTCGTACCAGTCGCGGGCGCGGCCCGCATCGCTGTGCTCGGCCTCTTCGAGCCGCGCCATCAGCAGGCACAGCCGCCGCGGCGGCGTATCGCCGGCGGCGGCGAGCGCCCGGCCGAGATGCCGCCGCGCCTCGCCCCAGAGCTGCGCCGCCAGCGCCGCCTCGGCGAGCGCCGCCGCGCTCTCGGGGGCGTCCGGGTTGTGCGCGGCAAGCTTCGCGACCCACGACACCAATTCGAGCGCCGGGACCTTGCCGCCCAGCTCGACCCAGACCGCCGCCAGCGCCGGGTGCGGCGCGGTGTGCCAAGCCTGCTCGACGACGCGGCGCGCGGCGCGGGCGCGATCGTCGGCGGCCAGCAGCCTGGCGTGCCGCACCGCCGGGGCGGCCAGCTGCGGCAGCAGCGCCTGCGCGTCGGCGGCAAGCGAGGTCGCGCGTCGCCGCTCGCCGTCATGCTCGGCCGCAAGGCTCAGTTCATAAAGGATAGCCCCACGATGGTGCCGCGCGCGCTCCGGCGGCAGCAGACCGCGCCGCGCCGCGCCGGCCAGCGTGTCGCGCGCCGCCTCCCACCGCCCCGCGCGGGTTTGCAGCGCCAGCAAGGTCTCGAACGCCGCGCGGGCATTGGGGCGCAGTTCGTAGGCCCGCGCCGCCAGCGGCAATGCGGTCGCCGCATCGCCATCGCGCAACGCCTGGCCGATCAGCCCGCGCAGGCCGATAAAACGACCCTCCTTGTCGTCGAGCAGCGCGGTGTAGCGCCGCCGTGCGGCGGCCGCGTCGTCCTCGAGCTGGGCCGTCTGCGCCGCCAGCATCAGCGCCAGCGGCGTCGGGCCGAGCAGCGCCTCGGCGCGCGCCGCCTGCCGGTGCGCGACGGCCTTGTCGCCGGCCGCCACCGCGACCAGCCCACGGGTCAAGGCCAGCTCGCCGAGCCGCCGGCGCCGCTCGCGGCGATTGCGGCGAAAGCGCCGCGGCAGCCGCACCGTGCCGGCGATCAACGCCAGCGCCAGCCACGCTGCCAGCGCGAGCAGCGCGGCCGCCGCGATCAGTACGCCGACCGAGGTCTCGATCTCCCAGCCCTGCCAGGCGATGTCGACCGTGCCGGGATAATTCGCGACGGTCGCCGCGCCGACCACGAGCACCGCCAGCGCGAGGATCGCGACGAGCCGCCGCATCAACTCTTGCCCGCCGGTGCGGCGCCGCCGACCGTTGCCGCCAGCACCGCCCGCGCCCGGCGCAGCGCCGCCTCGACCGCCAGCCGGTCCTGCGCCATCTTGAGCCAGGGATCGGCGGCGGCGCGGTGGGCGCCGTCGAGCTTGTCGAGCGCCGCGACCGCGCCGGCAAGATCGCCGGCGGCGATATCATGCTGGGCCGCGCCGACCGCCGCCTCGGCCGGCGATTGGCCGCCGCCCGCGACGCGGCGGATCGTCACCAGCGCGCGCAGCCGCGCGACGATCTCCGCTTTCCAGCCGGACGGCGGGGTTCGGGCGGCGGCGATTTGCGGCGCCAGCTGGCGCAGCCGCGCGGCGAGCACGGCACGGCTCGCCACGCCGGTATCCGCCGCACCGGCGAGCGACGCCGCAGCGGCGGCGAGGTCGCGGTTGTCGCGCGTGAGACCCAGCAGCGCCTGATATTCGGCCGCAAACGGCCGGCCGGTATCGACCGCCTCGCGAATCTGCAGCAGGACCAGCGCACAGGCGGTATTTTTCGGGTCGCCTGCCGGTTGCGCCCGGACCGCCTTGTCGAGCGCCGCGACGCTTTGCTCGAGGTCGCCGGTGGTCTTGCCGAGCGCGCCGAGCTGCTGCTCGATCGGCGCGAGATCGGGGGCCGGCGGCGCCGGCTTGGCTTCGAGCGCGGCGACGCGCTGCGCGAGTTGTTGCAGCGCCGCCGCGTTCTGGCCGGCCTCGGCCTTCAGTGCGGCGATCGCCGGATCGGGCGCGGGGGCAGCCGCCAGGGTTTGCGCGGTCTTCGCCGGTTCCGGTTGCGGCGCCTGCTTGGCCGGCTCGGCGGTGTTTTCGCTGGTGCCCCAGGGCAGGGCATGCATCACCGGCGGCGCCCAATAGGGCGTCGCGGCGATCACGGCGACGACGATCAACGCCGCCGCTACCGCGACGACAGCCTGCGCCCGAAGCGACCGGCGCGGCGGCGCCTCGGGCGGCAGGGCGTTCGGCGGCGGTGCATTGGCCGGCGGTGCCCCGGGCGGTGGTGCCTTGGGCGGCAGCGCCTCGGGCGGCGGCGCCCCGGCCCGTGGTGCCCCGGGCGGCGGTGCCCCACGCGGCGGGGCCCCGGGCGGCGGTGCCCCGGGCGGTGGTACCCCACGCGGCGGTGCCCCGGGCGGTGGTACCCCAAGCGGCGGTGCC
>DASZOZ010000047.1:0-94706 GCA_035550515.1 Allostellaceae bacterium
AGCGGCGGCAGCGCCGCGTCGGCCGCGGCACGCTCGCGCTCGGTGGTCGCCGCGTGGCCGGTGGCCGCGGCCGCCTCGCGTTCCGCCTCGCGCAGCTCGCCGGCGATGCGCTCGACCTCCGCCCGCGCGCCGCGCCAGCGAGCTTCCAGCAGCCGTGCCTCGGTACGGCGGATCTGCTCCGACAGCCGGCGATAGCGCTGCGCCTGCTTTGCCTGGCGCTTCAGCCCGTCGAGCTGCTGCGTCATCGTCACGATCACGTCGTCGACGCGCAGCAGGTTGTCCTCGGCCCCCTTGAGCTTGAGCTCCGCTTCGTGGCGGCGCTGATAGAGCCCGGCGGTCCCGGCCGCCTCGTCGAGCAGCAGCCGGCGCTCGGTCGGCTTGGCGGCGATCAGCGTGCCGATCCGCCCCTGGCTGACGATGCCGCCGGCATGCGGCCCGGTCGCCGCATCGGCGAACAACAGCTGCACGTCGCGTGCTCGCGACTCCCGGCCGTTGACGCGATAGGCCGAGCCCGAGCCGCGATCGATGCGGCGGACGATCTCGATCGCGTCGCGGTCGTTGAACGCGACCGGCGCGTCGCGCGCCGCATTGTCGATCGTCAGCGATACTTCGGCGACATTGCGGGCCGGCCGATTCGCCGAGCCGGCAAAGATCACGTCGTCCATCTCGCCGCCGCGCAGCCGCCGCGCCGAGGCTTCGCCCATCACCCAGCGCAATGCCTCGACGAGGTTCGATTTGCCGCACCCGTTAGGCCCGACGATCCCGGTCAGGCCGGGCTCGATCGGCAGCTCGGCCGCGTCGACAAACGACTTGAACCCGGCGAGGCGAAGACGCTCGACCTGCATCGCTTTGCTAGGCGCCCGCTGCTTTCGACAGCGCCGCGTCGAGCGCGTCTTCTTCCGGGGCGCCCTCGAACTTCACGCCGTTGATGAAGAAGGTCGGCGTCGAGTTGACCCCGAGGTCCTGGGTCGCGCTCAGGCGGCTCTGCAGCACCTTGTCCTCGACCGATTTGTTGCCGAGGCAGGCATCGAACTGCGTCTTGTTGATGCCGCCGAGCAGCGCCAGCCGCGCCAAATCCGTCTTGTAGTCCTTCGACAGCACCCATTGCCGCTGCGAGCCGAAGAACGTATCGACCAGCGGGTAGAATTTGTCGGCCGGCGCGCAGCGCGCGATCATCGCGGCGCGCAGCGCCGGCTCGTCGAGCGGATAATCGCGCATGACCAGCCGCGCCTTGCCGGTATCGATCCATTTCGTCTTGAGCTTGGGCAGCACCTCGGTCGCGAAATGCGCGCAATGGGGACAGGTCAGCGAGGCGTATTCGATGATCGTGACCGGCGCGTCGGACTTGCCGAGCACCCGGTCGTCCGGCGTCACGGCCAGGACATTGGCTTGCGCGGCCGGGGAGGGGGGCTTGGCCGGCGGCTGCGCGGCGCTGGGGAAAGGGGAGGCGAACACCAAAATGGCGAGCGCCGCAGACAAGATTTCACGCATCCAACGCGTCCTTCATACCAGATATTGATGTTAGAGGGTTCGGCCGGCTCCTGCAATCACTCCGGCTCACCCATCACGCGACGGCCGAGCCGTGCCAGGACATCGCGTAACTCCGGGTTCTCGACAGCGGCAAGCTGGCGGTCGAGGGCCGCCGCCGCGGCCGGCGCCGGCGACCGGGATGCCGGCCGCGCGGCCGGCGCCGCCAGCGGCAACGGGCCTTGCACCAGCGCGAGGCGCGTCACCGCCGCGCGGCCGAAGAACAGGTTGACGCGCTCGATCAGCAGCGGCGACCGGTGCTGCACTTCGAGCGCCTTGGCGGGCGTCACGCGCAGCTTGAGGGTGCCGCCGCGCGCCAGCGCCTCCGGCCAGGTCGCGGCGGCCAGTTCCGCGCCGACGATCGCCCCCCAATGCGATTTGAGCCGCACCAGGATACCGCCGCCATGCCGCGCGACGATCGGCCCGACAATCCTCGGCACGGCCGCGCCGGCGGCGCGGAACCCCAGGCCGCGCTCGCTTCCGCTTCCGGCGCCGGATAGATTCGTCTCGCTCATGCCGTCTTCCCGACTCGATCCTGCCGCCGACCCCGCGGCGCTGCTCGCCTGGTACGACCGCCACCGCCGCGACCTGCCATGGCGTGCGCCGGCCGGGGTGCGGCCCGACCCGTACCGCGTCTGGCTCAGCGAAATCATGCTGCAGCAGACCACGGTCGTCACCGTCGCGCCGTATTTTGACCGATTCGTGGCACGCTGGCCCAGCGTCTCGGCGCTCGCCGCCGCCTCGCTCGACGATGTGCTGCATCAATGGCAGGGGCTCGGCTATTACGCACGCGCCCGCAACCTGCACGCCTGTGCCAAGGTGGTCGCCGAACGGCATGGCGGGCGCTTTCCCGAGGACGCCGTGAGCTTGCGGGCGCTGCCGGGCATCGGCGACTACACTGCGGCGGCGATCGCGGCGATCGCCTTCGACCGCCGCGAGGCGGCGGTGGACGGCAATGTCGAGCGCGTTGTGGCGCGGTTGTTCGCGGTGCGCGAGGCGATGCCGTCGGCGAAGCCGCGGCTGCGGGCGCTGGCACGCGGGCTGGTACCGGCGGCGCGGGCCGGCGATTTCGCGCAGGCGATGATGGACCTCGGCGCGACGATCTGCACGCCGCGCCGCCCGCGTTGCGTGCTGTGCCCGTGGCGCGACGCCTGTGCCGCGCGGGCCGGCGGGTTCGTCGAGGATTTGCCGCGCCGCGCCGAGAAACCGGAGCGGCCGATGCGCTACGGCGTGGTCTTCTGGCTGACCCGCCCGGACGGCGCGGTGCTGCTGCGCCGGCGCGAGGAGAAGGGACTGCTCGGCGGGATGATCGAGGTGCCCTCGACGCCATGGCGCGAACGGGCATGGGAGGGGGAGGAGGCGCTCGTATCGGCTCCCGCGCGGGCGGCGTGGCGGGCGCTGCCGGGGGTGGTGCGGCATGGCTTTACGCATTTTCCGTTGGCGCTGACGATCCTTGCGGGCGAGGCCGAATCGCCGCCCGACGGCCTCTGGGCGCGGCCCGAGCAGTTCAAGGACTACGCGCTGCCGACCTTGACCAAGAAGGTCGTCAAGCACGTGCTGTCGGTGCTGGGATAGCGTTATTTCCGGCTGTTCTTTTCCGCGATCCCCGAGATGCCCTCGCGCCGGGTCAGCTCGGCGGCGACGGCGTCGGGCGTCAGCCCGGCGGCGGCCCACAGCACCAGCAGGTGGTAAAGCAGATCGGCGCTTTCGCGGGTGAGCGCGGCGGGGTCGCCTTTGACCGCCTCGATCACCGCTTCCAATGACTCCTCGCCGAGCTTGCGGGCGACGCCGGCCGGGCCGGCGGCGAGCAGTTTCGCGGTGTACGAGGTCTCGGGGCTGGCGCCGCGCCGGGCCTCGATCGTCGCCCACAGCCGTGCGAGGGCGTCACCGAGCGGCGGCGAGGGCATCTAAAGCCGCACCGGGATGCCGGCGGCGGCCATATGGGCCTTGGCCTGGCCGATGCGGAATGTGCCGAAATGGAAGATCGAGGCGGCGAGCACCGCGGTGGCATGGCCGTCGCGGATGCCGTCGACCAGGTGGTCCAAGGTGCCGACGCCGCCCGAGGCGATCACCGGCACGCGCACCGCGTCGGCGACCGCGCGGGTCAGCGCGATGTCGAAGCCGGATTTGGTGCCGTCCCGGTCCATCGAGGTGAGGAGGATTTCGCCGGCGCCGTAATCGGCGAGGCGGCAGGCCCATTCGACCGCGTCGATCCCGGTCGGGTTGCGCCCGCCATGGGTGAAGACGCCCCATTTGCCCGGACCGGTCTGCTTTGCGTCGATCGCGCAGACGATGCACTGGCTGCCGAATTTTTCCGCCGCCTCGCGGACGAATTCCGGCCGCGCCACGGCGGCGGTGTTGATCGACACCTTGTCGGTGCCGGCGAGCAGCAGCTTGCGGATGTCGTCGACCGTGCGCACGCCTCCGCCGACGGTCAGCGGCATAAAGCATTGCTCGGCGGTGCGGCGCACCACGTCGTAGATCGTGTCGCGGTTTTCGTGGCTCGCGGTGATGTCGAGAAAGCACAGCTCGTCGGCGCCCTCGCGGTCGTAGAGGCGCGCCTGCTCGACCGGGTCGCCGGCATCGGTCAGGTCGACAAAGTTGACGCCCTTGACGACGCGGCCGCCCTTGACGTCGAGACAGGGGATCACCCGCATCTTCAGCATCGGTGCCGCCCCTCGGCCGCGGCCAGCGCGGCCCTGGCGTCGAGCCCGCCGTCATACAGCGCGCGGCCGACAATCGCGCCGGCGACCCCATGTTTCTCATGCGCCCGGAGCGCGGCGATGTCGGCCAGCGTCGACACGCCGCCCGAGGCGATGACCGGCACGCCGACCGCCTTGGCGAAGGCGCCGATCGCCTCGGCGTCGATACCCTGCAGCGTGCCGTCCCGCGCGATGTCGGTGACGACGATCGCCGCGACCCCGGCATCGGCAAAGCGCAAGCCCAATTCGACGATGCCGATCTCGCTGGTCTCGGCCCAGCCTTCGACCGCGACCTTGCCGTTGCGCCCGTCGATGCCGACGACGATACGGTCGGGGTTGTCGCGCGCCGCCATGCGCACCAGTGCCGGGTCGCGCAGCGCCGCGGTGCCGAGCACGACGCGGTCGATGCCGAGATCGAGCCACGCGTCGATCGCGCCGCGGTCGCGGATGCCGCCGCCGAGTTCGATGATCGTCTGCGGCACGGCGCGACGGATCGCGCGCACCGCCTCGCCATTGATCGAGGCGCCGGCAAAGGCGCCGTCGAGGTCGACGACGTGCAGCCAGGAGAAGCCGACGGCGGCGAAGTCGCGCGCTTGCGCCGCTGGATCGTGGTGGAACTGGGTGGCGCTCGCCATTTCGCCGCGCACCAGCCGGACGCAGGCGCCGCCTTTCAGGTCGATGGCGGGGAGGAGGATCACGTCACCCCCACCCTGACCCTCCCCCGCTGGCGGGGGAGGGAATTGGCAACCGTTCGCGCGAACCCTCCTCCCCCGCTGGCGGGGGAGGGTCGGGGTGGGGACAAAGACGACACCGGCACAGCCCCTACTCGACGAGGCGCTTGTAGTAGTAGTGGCCGGGGACGGGCTTGCCGTCGACCCAGGCGTAGTCCGGATGGGTGCCCCAGCGGCGGTAGTTGAGACCTTCGTAAAGGCTGATCGCGGCGCGCTGCGTGGCGCGCAGGTCGAGGTTGAGCACGACGAGCCCCAGGTCGTCGCGCGCCAGGCGCTCGACTTCGAGGATCATGCCGCGCGCCAGACCGTGCCCGCGCGCCCAGGGGGCGACGAAAGCGGCGGTGATCGTGCCGGAAAACCGCTGCGCTTCGTTGTTGCGCGGGGCTTTCGACAACTGCGCCGACCCGGCGATCACCCCGTCGAGGCGCCCGACCACCAACCGGCGGTCGGGGATCAGCAGCACGCCTTTCCAGTAGTTTTCCAGCACGTGGCGCGGCGGCGGCTTGAGCCAGCCGAACCCGCCGCCCTCGTTGATCGCCGCCTCGGTGGCCTCGCACAAATCGTCGAGATCGGTGCCGGCGCATTGCGTCAGGCGCTCGATCGCGACCTTGCCCTTGGCCTGGGCGCTCATTTCCGTCCGGACATCGCTCATGGGCGCCAACGTAGGAAATTGCTGATCAGGCGCAAGCCCGCCGCCTGGCTTTTCTCGGGGTGGAACTGGGTGCCGACCAGGTTGCCGCGGCCGATTGCGGCGGTCAGCGGCTGGGCGTAGTCGGCGGTGGCGATCAGGTCGGCGGGGTCGCTGACGGCGAAGTGGAAGCTGTGCACAAAATAGGTGTGGCTGCCTTCCCCGACGCCGTCGAACACCGGATGCGAACGCGCCAGCACCAGCTCGTTCCAGCCCATATGCGGAATTTTGCAGCGCGGGTCGGCCGGTTCGATCGCCACGACCTCGCCGGCGATCCAGCCGAGACCGTCGACCACCTCGAACTCGCGGCCGCGATCGGCCATCAGCTGCATGCCGACGCAGATCCCGAAAAACGGCCGGCCGCGGGCGATCACCGCCTCGCCGATCGCCTCCTCCAAGCCGGGTACCGCCGCGAGACCGCGCCGGCAATCGGCGAAGGCACCCTGGCCCGGCAGGACGATGCGGTCCGCCTGCGCCGCCGCGTTGGGATCGCGGGTGACGACGACCCGTTCGTCGCCGCCGATCTCACCGGCCGCGCGCTCGAAGGCCTTTGCCGCGGAACGCAGGTTCCCCGAGCCGTAATCGATGACTGCCGTCAGCATTTCAGGCTGCCGCTCAACGTCCCTTTGGTCGACGGCACCGCGCCGGCGCGGCGCGGGTCGATCTCCACCGCCTGACGCAAAGCGCGCGCCAAGCCTTTGAAGCAGGATTCGACAATATGGTGATTGTTCTCGCCATAGAGGTTTTCGACATGCAGCGTGACGCCGGCCGACTGGGCGAACGCCTGAAACCATTCCTTGAACAGCTCGGTGTCCATCTCGCCCAATTTGGGCCGGGTGAAGACGACCTTCCAGATCAGGTAGGGCCGGTTCGAGCAGTCGAGGCTGACGCGGGTGAGGGTTTCGTCCATCGGGATCATCGCGCTGCCGTAGCGCTGGATGCCGGTGCGGTCGCCCAGGGCCTTGGCCACCGCCTCACCGATCACATAGCCGGTGTCTTCGGTGGTGTGGTGAAAATCGATATGCAGGTCGCCCTTCGCCTCGAGGCTGACATCGATCAGGCTGTGGCGGGCGAGCTGGTCGAGCATGTGGTCGAGAAAGCCGATGCCGGTCGCGATATGGCTCGCACCGGTGCCGTCGAGATCGACGCGGCCCTTGATCCGCGTTTCCTTGGTGTTGCGTTCGACCGTCGCGACGCGCACCGCATGTCTCCTGGCCGCATTGCCGGCATATAAGCCCAAGGCGGCGCCCGCCCAAGTCCCGGCGCCCCATCTGGCGGGCCGTCTTTTAATACGAAGCGCCGGCGCCTGCCACTATTGCCGCGAATGGTGAAGAGCGGGTGTACCGCGCGCGCTCTCCGCCGCCTGCGTCAGGCCGCGATGAGCCGCGCGATCAGCCGGTTCACCTCGGCGGCCTTTTCCATGTGCGGCAGGTGGCCGGCATTGTCGAGGATGTGCACGGGAAGCTTGGCGGCCAGAGCCTCGGCATGGGCCACCGGAATGATCCGGTCCTCGCGGCCCCAGATGATCTGCCGCGGGACAGGCAGATCTTTGACGATTTCCGCCCAACCGGCCCGCTGGATGCCGTTGGGAAACCATTCCTGGGC
This sequence comes from Allostellaceae bacterium, assembly GCA_035550515.1. Taxonomy (GTDB): domain Bacteria; phylum Pseudomonadota; class Alphaproteobacteria; order ATCC43930; family CGMCC-115725; genus DATARH01. The sequence goes on from DASZOZ010000047.1 coordinate 7,254, forward strand.
AATCCGGCGCAACGTGTCGGCGACCCCGTCGAGCCGCTTATAACGCAGCACCTCCTCGACCATGGCGCGGCTCACCAGATCGGGGTCATGAACGAGCAGCCGCAGCACCTCCTGCGCCTCGCGCCGCCGCTCCATTTTCACAAACCCGTCGATAAACGCCGCATTGACGTCCGCCCCGAGTTCGGCGGCGGCGATCAGCGTCAGGCTGGCGACCCGATCCGACTGCCGCCCGGCGAAGCTCAATGCAATCGCGCCGCCCATCGAATGGCCGACGAGATGCACCCGTTCGATGCCGAGCGCGTCCAAAAAGCGGTCGATGTCGGCGGCAAAACCGGCGCTGTCGATCGGCCCGGTCAGCGCTTTGGTCGAGCCGCCATGGCCGGGGAGATCGAGCGCGATCGCGCGACGCCCTTCGGCAAGCGCCGGCTGGTTGAACATCCAGCTGTTGAGGTCGGCGCCAAAGCCGTGGATGAAAAGGAGCGGCGGTCCGTCGCCGGCGCCGATCTCGAGATAGTGCAGACGATAATCACCCGCGACGACCTCGCGCGGCGCCGCTGCTTCAGCCTCATCGCCGGCGGCGTCGTCCCTTTCGGGCACGACGAACCCGGCGACAAATGCCTCGATCTCGGCATCGGGCGTGTCTGCCGGGGCCAGCACCGCCAGGAGCGCGCCGATCGGCAAGGTGGCGCCTTGCGCCGCCACGACCCGCCGCAGGATGCCGTTCTCGCCGGCCTCCATGACGTTGGTGATCTTGCTGGTCTCGATCTCCAGCAGCTCGTCGTTCGGCCCGACCGCGTCGCCTTCGCGCTTGAGCCAGCCGAGGACCTTGCCCTCGGTCATCGTCAGGCCCCATTTGGGCATGGTGATCGGGGTGACGGTCATCGCCCGCCGTCCCGCCCTATTTCCCGTAGCCGTGGACATCGCGCACGGCGGCGGCGATCTTTTCCGGGCTGGGGATGTAGAGCTTTTCGAGGTCGGGGGCGAAAGGCACCGGGGTATGCGGCGCGGTCACCCGGCGGATCGGCGCCTTCAGCGCATCGAAGGCCTTGTCGGCGACCAGGGCGGCGATGTCGGTGGCGATGCTGCAGCGCGGCGTCGCCTCGTCGACGATGACCAGCCGGCCGGTGCGCTCGACGCTTTCGAGGATCGTGTCCTCGTCGAGCGGCGAGGTGGTCCGCGGGTCGATCAGCTCGATCTCGATCCCGTCCTTCTCCAGCTCTTCGGCCGCGGTCATCGCGTAGTGCACCATGCGGGCCAGCGCGACGACGGTCACGTCGTCGCCGTCGCGCACGATGTTGGCCTCGCCGAAGGGGATCGTGTAGGGCTCGTCCGGCACCTCGGCGCGCAGGTCGTACATCAGCTTGTGCTCGCAGAACACGACCGGATCGTCGTCGCGGATCGCCTGGATCAGCAAGCCTTTGGCGTCATAGGCGTTGGACGGCACGACGCATTTGAGGCCCGGCACCGAGGTGAAGACGTGGTACGGGCTTTGCGAGTGCTGCGCGGCGGCGCTGCGCCCGGCCCCGACCATCGTGCGGATCACCAGCGGGGTCCGCGCCTTGCCGCCGAACATGTAGCGGAACTTGGCCGCCTGGTTGAAGATCTGGTCGAAGCAGACGCCGAAGAAATCGGAGAACATCAGTTCGGCGACCGGCCGGAGTCCGGTCACCGCGGCGCCCGCCGCGGCACCCATGATCGCCGACTCGGTGATCGGCGTGTCGATGACCCGCGCCTCGCCGAACTCGCCGATCAGGCCCTTGGTGACGCCGAGCACCCCGCCATAGGCGTCGCGCTGGCCCGCGCTGCCCGCGCCGCCAGCGACATCCTCGCCGATGACGATGATCGACGGATCGCGCCGCATCTCCTGGCGGAGCGCCTCGTTCAGCGCCTGGCGGATGGTTTTCTGCGGCATGGCGGCGGCCCTCCCCAAGAATTTAGCGTGCCCGGCTCAGAATGGCTCCCAGGGGTAAACCGGCGGCGGCGGTGGCGGTGCGGGCACCCATGGCCCCGGCGGCAGGTAAGCCGGGGGCGGGGGCGGCGGCGGCAAGCCGCTCCCCGTCGGCATCGCCGACGCCGGTTGCGGCACCGGTGCCGCAGCCGGACCCGGAAGGCCGGCCGAGACGGGGATGCCGCGCAACTGCGCCAGCTCCCGCGCGTTCAGTTGGCGCGCCATCACGTCCGTCCCGGCGCCCGGATGGCGATGCCGAACCGTCCGCTTCATGTGTCGGTGCACCGCGGTGTGCTTTGTGCTCGCGGCGGATGCCGCCGCTGGGCTTTGCCGGCTGGACGGCGCCGGCGGGGTCGCCGTCGCGTCCGGCGCCAGCCCCGCCGCCGGATTGATCGCACCGGTCGGCGGTGCGGCCGCGGTCGGCGGGGCAGTTTCCGAGCCGACCGGGGAGGTCGGGTTCTGCGCCCAGGCCGGCACGGTCATCAACATGCCGGCGAGCGCCACGCCGGAAACGAACTTCATCATTGCTTTCCCCCGCGGTCGGTCATGAACAGGCCGCCCACCCGCTTGCGTTCAATAGGAAACATACACATCGGTCAGAAGTTGTGACGCTTCGGGCGGCGCGGCGGCGCGGGCATCGGCAATGGCCTGGTCGACCAGCGACGCGACCTCCGCATCGACTGCGTCAAGCGCGTCGAGTTCGAGCAATGCCGCCTCGCTGACGCGGGTGCGGAAATGCTTCAGACAGTCGCGGTTCTCGCGCAGGTTCCTGACCTCGTCCTTGCCGCGATAGAGCTGCGCGTCGCCCGAATGGTGGCCGTAGAAGCGGCAGGTATCGACCTCGATCGCCGACGGCCCGGCGCCGTTGCGGGCACGTTCGACGGCCTCGTACGCCGCCTCGTGCACCTCGAAAAAATTGTCGCCGTTGACCTTGACCGCCGGCAGGCCGAACCCGGCGGCGCGGCCGGCGATATCGTCGCTGCCGCAGTGGTAGCTGAAACCGGTGCCTTCGCCGTACTGGTTGTTCTCGAACACGAAGATCGCCGGCAGCTTGAGCACCACGGCCATGTTGAGCGCCTCGAAGGTGGTGCCCTGGTTGGAGGCGCCATCGCCGGAAAAGCAGACCGCGACATGGCCGGTGCCCAACGTCTTGGCGGTCAGCGCCGCGCCGACCACCAGCGGCGGGCCGCCGCCGACGATGCCGTTGGCGCCGAGCATGCCCTGGTCGAGGTCGGCGATATGCATCGACCCGCCCTTGCCGCCGCACAGCCCGCCCTGCTTGCCGAACAGCTCCTTCATCATCCCGCCGACATCGCAGCCCTTGGCGATCGAATGGCCGTGTCCGCGATGCGTGCTGGCGATGTAGTCCTGCGCGCCGAGATGCATGCAGACGCCGACCGCGGAGGCCTCCTCGCCGGCGTAAAGATGGACAAAGCCAGGGATGCCGCCTTTGGCGAACTCCTCCTGCACCCGCTCCTCGAAACGGCGGATCGTCGCCATCGAGCGATAGGCCCGGATCAACTCTTCGCGGCTGAGCTGCATGGCCGTGTCCTCCCCCTCCATTGCGGCTTCCGCCCGGCCCAGCATGAGCCTGCCGCGGAGCGAACTCAACGGTTTCGACCCCTCATCGCGCTGTCCCGCACCGGCAGTGGCGACGCGGGAAATCGCTAATAAATCATCAATAGAAAATAGATGGATTTTTAAGGACCTTTGTCTTTGCCATCGCTTCCATAAAATCCCAGTATTTTCGCTGAAGACGAGGTGACGAAATATTCACCGATATTTAACCAAGTCAAACCGGCGTATGCGAGGCAAGCGATGGACGGCATGACGGTAGTTGCTTATCGGCCACAGGCGAGCCGGTTTGTGTTTCATTCGGTCATCGACGGCATCGGCCGCATGGCCTGGGAGGACCTCAACAGCGATGAGGTGATGTGCGTCGCCAAGGCCTATTACTATTTTTCGATCCAGTTCCGCGAGAACCTCGAAGTCGCCCGCGCCCTCCACCCTGCGGACCCCAAGCTCGCCGAGCTGTGGGAAGGCGAATGCGATACCGACAACCTGTCGCCGTGGCCCGGCGTGGCGGCCGCGGGTGAGCGGATGAACCATGACGAATTCATGCGCCGGCTGCTGGAATTCCATCCTGCCGGCCGCGACGACCGCCTGACCGAGGCCGGTCTCGGCTATCTCGGCAAGGCGCGGGCGATCGATGACAGTGCGCGCGCTTCGAGCATCGCCAGCTACGAGGACGGCGGGCTGTCGACGGTGTTCGCGGCCATGCTGCGCGCGCCGCATTGGTACGGCAAGGGCCAGCGCGCCTTCCGCTTCTTCCTGGAGCAGCACATCGCCTTCGACAGCGAGGACGGCGCCGGCCACGGCATGCTGAGCCGGCACCTCCCGGTCGACGACCGCATCCTGCCGTTATGGACCGCGTTCCGCGACCTGCTGGTCGCGGCGGTGCCAAAGCTGGCGACGGTGTCGGCGGTGACGCGGCGCGCCCCGCGCGCGCCGGTGCTGCGCCCCGCGCTGCGTCTGGTCTGACAAGGCGGGAGGGGGCGATGCGCAGCGAGACGCTGGCGATCCACGGCGGCTATGACGGCGATCCCGCGACGCGGGCGGCGGCGGTGCCGATCTATCAGACGGCGGCCTACGAGTTCGACAGCGCGGAGCATGGCGCCGCGCTGTTCAACCTGGAGGCCGACGGGTTCCGCTACAGCCGGATCAACAATCCGACCGTCGACGTGCTCGACAAGCGCGTCGCGGCGCTCGAAGGCGGGGTCGGCGCGCTGTGCGTCGCCTCGGGGCAGGCGGCGCTGCATTACGCGCTGCTGAACCTCAACGAGGCGGGGAGCAATTTCATCACGGTGCCACAGCTTTACGGCACCACCCACACGCTGTTCTCGCATCTTTTCCCGAGCCTCGGTATCGAGGTGCGTTTTGCCAAATCGGACAGCCCGGCCGATGTCGAGCCGCTGATCGACGCCAACACGCGCGCGGTGTTCTGCGAGAGCGTCGGCAACCCGGCCGGCAATATCTGCGACATCGCCGCGCTCGCCGAGGCCGCCCATGCCGGCGGCGTGCCGCTCGTCGTCGACAACACGGTCGCGACGCCGATCCTGCTCCGCCCGATCGAGCACGGCGCCGACGTCGTCGTCCACTCGCTGACCAAGTTCATGGGCGGCCACGGCACGACGCTGGGCGGCGCGATTGTCGACGGCGGAAAATTTCCGTGGATGCGGCAGGCGGCGCGCTTCAAGCAGTTCTGCGCGCCCGACACCTCCTACCACGGCCTGGTCTATGCGGATCATTTCGGGCCGCGCGCCTATATCGCGCGCTGCCGCAGCGTCTATCAGCGCACCACGGGCGCGGTGCTGTCGCCGCTCAATGCGTTCCTGCTGCTGCAGGGCATCGAGACGGTGGCGCTGCGGGTCGAGCGGCATGTCGAGAATGCGCGGCGCGTCGCCGAATTCCTGCGCGACGACAAACGCGTCGGCTGGGTCAATTATGTCGGCTTTCCCGACAACCCGTATCACCGCCTGGCCGAGAAATATCTCGGCGGCCGGGCCTGCTCGCTGCTGACGTTCGGCACCCAGGGCGGGTTCGACGGCGGCAAGCGCTTCTACAACGCGTTGAAGCTGGTGAAGCGGCTGGTCAATCTGGGCGATGCCAAGTCGCTCGCCTGCCATCCCGCGTCCACCACGCATCGCCAGATGCCGCCGGACGTGCAGCTCAAGGCCGGTGTGCGGCCGGAGATGATCCGGCTCAGCGTCGGCATCGAGCATGTCGACGACATCATCGCCGATCTCGACCGGGCGCTCGACGCCGCGGCCGAGGAGGCGCGGCACTGACGATGTCGCTGTTCGCGCTCGCTCCTCTGTCCCGCGCCGCCTCGCGCACCCCTGGAGGGCTGAAGATCGGGCTGGTCAACAACATGCCGGACGCGGCGCTCAAGACCACCGAGCGGCAATGGCGCGAACTGCTGGCGCGCGCCGCCGGCGATGCGCGCTACACTTTGCGCGTCTTCTCCTTTCCCGATCTGCCGCGCTCGGCCGAGGGACAACGCCATGTCGCCGAGCACCACGAGCCGATCGACCGGCTGTGGGACGGCGAATTCGACGGGCTGATCGTCACCGGTGCGGCGCCGGCCGCGGCGCGGCTCGAAGACGAGCCGTGCTGGCCGACCCTCACGCGGCTCGTCGAGTGGGCCGAGCGCCATACGCGCTCGACGATCTGGTCGTGCCTCGCTGCGCATGCGGCGGTGCGCCATCTCGACGGCATCGCGCGCAGTCCGCTCGTCGCCAAGCTCTCCGGCGTGTTCCCGAGCGAGAAACGCGCCAACCACCGGCTGCTCGCGCTGGTCCCGCCGCGCTGGGCGGCGCCGCATTCGCGCTACAACGAGCTTCCCGAGCCGGCGCTGCGGGCGCGCGGTTATCGCATCCTGTCGCGCTCCTCGGTTGCCGGCGCGGACATCTTCATCAAGCGCTGCGGCAGCCTGTTCGTCTTCCTGCAAGGTCACCTGGAATACGACGCCGGGGCGCTCGGCCGCGAATACCGCCGCGACGTGGTCAATTACGTCGCCGGCAAGAGCGACCGCTACCCGGAATTGCCGGCGAATTATTTCGCCGGCGAGGTCGCCCGGGAAATGCTGGCGTTTCGCGCTGTCGCGCAGCGCGAGCGCGGCGACGCGCTGTTCGAGCGGTTCCCGGCGCTGCCGCCGATGCAAGCGCCCTGGCATCAGGCGGCGACAGGGTTGTTCGCCGGCTGGCTGGCGCAGCTCGACACGCGGCGCTCGCGCCGCTTCGGCTGGCTGCCGTTGCCGGTCGCGGCGCCGCGGCCCGCGGCGCCGACCTACGCCTGATGCGGCGCCGCGATCGCGGTGACCACCAGCCCGTCTGCGACGAGATAACGTCCCTCGAAGATCCGGGGGACGCCAGGCGGCGGCTCGATCAGCAGCCGGGCCTGAAAGGCGCGAGCCGCCGGGTCGATCGTCACACAGGCGTCCTCGAAGCCGAGCCAGCGGCCGGCCAGCGGATACCACGCCTTGTAGACGCTCTCCTTGGCGCTGAAGATCAGCCGGTCCCAATGGATGTCGCGCGGCGCGGCGGCGGCCCACGCGGTCTCCGCCGCGACGAGGACCCGCCGGGCGACGCGGTCGGGTATGGCGGCGTGCGGCTCGGCATCGATGCCGATCGCCAGCATGTCGGCGGCGCGGGCGACGGCGGCGGCGCGGTAGCCGGTGCAATGGGTGATGCTGCCGACGATGCCCGGCGGCCACAACGGCTCGCGTTTGGGGCCGCGCAGGATCGGTCCGTCGGCGATGCCGAGGCGGCGCAACGCCTGGCGGGCGCAATGCCGGGCGGCGGCGAATTCCGCCCGCCGGCTTTCGACCGCCTCGCCGAGCAACGCCTCCTCTTCCGGAAAGGGCCGCACGCCGATGGCGTCGCCGCGCATGGCGGCGGCGCTCGCTTCGGACGGCAGCAGGCGCTCGATCATCGCGTCTGGCTATGCCTCGCGCTGTCACCCGGCGCAACAAAACCCTGCGTCATCCGCTCGTCTTGGCGGTTTTTTAACGCGGCGCAGCCACTCTGGCGGCCTCGCATTTGCCGGAGCCCCCCGATGTCAACTGCCTCGCAAATCCACGCCTTGTTCGCCGAGGTGGCGCACGACCAGCATAAGGTCCTCGCCCCGCTTTCGGACGAGCTCGGGCTGCTCGAAACCGGTCTCGACTCGCTGTGCTTCGCGATCATCGTCGCCCGGCTCGAGGACATGCTCGGCGTCGACCCGTTCAGCGCCGACGACGAGATCGATTTTCCGGTGACGGTTGGCGATTTTATTCGGCTGTACGAGCATGCCGCTGCCCTCGCCGCCTGAGCCCGCCTCCCTCTGGCAGGCGCTGAGCGCTGCCGGGCGGCTGTCGCGGCGCTGGCTGTCGGACGACCATTCGCGGGTCAGCCTCGCCGCGTTGTCGCGCGGCAGCAGTCTCGGGCGCCCGCTCGGCGAGCTGCGCGGGCGCTCGGTGCTGCTGTCGACGCGCGACCAGCTGCCGGCGGCGCTGGCGCTGATCGAGCTCGACGGCATCGCGCGGCGGATCGTGCTGTGCCCGCCGGATGTCGCCTCGGCGCATCTGCCGGGCGTCATGGCGACGGCGGAGACCGATACGGTCGTCGGCGACCGCGCCGCCGCCGGGCTGGGTGCCGCCGGTTTTGTACCGGCGGGCACCGGTATTACGCCGGGCGCGTCCGACCGCGAGCCGGGCGAAGCGACGGAATGGATCCTGCTGACCTCGGGGACGACCGGCGCGCCGAAGCTCGTACGGCATACGCTGGCGACGCTGGCCGGTCCGATGCTGGGCGGCGGCGCGCTCGGTCACGGCGCCGTGTGGAGCACGTTCTACGACATGCGGCGCTACGGCGGCCTGCAGATTTTCCTGCGCGCGATGCTGGGCGGCGGATCGATGGTGCTGTCCAGCGCGCTGGAGGCCGTCGGCGACTTCCTGGCGCGGGTCGGCGCCCGCGGCGTATCGCATATCTCGGGAACGCCGTCGCATTGGCGGCGGGCGCTGATGAGCGGGGCGGCCGACAAGATGGCGCCGCGCTACGTGCGGCTCTCGGGCGAGATCGCCGATCAGGCGGTGCTCGACCATCTCCGCACGGCGTTTCCCGCGGCCGATATCGCGCACGCCTTCGCCTCGACCGAAGCGGGGGTCGCGTTTGACGTCGGCGACGGGTTGTCGGGGTTCCCGGCCGCCTATCTCGGCCGCCGCGGCGCGGTCGACATGCGCGTCGTGGACGGCTCGCTGCGCATCCGCTCGGCGCGAAACTCGCTGGGCTATCTCGGCGGCATCCCGCAACCCTTCGACGATGACGGGTTTGTCGACAACGGCGACATCGTCGAGTTGCGCGACGGCCGCTACCACTTCGTCGGGCGGCGCGGCGGCGTCATCAATATCGGTGGTCAGAAGGTCCATCCCGAGGAGATCGAGGCGGTGATCAACCGCCATCCGGAGGTGCAGATGTCGCGCGTCACGGCGCGCAAAAACCCGATCACCGGGGCGATCGTCGTCGCCGACGTGGTGGTGGCCGCGGCGCATGCCCCGCTCGACGCGGTGAAGGGGCAGATCCTCGACGCCTGCCGCGGCACGCTGGCGCGCTACAAGGTGCCGGCGACGATCCGCTTTGTGCCGGCGATCGAGGTCGCCGCCTCCGGCAAGCTGGCGCGCAACAATGTCTAGCGGCGGGGGGCCTGACGGGCCAGACGGCCGGGGGCGCAACGTCATCGTCACAGGCGGCAGCCGCGGCCTCGGCCTCGGCGCCGCGCTCAAGCTGCGCGACGCCGGCTACCGGGTCATCGCCGTGGCGCGGCAAGAAAGTCCGGACATCGCCCGAACACGGAACGACCCCGTGCCGCTCGCTTTCTGGCCGTGCGATCTGGGCGAGATCGCGGCAATCCCCGACCTCGTCAAGGGGATTCGCAAGGAGTTCGGCCCGATCTACGGCCTGATCAACAATGCCGCGATCGGCACGAGCGGCGTGCTGGCGACGCTGCGCGTCGCCGATATCGAGCGGACCGTGCAGCTCAATACCGTGTCGCCGATGGTCCTCACCAAGCATGTCGTGCGCGCGATGATGGCCGATCGCGGCGGCGGCCGGATCGTCAACATGTCGTCGATCGTCAGCACTACCGGGTTCAGCGGGCTTTCGGTGTACGGCGCGACCAAGGCGGCCATGGTCGGGTTCACCAAGTCGCTGGCGCGCGAGCTCGGCCCGCTCGGGGTCACCGTCAATGCGGTTGCGCCGGGCTTTGTCGATACGCGCATGACCGACGGGCTGGAGGATGCGCAGCGTGCGCAGATCGTGCGCCGCAGCCCGCTGCACCGGCTGGCGGAGATCGACGATGTCGCCGCGGCCGTCGCCTTCCTGATGAGCGACACGGCGCGCAACATCACCGGCACCGTCCTGACCGTCGACGCCGGCAGCACCGCATAGAACCCCGTCCGGTCACGCCCCGCTCTGGCCGCCCCTCTCGCCGAAAGCCGGCACGGGGGCGCTGAACCCGCGCAACACGAGATAACCCCCGAGCAGCACCGGGATGGCGGCGTAGAGGTAATAGAAATCGGCCAGGCGCGCCGTCTCGAACACATCCCCCATTACCTCGGGCGGCAGGAACATGTTCATCACGCCGCGGACCAGGATCGCCCAGCCGGTCAGGGTCACGACGAGCGGCCAGAAACCTCGGGTCCAGATGTTGTGGATCAGCACAACGCCTCCGCCAAAAGCGGTCCGGATGACGCCGAGCAGGATGAGGGAGGAGCGGTCCCGTCCCAGGTGATCAAACGCGGCGAGGATCGTCGGCTTGTCGGCGAGCATCGCCACGGCGACGACCAGGGCCGCGACCCCGATGAGCCGGCTCAGATAGATCGTCACCGCAGGCATGCGTTGTCCCCCGTCGCCACTGCCACGACGAGTCTACCACGCCGTCGCGCGCCGCTTACGGGGCTGCCGGCAAGGTATGGGTCTTGACGTCACCGCGTCGCCGCTCGGCGTGGCGGTCCAGCCGGCGGCGGGCGGCGTCGAACGCGGCCCGCACGGCGACGAAAACATCGTCATGCGTGTGAAATTCGTCAGCCCCGCGGCCGATCGTCAGCACCCTCCCGGGCATGCTCAACTCGATGCAGAGATGGGCGACCCGCCCCGCGCGCTGGGGCCGATGCCGGCCCTCGACGATCACGCGGCATCCGGTGAGCCGGTCGTAAACGCGCTCCAGGTTGGCGGCGCGCTCGCGAATCTGTTGTTCCACCGCCACTGACGGCGGCAGGTCGCGAAAGGTGATTTGCAGCGGGACAGTCATCGGCGCCTCCAGGGAAAGGGGAACGACGCAGCAGACGGCCCTTTGCATATCGGCGCGGGAAGCCCGTGGCGCAACCCCGCCTTTGGGCGCAAACTGCCCGGCAATAACAATGAATGTGCAGCTTTGTCGCAGGGAGGCTCCTCATGCCCGACTACAAGCTGATCTCCGCCGATTCCCATGTCAGCGAGCCGCCCGACCTGTGGGTGACGCGGGTCGACAGGAAATACCGCGACCGCGCGCCCCGCCTGGTGACCGACCTGCCGGGCAAGGAGGGCGCCTATTTCCTTTATGAAGGTCACGCGCCGCACCCGATCGGGATTGGGCTCGGCGCCGGCAAGAGTCCCGAGGAGCTGAAGGAGTTCCTGACCCGGGCGACCTATGCCGATGCCCGGCCCGGCGGCTGGGACCCGGCCGAGCGGATCAAGGACAACGCGGTCGACGGCGTCGAGGCCGACGTGCTGTACACTACGCTCGGCTTCCGCATCTTCTGGCTCAGCGATGCCGGGCTGCAGGAGGACTGCTTCCGCGTCTACAACGACTGGCTTGCCGAATTCGTCGGCTACGCGCCGGACAAGATGGCCGGGCTGGCGATGATCTCGCTCTACGACCCGAAAGCCGGCGCCCGCGAGCTGGAGCGCTGTGCCAAGATGGGACTCAGGGGTGCGATGATCTGGTGCTCGCCGCCGCTGGACCGGCCCTATAGCGCCGCCGCGTACGACCCGTTCTGGGCCGCGGCGCAAGAGATGAAGATGCCGGTCTCGCTGCATGCGATCACCGGCATGGGCGTCGAGAGCCAATGGAACTGGGGCGAGCGCTATATGCGCACCACGGTGCTCGGCTACGAGGTCGAGAAGACCTTCAGCGTGCTGATCTTCTCCGGCGTGCTCGACCGGTTTCCGCGGCTGCAGATCGTCTCGGCGGAAAACAATATCGGCTGGCTGCCCTATTACCTCCAGCGCATGGACCGCGTCGCCGAGCGGTCGCGCGCCTCGCACGGCTTCACCCAGAAGCTGAAGCCGAGCGAGTATTTCCGGCGGCAGATGTGGGCGACCTATATCGACGATTTTGTCGGCGTCGCGAGCCGCGCGTTTGTCGGCGTCGATCGGATCATGTGGTCGAGCGACTACCCGCACCAGGCGTCGTCGTGGCCGCACTCGCAGGAGGTCGTCGCGCGCGACTTCAAGTCCGCCAGCGCCGAGGACCGCTTCAAGATCACCCGCGGCAACGTCGCCAAACTTTACGGGTTCGCAATCTGACGGCCATACCTTCTCCGGGTGATGCCGGGGACCCTGTCGGAAATCGATCGCAGCGCCGCCGCCCAATCGTGGCGGCGGGCGCTCGAGCTGACCGCGCCGATCGGGCAGGACCCTCGGCTGACCTTTCCCGTCGTGATCGACCGGCTGGCGGAGCGGTTCGGCGCCGCGCCGGCGCTGCTGTCGGACGGCCGGACCTTGAGCTATGCCGGCCTGGCCGAGCGTGCGCGGCACTATGCCCGCTGGGCGCTTGGCCAAGGCGTGAAGCCGGGCGACGTGGTTTGCTTGGTGATGCGCAACTGCCCGGACTACCTCGCGATCTGGCTCGGCATTACCCGCGTCGGCGGGGTGGTCGCGCTGATCAACACCAACCTTGTCGGCGACGCGCTGCGCCACGCGCTGTCCATTGTGCGGCCGAGCCAGGTGATCGTCGCGGCGTCCCTCGCCGATGCGGTCGCGAGCCTCGCGCCGCGGCTTGGGATCCCGGCGCAAATCTGGGCCCATGGAGGCGACGCGCATGGCTGGCCGCGCGTCGATACCCCGTCCTCCGATCCCGGCACCGTCGAGTGCCCGGCCCCGACACTGCACGACCGTGCGCTCTACATCTATACATCGGGGACGACCGGCCTGCCCAAAGCCGCCAGCGTCAGCCACCATCGCCTGATGCAATGGACCCACTGGTTCGCCGGGCTGGTCGGTGCGGCGCCGGACGACCGCATGTACAACTGCCTGCCGATGTATCACAGCGTCGGCGGGGTGGTGGCGACCGGGGCCGTGCTGGTCGGCGGCGGCTCGGTCGTGCTGCGCGAACGCTTTTCGGCGAGCCGCTTTTGGGACGATATCGCGCGCTGGGACTGCACCCTGTTCCAGTATATCGGCGAGTTGTGCCGCTATCTGGCGACCGCGCCAGCCCATCCCGACGAGACCCGGCACCGCCTGCGGCTCGCCTGCGGCAACGGGCTGCGCGGCGATGTCTGGCAGGGGTTTCGCGAGCGGTTCAACATACCGAGAATCCTCGAATTTTATGCGGCGACCGAAGGCAGCTTCTCGCTCTATAATTGCGAGGGAAAGCCGGGCGCGATCGGCCGCGTTCCGTCCTATCTCGCGCACCGGTTCCCGGTGGCGCTGGTCAAATTCGACACCGATGCCGGCGAGGCGGTGCGCGGTCCGGACGGCCTGTGCATCCGCTGCGGCGCCGACGAAGTCGGCGAAGCGATCGGCCGCCTGTCGGCCGGCGGCGCCGATGCGGGCGGACATTTCGAGGGCTACACGGACGCCGCCGCTGCGGAGCGCAAAATCCTGCGCGATGTCTTCGCCCAAGGCGACGCCTGGTATCGCACCGGCGACCTGATGCGCAAGGACCGCGCCGGATATTTCTATTTTGTCGACCGCATCGGCGACACCTTCCGCTGGAAGGGCGAAAACATCTCGACGACCGAAGTCGAAGAGGTCGTTGCGGCGGCGCCTCATGTCGCCGCGGCGGCGGTTTACGGCGTCGCCGTGCCCGGCGCGGAGGGACGGGCCGGCATGGCGTCGATCGTGCCCGACGGCGAACTCGATCTTCCCGCCCTCGTCGACCATTTCGCGGCGTGCCTGCCGGAATACGCGCGCCCGCTGTTTCTGCGCCTCTGCCCGCGGATCGCCGCCACCGGCACCTTCAAGCCGCAAAAGCGGGCCCTGGCGCGCGAGGGTTTCGACCCTGCCGCGATCCGCGACCCGCTGTTCGTCTGGGACCGCTCAAGAAGCCGCTTCATGCCGCTCGATGCGCAAGGCTTTGCCGCCATCGAACAGGGCGACATGCGGCTCTGACCAAAGCTGTAGGCGCGCCGGCGCGGTCGTCCCGTCGTCGCCCGGCGGGTCGGCCTACGCGTCCAGCTTGAAGAACTTCACCGCGTTGCCGGCCCAGATCTTGTCGCGTTCGACCGTCGGGATGTCCTTGTAGATGTCGTCGATGATCGGGCGCGAGTTCGGCCACTCGTTTTCGATATGGGGGAAATCGGTGGCGAACATGATGTGGTCGACACCGACATGATGGCGCATCTCGATCGCCGTCCGCTCATATTGCACGGTGAAGTAGATGTTTTCGCGCACATAGGTGGCAGGCAGTTCTTTCAGCGGCTTGAAGCCGAGCAGGTCCTCGGCCCAGTTCAGGTGCCGCTTGTACCAAAGGTCCATGTGCTCGAGCCAGAACGGCACCCAGCCGAGCCGGGTTTCCGCAAAGAACACCTTGAGCTTGGGGAAGCGCTCGAACACGCCCGACAACACCAGCTGCGCCATGCCGATAGAGGGCGGCAGGCCGAAATTGACCAGCCATTCGAGGAACGGCCGGCGCAGCCGCGCCATCACCGCTGGGTCTTCCTTGGGGTATTTCATCGTCGGCTGGCTGGCGCGCGGGCCGGTGCGGTAGAGCTGGACATGCACCGTCACCGGCATGTCGAGGTCGAGCGCGGCGGCCCAGAACCGGTCGTCCTCCGGCGTGGGATAGCCTTTGCCGCCCGGCAGCCCGCCCAGCAGCACGCCTTTGAGCCCGAGTTTCTTGCAGTGCTCCATCTCGGCGATCGCATCGTCGACATTGCTGATCGGGATGACGCCCATGCCGATCAGCCGGTCGCGCGCGACGGCGCAGTATTCCTCGCCGAGCCAGTCGTTGTAGCCGCGGATGACCGCTTTGTAGACCTCGTCATGCGCGATGTTGCGCCAGAACACGGGGCCCGCCACCATCGCCGCGAACAGCACCTCGGCGTCCATGCCGTCCTGGTCCTGCTCGCGGACGCGCTGCTCCGGCCCGCCGGTGCCGGCGGCGTCGGCGACCTTGAGGCCGAACGGCGTCCAGGTGCCTTCGGCGCGGCCGGCGCGCAGGTCGAGGAAATTGGCTTCGAGCAGCGGCTGGCCCTCGATCATCAGCGCGTCGCCGCCGTCCGGCAGCTTCACGGTGTGCGGCGCGCGGTCGCGATATCTCTCCGGCACGCGATGCAGCCAGCGCTCCGGCGGCACTTCGAGATGCCCGTCCGCCGACATCAATCTGTATTGCCGCGCCATCTCACGCTCCGTCGTTATGGCCCGAAGGCTAGCATCCTTGACCCCTTGGTACGAGGGGTCATTCCGATGTAGATACGCGTTCCGCGGCGCGCGTCGCGGCCGGGTAGGGAGATGAGACCATGGACCTTCGCTTCAGCGCCGAGGAACTGGCGTTCCGCGACGAGCTGCGCGCCTTTATCCGCGACAACCTGCCGGCCGACATCCGCGACAAGCTGCGGCTCGGCTACGCGGCGGAGAAGGAAGACACGGTCCGCTGGCAGCGCATCCTCAACAAACGGAACTGGGCGGCCTATCTGTGGCCGCAGGAATGGGGCGGGCCGGGCTGGACACCGATCCAGCGCATGATCTTCCTGGAAGAGAACCAGCTCGCCAACGCGCCCGACATGCAGGTGTTCAACATCACCATGATCGGACCGGTGCTGATCCAGTTCGGCACCGACGAGCAGAAACAGCGCTTTCTGCCGCGCGCCGCCAATGTCGACGATTGGTGGTGCCAGGGCTTCTCCGAGCCGGGCGCCGGCTCCGACCTCGCGGCGCTCAAGACCGCCGCGAGGCGCGTCGGCGACGAGTACGTCGTCAACGGCCAGAAGATCTGGACCTCGACCGCGCATATGGCCGATTGGTGCTTCTGCCTGGTGCGCACCGACCCCAACGCGCCCAAGCGGCAGATGGGCATCTCCTTCCTGCTGATCGACATGAAGACGCCGGGGATCACGGTGCGGCCGATCATCTCGATCGACGGCACGCACCACCTCAACGAGGTGTTCTTCGACGACGTGCGGGTGCCGGTCTCGATGCGGGTCGGCGAGGAAAACAAGGGCTGGGACGTCGCCAAGTATCTGCTCGGCAACGAGCGCACCGGCATCGCCCGGATCGGCAGGTCGAAGGAGCGGCTGCAAAGCGCCAAGGACAAGGCGCGCGAGGTCATGCAGAACGGCCGCCCGCTGATCGACGACCCGATCTTTCGCCAGCGCCTCGCGCAGTTCGAGGTCGACATCAAGGCGCTCGACATCACCAATCTTCGCGTCATCTCGGCGCATGACAAGAACAAGGGAAGCGGCCGACCCGACCCGCTCACCTCGGTGCTCAAGATCAAGGGCACCGAACTGCTGCAGTCGACGACCGAGATGGTGATGGATGTTGGCGGGCCGCTGTCCATGCCGGATTGGGCGGCCGAGCTGCAGGCGCTGTCGAACGAGCCTGAGCTCGGCCCGGCCTGGCCGGCCGAGACCACGCGCAGCTACCTGATGCTGCGCGCCGCGTCGATTTACGGCGGCACCAACGAGATCATGAAGAACATCGTCTCGAAGGCGGTGCTGGGGCTTTAGCACTTTCACAAGGCATCGTCATGGCCGGGCTCGACCCGGCCATCCAAAGGACCCCCCGGATCAAGTCCGGGGGTGACGATTTAGGGATGGCGATATGGATTTCGAATTCACCGAAGAGCAGCGTCTGCTGCGTGAAAGCCTCGACCGGCTGCTGGGCGACAGCTACGCGTTTGCCAAGCGCAAGACCTACCTGGCCGAGCCCGGCGGGTTCAGCCGGGCGATGTGGGCGCAATATGCCGAGATGGGCCTGCTCGGCCTGCCGTTCGCCGAGGCCGATGGCGGGTTCGGCGGCGGCGGCATCGAGACCATGGTGGTGATGGAGGCGCTCGGCCGGGTGATCGCGCTGGAGCCGTATCTGGCGACGGTGGTGCTGGCCGGGACCGCGCTCAAGCTCGCCGGCAGCGCCGCCCAGAAAGCGGCGCTGATCCCGCAAATCGTCGACGGCAGCCTGCGCCTCGCGGTGGCGCATGGCGAGCGCCAGGCGCGCTACGACCTCAACGACGTGATCACCACCGCGACCAGGAGCGGCTCGGGATGGCGGCTCGACGGCAGCAAGTCGGTCGTCACGCACGGCGACAGCGCCGACAGGCTCATCGTCAGCGCACGGGTCTCCGGCGAGCGTCACGATGCCGACGGCATCGGCCTGTTTCTGGTCGATCCCCAAGCGAGCGGGGTGGCGCGCCGCGCCTATCCGATGCGTGACGGCACGCATGCCGCCGACATCGCCTTGTCCGGCGTCGACGCCGAGGCGCTCGGCGAGCCGGGGGCGGGGCTGCCGGTGATCGAGCGCGTCGTCGAGGCGGGGATCGCCGCGACCAGCGCGGAAGCGGTCGGGGCGATGGAAACCATGCTCAACATGACCGTCGAATACATGAAGACGCGCGTCCAGTTCGGCAAGCCGATCGGCGAGAACCAGGCGCTGCAGCATCGCGCGACGGAGATGATGATCGCGATGGAGCAGGGCCGCTCGCTGGCGATGCTGGCGGCGGTGATGGTCGAGGACGAGAATGCGGCGCAGCGCCGCCACGACCTCTCGACCACCAAGGTCGGGGTCGGTCAGGCGGCGCGTTTCGTTTCGCAGAATGCGGTGCAACTGCATGGTGGCATCGGCATGACCGACGAATACGCGGTCGGCCACTACTTCCGCCGCTGCATGGTCATCGAGCACAGCTTCGGCGATACTGCCTACCATCTGGCAAAGCTGGCGGCGCAAATCGCGTGACCGCCCGGACGGGCGAAATTGATGGCGGCCGCCGCCGGTCGGCAACGGCCGCCGTATCGCGTCAATTGCTCTTTTGCGCGCCCCAATAGGAATAGGCCCGCGACGTGCCGCCGCCGGAATGCGTCGTCCCATAGGGACCCGGGTAGTAGTAACCGGGGGTGGCCGGCGCCGCGCCGTATTGCGGGGCGTACCCGTAATAGGGCTGGTTGTAGGCCGGGTAGTAGGCCGAGGGCGGATAGGTTTGCGCAAGGGCCGCGCCGGTGGTGGCCCCGATGGCGGCCAACGTGGCGCTCAGCGCCACGACGGCAAGTGATAACCGATACATTGTTTCTCCATTTCAATCGTTGGTCTTCACCATTCTTTGTGTGCTAACAGAGTTTCCCCCGTATCGATCCGCCAATATCAATTGGCCGGCCGATAATGCGGGAGGTAGAGAGATATTTAACTTAAGGTTGGCTGGAGAAATGCCGGAGGAAGTCTTGCCGGTTCTTGCCGGGAGAGAATTTCTCGAATATCGGGCAAATGTTCGCTGACGAAGTCGGCACGCCGGACACGCCAATCCCCTCGGCGGCCCGGCCAATGCGCCGGATCTCGGCGGCCCTTCAATGGAAGCTGTCAGCCGATCACCTTCTCCGCCCGGAGGGCCGCCAGCCGCGCCTTGTCGTAGCCGAGGATCGAGGACAGCACCGCGTCGGTGTGCTCGCCGGGGGTCGGGACGTGGCCGACGCGGCCGGGAGTCTTCGACATCTTGATCGTGGCGCCGGGCACGAACACCTCGCCGGCGACGGCGTCGGGCATTTTGACCAGCATCTCGCGCTCCCACAGATGCGGGTCGGCCGCGACCTGCGGGATGGTCTTGACCGGCGCCACCGGAATTTCCGCGTCGAGCAGCGTCTTGACCACGTGGTCGACGGTGTTGTCGGCGCACCATTTGGCGACCGCCTGCTTGCGCGCATCGCCGGCGCCGACGCGGCTGGTAAAGCCGGCGGCGGAGGCTTCCTTGTCGCCGGTGGCGATCTGCAGCAGCCGCGTCGCCATCGCGCTGCCCGAGGCCGAGATCACCACATGGCCGTCCTGGCACTTATAAGGCGGGCGGCCGCCTTCGCCGCCTTCCTCGCCGGTCAGCAGGTAGTAGGCGGTAGGGATTTCCACCATGGTCAATGCCGAATCCAGCAGGCAGCAATCGACCAGCTGCCCCTCGCCGGTCTTGTCGCGGTGGTGCAGCGCGGCGAGCGTGCCGATCGTCGCGTGCAGCGAGGTGTAGCGGTCGACCAGCGAGGTCGCGGCGCCCAGCGGCGTGCCGACCGGCTTCCCGGTGAGGTCCATCAGCCCGCTCATCGCCTGGCCGAGCGGGTCGAACGCCGGGCGCTCGCGGTAAGGGCCGTACTGGCCGAAGCCCGACACCGAGGTGAGGATGATGTCGGGCTTGATCTTGCACAGATCCTCGTAGCCGAACCCCATCTTCGCCATCGTGCCGGGGCGGAAATTTTCCAGCACCACGTCGGCGGTCTTGACCAGCTCGGCAAAGATCTCCTTGCCCTTGGCCGTGCGCAAATCCATGCACAGGCTCTTTTTGCCCCGGTTGTAGACGGTGAAATAGACGCTGACGCCCTTGACCACCGGCTCGGAGCGGCGGGTTTCCTCGCCGCCCAGCTTCTCGATCTTGATGACGTCGGCGCCGAGGTCGGACAGGATCATCCCGCCGCGCGGCCCCGCCTGGTAGCGCGCCAGTTCGAGTACCCGAACGCCTTCGAGTGAGCCGGCCATTCGTCCCTCCCGCCAAAAGCTGTTGCCGCCATATTGCGCCGGCCGGGCGAGGAAGCAAATGGCTACGGAGCGCCCGCCCCTTTGGCGAACCCCTCCAGCAATTGGCTCCACGGCGGGTTGTCGCCGACAAAGGTGAAGGTGCCGTGCTCGGCCATCTCGCGCGCTGCGGTCATGAACGCGTTAAGCGCGAAGCGAGAACCGCTGCCGCCGATGCTGATGCGCTTGACCCCCGCTCCGGCGAGTTGCTCCAAGGTGAGCGACGGGTCGGCATGGGTCATCACCACATTGACCGGCTTGCCGACCGAGGCGACGACGGTGCGGATCTGGTCGAGCGTCCTGAGCCCCGGCGCGTAGAGCACGTCGGCGCCGGCCTGCTCGAACGCCTGCAGCCGCCGGATCGTCGCGTCGAGATCGGTGCTGCCATGGATCAGCTGCTCCGCCCGCGCCGTCAGCACGAACGGGATCGGCAATCTCCTGGCGGCTTCCACCGCGGCGTGGACGCGCTCGACCGCGAGGTTGAAGCCGTAGATCGGGTTGTTCCGGTCGCCGGTGAAATCCTCGATCGAGCCGCCGGCCAGCCCGGCCTCGGCGGCGCGCGGGATCAGGCGCGCGGCTTCCTCCGGCTCGTCGGCGCCGCAATTTTCCAGATCGCCGTTGGTCGGCAGATCGGTTGCCGCGGCGATGATGCGGGCGTTGTCGATGATCTCGTCGGCGCCGACAAAGCTGCGGCCATGGATGTTGGCGAGACCGAGGCTGGTCGTCGCCAGCGCCTTGAAGCCGAGCGACGCCAGCAGACGCGCGGTGCCGGCATCCCACGGGTTGGGAATGATGAAGGTTCCCGGTTCGTCATGCAGTGCGCGAAACACCGCCGCTTTTTCCGCCTGTGTGCGCATGCGCGTCCTCCCTGGCCTCGCCGTCCAAGCCTGATACTATCGAGCCGAGCGATCGGGAGAAAAGGAGCGCCGGGCATGGAACACCAATTCATCATCGCCGAGGCTCTCGACGGGGTCGGGGTCATCACCCTCAACCGGCCGGACAAGCTCAATGCGCTGTCCTTCGGGCTGGTGAGCGAGGTCGACGACGTGCTGACCGCCTGGGAGGATGACGACGCGATCAAGGCGGTCATCTTCACCGGCGCCGGCGACCGTGCGTTTTCCGCCGGCGCCGACATCCACGAGATGGCGGACATGTCGGCCGAGGCGCTTGCCGACCGGCAGGCGCGGCGCGGCGAAATTTCCTGGCACATCGCCAATTACGCCAAGCCGACGATCGGCGCGATCAACGGACTCGCCTATGGCGGCGCGGCGCTGCTGTCGTCATCACTCGACCTCCGCATCGGCTGTGAGAAGTCGCAGTTCCGCTTTCTCGCGGCGAGCTACGGGCGGGTCAATTCGAGCTGGTCGCTGCCGCTGCTGGTCGGCTGGCCGAAGGCGAAGGAGCTGCTCTACACCGGCCGCGTCGTCGCGGCCGAGGAAGCCGAGCGCATCGGGCTGCTCAACGCGGTCGTGCCGTCGGCCAAGCTGCGCGAGAGCGCGGTCGAGATGGGCCGGATGATCGCCAAGAACGATGCCCGCATGGTGCAGGGGCTGAAGCGCCTGCTGCATGAGGGGGCGGGGATGTCGCTGCAGGAACGCTATGCGTTCGAGGACGAGGCCCGCGCCACCTGGCTGCTCGCCGGCCACCCGCGCGACGGGTTCAAGGATTTCCTCGCGCGCAAAGGGAAGCGCTGAGCAGCGATGGTCCTTTGCTAAAAGCCGAGTTTCAGCGTCGCCTTGATCTGTTCCGCATCCATCCCGGCGAGGCCCATGCGGTCGAGCGTGCGGGCGTCGGCGGTGAAATCGTTGCCGGCCAGGATCTGCGCCAGCCTGACGACGGCGTCCATGGCGGGCGTCGGCACGCCCGCCGCCTCGCCGAGCGCGCGCATCGGCATCAGCCCAACCGGCACGTCCTCGGCGATGTATTTATGCGTCCAGGAACGGGGTGCCGGTGGCCTGGTAGGGGCCGTCGCTGTTGGTGGTGAGCAGCCGGCAGGTCTCCGACAGCGTCGCGCCGCGGACGCCATAGGTCTTGGCGAACCAGTCTTCCAGCGTCGGCACGGTCGCGCCGAGCGCGGCGGCGACGGCGACCCGTTCGCCGTTGATCGCCTGGTAGAGCCGTCCGACCGCCGGGGTCACGCCCTCGGCATAGAATTTATAGCCCTCGCCGCGGTCGATCTTGCCGGCATTGGCGACGCAATTGGCGACGTGGAGCATCGCGTTGGCGTTCATAAAGCCGGTCGAGGCGATCGTCGGCGCCGCGACCGCGGTCGGAAAAAGCGGCCCGAGCCTGGCGAACACGGCAGCGCTGCGGTTGCCGGGAAACGTGGCGATCTGCAGCCCTTTCTTGGTGACGATCGGCTTGATGCGGGTGGAGGACAGGCGCCAGCACGAGTAGGGGTAATTGTCCATCTCGGCGATGTCGACACCGGCGCGGCAGCCGGCGGCGGCGAGCGCCCGGCGAAAGGTCAAGGCGCCGCCGGTGTTGCCCTGGATCAGCAGCACGATCTGCCCGTCGCGCAGCAGCGGCGCGACACCGCGCGCGACGCTCTCCTGGAACGTCCCACCGGTGCAGACGGCAATGACATCGGCGCCGTCGACCGCCGCCGCCAGGTCGGTCGTGACCCGTTCGACGGCCGAAAAATGCGTCCTACCGCCGACCTCGACATCGAGCCCGCCACGGTCGCGGATGTCGGCGAGCCGCGCGTCGTCGAGGTCGGTCAGCCGCAGCCCGGCACCGAGCGCGCCCAACTGCGCCGCCAGGTACACCCCGCCGATCCCCGCGCCGACAACCGCAACCGTGGTCCCCGCCATGCGCTGCTCCCCTGCGACTCCGCAGTTTACTTGCGACCGCCTGCCGGGTGGCTCACCGACCGGCGGGCGGGCGGCAGCGCCGCACGGATGCCGCCGACATCGATCTCGGGCATCGGCATCTCGATCAGTTCGAGCACGGCATTGGCGAGTTCGTTGTAGCCGTGGAAACTGCGCCGCAGCCAATGCCGCCAGCCCGGCATCCCGCTGCTGGCATGCAGCTCGAACGCCGACTCCCGGCCGTCGAGCGCCGACGACACATGGTCCCAGGCGAGCTGAAGCAGCGCCGCCCGCTGCCGCGCGGTATAGCCGCCGCCGCCGAAACTCTCCTCCAGCCCCTGGGCCAGCTCCGGGATGGCGAAGTCGCTGTCGCAGGGCGCGACGACCAGCGACGAGCCGGGGATGATCCGCAGCAGCTCGCTGATCCGTTGCCGCGCCTTGAACAGCGCGATGCCGCCGGCCGCCAGATGCGCGTGGTTCGGGTAGCAATAGCCGGTGGCGGTGAAGTCGGGGTCGTGCTCGGCGGCGGCGATGCAGGAGCGCACGACCTGCACCTCGGCGATGATGTCGACCAGGTAATCGATCGTCGCGTCGTGGTCCTTCAGCCCCATCGCGTCGGCGAGGGCGAAGGCCAGGCCCAGCGTGAATTCCGCCTTGGCGAGCCAGCCGTACAGATGATGCCAGCGCAGCCAGCGCGGGATGGCCTCGAGTGCCGGATCGACCGCGAAGACCCGCTCCCAAGGCACGAACACGTCGTCGAGCCACATCTGGCCGTCGAGTTCGTCATAGCGGCTCGACAGCGGCGCGGTAAAGGCCTCGGCGCTCCGCGCCGCGGGTTTGCGGCACAGCGTCGTCACCCCCGGCGCCCCGACCGGGACGATAAACCCGACGGGGTTGCCCTCGATCCGCAGCCCGGTCAAATGCCCGACATAGACCTCCTCGGCATAGGCCGGGCTGGTGTGCATCCCGAGCCGGCCGCGCACGACGATGCCCTTGTCGGTCTCGCGCACCAGCTTGACCGCGACCCGGTCCGCCGGGTTCGGCTGCAGGCGCTGGCCGATGATCGCCGCGCCGCCGCAGAACGTGACGAACCTCCCGGTTGCGGCGACTTCCCGGCGATAGACCTCGGCGTGCTTCGGGTGCTGCGGCCCGGCGCCGAGGGTCTCAGTCGCGGCCAGCACGCCCATCGCGATCAGGTGCCCGTAAAACGGCGTGTGCGTGATGTTGCCGGCCGAGAGGAAGGTGGTCTTGGAGATCGCGCGGCCCATGGCGCGAACCTCCGCCGCCGTCCGCGGCAGCACGAACGCCCACGGCGTGCCGTCCGGGCTGTTCAACGTCTCGCGCCAGTCGGGGTCGAAATGCCGGTCGTACCAGGCGGCGTATTGCCCGACCATCGCGGCGGTCGCCGGGTGCGTGGCGACGTCGTCGATCGCGCCGCCGCCCATGATCACGACCTTGCGGCCGTCGCGCAGCGCCGCGCGGTAGTCCGCGCCGGTCCTCACGGTTTGTCTCCGGCCGGCGCCGGCCGCGGCGCGTTGACGCGACGCGGCGCCAGCGGTGCGGCGGGGATCGAGCCGAGATCGATCGCCGGCATGTCGCAATCGAGCTGCCGCAGCACCGCATTGGCGAGCGAGTTGTAGTCGGTGAAGCTCTTGCGCAACCGGCCGCGCCAGGTCGGCAAGCCGCCGCTGGCATGGAGTTCGAACGCGGATTCGCGGCCGTCGAGCCCCGACGACACATGGTCCCAGGCAAGCTGGAGCAGCGCCGTGCGCTGGGCCGCGGTGTAGCCGCCGCCGCCGAACGCTTCTTCGAGCCCCGCCGACAAGCCCGGCGCCGCGAGGTCGGTATCCCCCGGCGCCACCACCAGCGACGAGCCGGGGATGATGCGCAGGATTTCGCCGATCTGCTGGCGCGCCTTGAACAGCGTGATGCCGCCCGCCATCACGTGCCGGCGGTTCGGGCCGCAGAACCCGGTGGGGGTCGGTTCCGGCTCGTGCTCGGCGGCGGTCTGGCAGGCGCGGATCGTCTGCACCGCCGCCATCAGGTCGATCAGGTATTCGACCGTCGCCTCGTTCTCCTTCAACCCCATCGCGTCGGCCAGCGCCAGGGCCAGCCCGAGGCTGAACTCGGCACGAGCGCCCCAGCTGTAGAGGTGATGCCACAGCAGCCAGCGCGCGACCGCCTCGGGGCCGGGGTCGATCAGGAATACGTGCTCCCAGGGGATCAGCACCTCGTCGAGCCACAGCGTGCCGTCCAGCTCGTCGAAGCGGTTGGAAAGCGGCGCGAGGAACGGGTTGCGCTCGCGCGCGGCGACCCGGCGGCACAGGATCGTCACGCCCTTGGCGGCGATCTCGACGACAAAGCTCACCGGGTGGCCGTCATACTGCACCCCGTTGAGCGAGCCGACAAAGATGTCCTCGGCGTAGCACGGGCTGGTATGCATGCCGATGCGGCCGGAGATGACCAGGCCCGTGCCGGTCTCGCGCACGATGCGGCAGCCGGCGCGGTCCTTCGGGTCGGGGCGCAGCCGGTGGCCGATCGGCGGCGCCCCGCCGCTGAAGGTCAGGAACCGGCCGGTCTCGGCGATCATCGCGCGATAGCTCTGGGCGCGGGCGACATGCTCGGCGCCGGCGCCGTGCTCGCAGACCGCGTTGACGATGCCCATCGCGATCAGGTTGCCATAGGCCGGATCGTGGGTGATGTTGCCGGCCGACAGGAAGCAGGTCTTGGCGAACGACCGGCCCATGCCGATGAGGTCGGCGCCGGTTTTCGGCCCGGTCAGCGCCCAAGGGATGCCGGCCGGGCCGATCAGCGTCCCGGTCCATGCCGGATCGCGGTGCAGGTCGTGCCAGCGGACGTATTCCTCGACCACCGCCCGCGTCGCGGGATGCGTCGTCACATCCTCGACCCGGCCTTCGCCCATCACATAGACGACGCGTCCGTCGCGCAGCGCCTCGCGATACTCGCCGCCCGTCCTCACTTGCCGTCCTCCGCATCAAGGCGTTCGTCTTATTTCCTGAACGGATGCCCCGGCAGACCCGGCGCCCTGGCCCGCAAGACATAGACCGAGCTGTGCGCGGTAAAGAACACGGTCTTCATGTCGGGGCCGCCGAAGGCCAGGTTGGCCGGCACTTCGGGCGTCTTGATGGTGCCGATATGGGTGCCGTCCGCCGCGTAGACCCAGGTGCCGCCCGGCCCGGTGCACCACACCCGTCCTTCGACGTCGACCTTCATCCCGTCCGGCACGCCGATCTTCTCGTCCGAGGACATGTCGGCAAAGATGCGGCGCCGCACCATATTGCCGGCGCTGTCCATTTCGAGCCGGTGAATATAGGCGGTGTGGCGCGTGTTGGCGACGTAGAGCACCCGCTCGTCGGGCGAGAAGGCCAGGCCGTTCGGGTATTCGAAATCGGCGACGTGCCGGGTCGCGCCGTCCGGCATGATGCGGTAGATCGCCGCCGGGTCGAGCTCGCGCTGGCCGAGCGGCACGCGCATCCCCGGATTGGTGAAGTAGAGGCTGCCGTCCGATTTGCACACCACGTCGTTGGGCCGCGACAGGCGCTTGCCGTCGAACTTGTCCATCAGCACGTCGTGCGAGGCGAACTTGCCGTCCGCCGGCCAGCGCGTCACGCGGCGATGGCCGCCCTCGCACTGGATCAACCGGCCTTGCGGGTCGAATGTCGTGCCGTTGCCCTCGCCGGTGTTGTCGCGCAGCAATTCGGCCGGCCCGCCCGGCTTGATGCGATAGAATTTCGACTCGCGCACATCCACGAAGTACCAGAACCCGTCCGGGTGATAGACCGGCCCTTCGGTAAAGGTGAAACCGGTCGCGAGACGCTGCGCCTCACCGCTCTCAAGAATGTCGTCGAGCCCCGCCATGGTTTCCTCCCTCGCTGCGAAGGACGCAATCGCATCGTTCCGGTCAGTGATAGTGCGCGAAGACGACCGGTGAGACGAAGGCCCAGTTTTCCAGGAACACCGCCTTGTCCGGCTTGCGGCCGAGCGCTTCCATGGCGCCGAGCAGGCAGAACCAGTTCAGCACCTCGTGCTGGCCGGATTGCTCGATCTGCGCGGTCTTGTAGCCGTGCCACGTGGCGTAGTCGCCGGTTTCCAGCGCGTCGAACAGGGCGCGGTCCGCCGGGACATCGGGCCAGAGCTGCCAGTTCTTCTCGGTGAGGAACGAGTGCGACCAGGATGAGGACGCCATCAGCGCCACCCGCCACGGGCTCTCGGCCATGATCTTCGCCGTGGCGGCGCCGACCTGCATGCAGCGATGCGGGTTGGGGCTTGGCGGATCGAAGACTTGCTGGTCGAGGTTGCCGATTGCGTCCTTCATCGCCAGCGGCAGGCGCAGCCCGCGCGCCGCATTGACCCGGCGGCCGTAGCAATTCACCGAAAACTGCACGAGCGGATAGTCGAAACCGCGCCGCTCGTCGTCGAGCAGCAGCACGGTGTTTTCGAACGCGTGCCCCATCTTGTGGTGCAGCGGCTTATAGGCGTAGCCGACATCGATCCCGGCGGCGATCAGCTTGCTGGCCAGGTACTTGCCGGCCTCGCGGTGGCCGCGCACGCGAAAAACCTTGTCCTTGGGCTCGTTCCACGGGTTGTCCGGCGAGCGGCGGTGCGCCCAGGGCTGGATGTCCTGGTCGGCATAGGCCAGCACCGCGAAAGGCGGGACGATGTCTTCCTTGAAATTCTCGTACTGATCGTCGCCCCACATGATGATGAGGTCGGGGTTGAACGCATCGAGCGCCGCCCGCGCCTCGGCAAAGTGCCGGCGGTAGATTTCGCGATAACGCGTCGCGGTCGAGGCGCCCCAATCGTTGCCGAGCTCCTCGCGCAGCTCTGCCGGCCAGTTGGCCGGGTTCTTCATCGCCTCCGGCATGTCGGGGTCGTCGAGCGAGGCCTTCATCATAAAGGTCCAGTTCTCGTTCGGGCGCAGCATCACCGGCCGGTGGCTACAGCCGATGCCGAGGATTTCAGCCATTGTCAGCTCCCTGCGTCAGCTCTTTGCGGAGCGGGTCATTGCCTGGCGATGGCGTCGTCCGGCGGCACCGGCGCCATCACGAAAACCGGTGCTCGAAAATCGGCGCTCACCGGCGGTCCTCCGGCACGACGATATTGAGCAGCCGGGCCGCGTTGCGGCCGAGGATCGCCGCGCGTTCGCTGTCTTCGAGCGCGTCGGCGCCCTCGATAAATCCGATCGGATCGACCTCGCCCATGTCGGCCGGGTAGTCGGTGCCCATCAGCACGTGGTCGGCGCCGTATTGCTCGACGAGGTAGTGCAGCTGGTGATGGGTGTAGACGATCGTGTCGAAATACAGCCGCTTGAGATAGGCCGTCGGCATGTGGCGCAGGCAGGTGCAGGTGTCCGGCCGGGCCGCGGCGGCATGGTCGATGCGTCCCGCATAGGCCGGCAGGAAGCCGCCGCCATGCGACAGCACCAGCTTGAGGTTCGGGCAGTCCTGCAGCACCCCGCCAAAGATCAGGTGATGCACCGCGACCGTGGTGTCGAGCGGGTTGCCGATGATGTTGGTGAAGTAATGGTCGCGGAACCGGCTCGCCTCGGGGAACCCGGTCGGGTGCATGAACAGCACCAGCCCCAGCTCCTCCGCGCGCTGGAAGATCGGCCGGAAGCGCGGCTCGGAAAGGTCGGCGCCGGCCACATTGGTGGCGATCTCGATGCCGCGCAGCCCCAGCGATTTGTGCAGCCGGTCAAGCTCGGCGACCGCCAGCTCCGGCGCCTGGAACGGCACCGTGCCGAGCCCGACAAAGCGGTCGGGATGCTTGCCGCAGATATCCGCGATGTTGTCGTTGATGACGCGCGCGGTCGCGATGCCGAGCTCGGCCGGGACGCTGTAGAAGGTCTGCGCCGGCGACGGGGTGATCGCCTGGATGTCGATCCCCATCGAGTCCATGTCGGCGAGCCGCTTTTCGATCGAGGTGAACTGCTCGCGCGTGCGCCGCGCCTGCTCGCGGTTGGTCTCGCGCGTCAGCTCGTTGGCGAACTGGTGGCGCGGCTGCCAGTCCATGCTGAGCCCGGCGCTCGCCACCATCTCCTCGGCCTTTGGCGTCAGCAGATGGCAGTGTATGTCGATCGTGAACCACTTGCCGCGCGCATGCGCCGGGCCGGGAAACCGCCCCGGGATCGGCAACCCTTCCGGCCGGCATTTGAACAGCATCGGCAAACCCTCCCGCGATTTTGCGGGCATCCTAGCGGGTTGGCCGAGACGGGGCTATGGCGGCCTATGACACGAGACGGATCGGCCCGGAATAGCGCGCCACGTGCCGATCGGCGGCGACAGCGTGATCCCCTCGACGATGCTCTGCGCGATGAGCAGCCGGTCGAACGGATCCTTGTGCAGCGGTGGCAAATCAGCGACCGCGACGGCATGCTCACCGGTGACGGGCAGTTCGTCGTAGTAGCTGGTGAGGAGAGTACGGCGGATCAGCCCGACATCGATTTGAAAGTCGTCGCGTCTTCTGCCGCTTTTAATGGCGATTTCCCAAAGGCTGGCCGCACTGAACGACAGCTCATTATCTGGGTCGCTGATAATGTCTCGTGCCTTGGAGGGCAGCCGGCCAGATACGCCGACCGCCCATATCAACAGATGGGTATCGATCAGGAATCTCATTTCTTGCTGTAAAACATCTCTTCTATCTCGCCTGCCATCATCGTGTCGAAGTCGTCCGGCACTTTGATCAATCCATCAAGCATGCCTATCCGGCGGGGCTTTCCCTCGGTTGGCGCATCCAGTGGCACCACTTTGACAAGGGGCTTGCCGGCCTTGGCGATGACAAAGGGTTCGCCGTTCGCGGCGCGCTGGACCAGTCGCGAAAGGTGGGTCTTGGCTTCGTGAATGTTTACGGTACGCATCTGCTTTGCTTTCGACTTAGGCTAACGAACTTAGTTCGCTGTCCTGCTTGCCGCAAGACGGGGGCGCGAGTGTGGCGCGCACCGCGCGCGGCGGATTGCGTCGGCGGTCCGGCGAGGCCACATAGGCGGGATGAAATCCCTGACGAGGACGGTCAGAAATCTCGCCGTGGCGGCGCGGGTAAGCCCGCTCGCCGCATCGCTGACGCAGGCGTTCGACTGGGCCTACGGCAAGGCTGTCGAGGGCATGCCGGGCTTTGCCGGCGCGGAAGAGCTGGCGGCGGAATACGCCGCGAAGCACGGTTCGACGGAGCATGCCGTCAAGGCGGTCATCGCCGCCCATACCCGGATGGCGGGCGTGGCCGGTTTCGCCACCGGCTGCGGCGGCTTTGTCGCACTGCCGGTGGCCTTGCCCGCCAACCTCGCCGGCGCGCTTTATCTGCAGACCCGGCTGGTGGCGGCGATTGCGCATCTCCACGGCCACGACATTCGCAGCGCGCGGGTGCGGATGCTGGTCCTCGCTTGCCTGTCGGGCTCCAAGGCCGCCGACACGCTGCGCGACGCCGGGATCCGCTTTGGCGCCCGGCTCGGCCGCGACGCCGTCGGCTGGGCGGCGCCGGTGCTGTTCAACAAGTCCCGTCACGCCGGCCACCTGGCCGTGCTGGGCGTGGCCGGGGCGCGCGGCGTTGCCGGGCTCGGCCGGTTCGTACCGCTGCTGGGCGGCGTCGCGGCCGGCGGCTTCGATGCGGCCCTCACCCACATGATCGGCCGCACCGCCCACCGCGTCTTTGCCGCGCGCCCCGAGGCGGGCGGTCCAGCCATGGCGGCAGACGGGCTCGGCGCGCTCGAACCGCCAGCGGGGTGAGCCGGGCGCGGCGGCGCGGCCCGTTCAATAAATTCCGAGATACTGGTGCAGGTCGATCGTCCCCTGTTTCAGCTCGGCCGCGCTCGCTTCGACCGCCACCCGGCCGCTGTTGAGGATCACCACGTCATCGGCAACGTCGAACACCAGCTTCGCGTTCTGCTCGACGAGGACGATCGACAGGCCCTGTTCTTTCAACTGCCGGATCGTCGCCATGACGTCGGCGACGATCTGCGGCGCCAGCCCCTCCGACGGTTCGTCCAGCAACAAGATGCGAGGATTGGAGACGAGCGCGCGGCCGATCGCGAGCATCTGCTGCTCGCCGCCGGAAAGCGTGCCCGCATACTGATTGCGCCGCTCGCGCAACCGGGGAAAGGCCGCGAAGACGGTGTCGATCGTCCATAACGGCTGGCCGGCGCCGCGTTTGCGCACGGCGACGGCGAGGTTTTCCCGGACCGTCAGGCTGCGAAAGATGCGGCGGCCTTGCGGTACGAGCGCGACGCCTTGCGCCGCGATGGCCTCGGGCGACCGCCCGGCGACCGGCGTGCCGTAGATTTCGACCCGGCCGCGGCGCGGCGCCAACAAGCCGGTCACGACGTTCATGCTGGTCGTCTTGCCGGCGCCGTTGCGCCCCAGGAGGCCGAGCAGGCGGCCCGCCCCGCAGCGAAACGAAACGCGGTGCAGCACATGGCTGTCGCCATAGAGCGCGTCGACCTCGGCGAGCCGCAGCGCGTCATTCGCCAAGATAGATCTCCTTGGTGCGCGGGTGCGCGACGACCTCGGCGCGCGTGCCCTCGACCTCGACCCGGCCGAAATGCAGCACGGTGATCCGCTCGGCAAAATCGAGGGCGATGTCCATGTCGTGCTCGATCATCACGATCGCGACCGAGGCCGGGATGGTGGTCAGCAATTGTTGAATGTCGCGGCGCTCCTCGCTCGACAGCCCGGCAAACGGCTCATCGAGCAGCAGCACCTTCGGGCTTTGCGCCAGCGCCATCGCGATCTCGACGCGCCGCCGCTCGCCATAGGCCATCTCGCCAAGCGGACGTTCGGCGAGATGGTCGAGTCCGACCCGCGCCAGGGTCTGCCGCGCCGCCTCGATCAGCGCGGTCTGGCGGTCGAGCCGGAGCAGCGGGTTCCAGCGCAGGCGGGACAGGCCGAGCAGTGACAGCGTGACGTTGCGCAGCAGCGTATCGTGCGGGAAAAGCGTGATGATCTGATAGGTGCGCGCCAAGCCGAGATGCGCCCGCCGCCGCGACGGAACCCGCGTGATGTCGTCCCCGAACAGCCGTACCGAGCCGGCGTCGGGGCGCAACTCGCCGGCGATCAGGTTGAACAGCGTCGTCTTGCCCGCCCCGTTCGGTCCGATGATCAGCCGGCGTTCACCCGGTTCGACCGTCAGGCTCACCTCGGCCGTCACCCGAAGCCCGCCAAACGCCTTGTTGAGGCCGCGCAGTTCGAGCGCGCTCACGGGCCCGCCTCCGGACGCGGCGCGGCGGCGGGAGCGCCGCGCGGCCGCAGTCGCGCGAGGCACCAGCGCGCAAGCCGGGCGGAACCCGGCACCAGGCCCTCCGGCATAAAGATGACGATCGCCACGAAGATCGCGCCGAGGACGAAGTTCCATCGCTCGATATAAGCGCTGGCGACATTCTTCATGATCACGACAAGAGCGGCGCCCGCGACCGGCCCGAGCAGCGTGCCGGTGCCGCCGGCGATCACCATCAGCAGCGCCTCCGCCGAGGCGCTCAGCGCCACCGCCTGCGGACTGATGAACTGGTTGTAGTAGAGGAAGAGCAAGCCGGCCACGCCGCTCCACAAACCGGAAAACAGAAACGCCAGAAAGCGGATCAGCCAGATATTGTAGCCGAGCGCCGTCATCCGCCGCGGCTGGTCGCGCGCGCCCCGCAGGCTGGCGCCGAACGGCGAGGCCGCCAAGACCTCGATGCACGCCAGTGCGATCAGAAACACGATCAGCGTCGCCCAATAAAACCCGGCGGCGCTGGTCAGCGACAGGCCGAACGGCGCCGGGCGCGTGCCGACCGAAATCCCGTTGTCGCCGTTGGTGATGCTGATCCAGCGATACGCCACGCCCCAGACGATCTGTCCCAGCGCCACGGTGATCATGACAAAACCGAGACCGGTGCCGCGCAGCGCCAGCACGGCGAACGCGGCTGCGGTGGCCAGCGTGACCGCGAGCGCGACGATGATCGCGACCAGGTGGTTGGCGCCGCTGGTAATCATGAACGCGCCGGCATAGGCGGCGATGCCGAACAGCCCGGCATGGCCGAGCGACACCAGCCCGGCATAGCCGACCAGCACGTTGAGCCCGAGCGCGAAGATCGCGTAGAGCAGGATCTGGGCCGCGATATTGACGTAGTATTCGTTGCCGACCCACAGCGGCAGGGCCGCCAGGGCGGCCAGCGTCAGCACCAGCGCCGCCCGCTTCATGGCGCGGCTCGCCCGAACAGGCCCTGCGGGCGCAGCACCAGCACGACCAGCATCGGCAGGAACAGCACGACATAGGCCAGCTCCGGGAACATGGCCTGGCCGAAATTATAGAGAAAGCCGACGACGAAGCTGCCGACAAAGGACCCGATCAGGCTTCCCGAGCCGCCGAGGATGACGACCACGAGGGCGAGCGGCAGCATGTCCTGGTCGAGCCCGGGATAGACCGACAGGATCGGCCCGCCGATGACGCCGGCAAAGCCGGCGAGGCCTGCGCCGAGCGAGAACACGATCGTGAACAGGAGCGAGACCCGGATGCCGACGACACGCGCGATGTCCGGGTCGTCCACCCCGGCACGGATCATCGCCCCGAGCCGGGTGCGGTCGAGCAGCGCCCACAACCCGGCGGCGCACAGCACGGCGACGACGATGACCCCGATCCGGTAGAGCGGAAAGCCGA
The DNA here is from genome assembly GCA_035550515.1 of Allostellaceae bacterium. Taxonomy (GTDB): domain Bacteria; phylum Pseudomonadota; class Alphaproteobacteria; order ATCC43930; family CGMCC-115725; genus DATARH01. The sequence goes on from DASZOZ010000047.1 coordinate 40,145, forward strand.
ACCCGGCGATGCGGGTGGCGCCGCGCAGCGCGGGCGGCGCGGAAATCGACAGCGGGTCGCCGCCCCAGCCCAGCAGGCACGCATCGGCGATCATGAACGACAGCCCCAGCGTCACCAGCACCTGCGCCAGTTCGGCGCCGGGCAGGCGGCGCAGCAGCAGACGCTCGACCAGCCCGCCAAACGCCGCGACGCCGAGCGCGGCAAGGATTGCCGCGGGCCAGAAGCTCAAACCCCAGGAAATCAGGGTGACGCCGAAATACGCCCCCATCATGAACAGCGAGCCGTGCGTCAGGTTGGGAATGCGCATCAGCCCGAAGATCAGCGCGAACCCGGCCGACAGCAGGAACAAGAGACCGCCAAAGGCGATGCTGTTGCCCGCGAGGAGCACCCAGAGGTTCATCGCCGGCGGCCGGGCCCCCGGCGAAATGCCGGACAAAACGCCAGGCAAAACGCGAAGCAAAACGAGTGCGGCATGCTGCCGGGGCCTAGCCCTTCAGCGGCGGGTAGTCGCGGCTGTAGACCGGCTGTTCGAGAAACCACTTTTCGTCGTAGGTCCAGAACTGGCTGACGTCGTGGTAGGTCTTGATCGTCGTGTTGACGAGCTTGCCGTCTTTTTTCTCGCAGCGGCGGATGAAGATGTCGCCGACGACGTTGCCGAAATGGTCGAAATGAAACGGACCGCGCGGCGAGTCGGCGAGCGAGATGGCGCGCATCGCCTGGATCAGCGCCTCCTTGTCGTCGGTCTTGCCGCCGGTTTTCGCCAGCGCCGCTTCGGCGACCATGCCGTTGCAGTAAAGCCCCGCGGCATAGGAGCCGGGGATCCCGCCGTAATCGCGAATGCTGTCGGCAACGTAACGGCGGTTGCTCGGCGTATCGAGGTCGACGGTGTAGGCCGCGCTCGAAATGACGCCGACGGCTTCGTCGCCGAAGCTTTTCAGCAGGCCGTCATCCATCGCCACGCCGCCCCCGAGCACCGGCAGGGTCAGCCCCTGGTCCTTGTATTGCTTCATGAATTTGACCGGGTTGGAGCCGCCGAGCCCCGACACGACCGCATCGACGCCGCTCATCTGGGCGAGAAACGGCGTGTAGTCGGGTGTCACCAGCGGCGGCCAGAGCTTTGCCTTCACCCGGCCGCCATTGTCCTCGAAGACGCGCTGGAAACCGCCGATCTCCTCGTAGCCGAAGGCGAAATCATTGGCGACGGTGATGACCGTCGAATATTTCAGCTCCTTGCGGGCATAGTCGGCGAGCGGGTGCATCGCCTGCGCCGAGCTGGCCGAGCAGCGAATGAAATACGGGTTCGGCTTGCGCTGGGTCATGTCCTCCGCGGCGGCGAGGCTGAGGATCGGGCATTTCTGCTGCGCCGCGTAATCGCTGATCGCCAGCAGCTCGAAGGCCGCGAGCGGCCCGAAGATCATGTCGACATGGTCGCGCTCGATCAGCTCCTGCGCCTTGGTCTTGGTGCCGGCCGGGTTGCCGCCGGTATCCGCGATGATCAGCTCGGCGGGGCGGCCGGCCAGCTTGTTCCCGGCATGCTTGAAGAACAGGGCCGTCCCCTGCTCCATCTGTATGCCGCCTTGCGCCAGCGGACCGGTCTTTACCGTCAACAGCCCGATCTTGATCGGCGGGGCATCGGCGATGGCCGGCGCGGGCAAGGCTGCAACGGCCGCCGAAGCCGCCGTGCCCTTGAGCAACGCACGACGGGTCAGCCGTTTCGTCGTCATCGCCTTCCCCCCTTTTTCAGGTTTTCAGCGGCGGGTAGTCGCGCGAATACACCGGCTGCTGGAGAAACCATTTTTCGTCATAGGTCCAGAACTGGCTGACATTGTCGTAGGTCTTGATGGTGGTGTTGACGAGCTTGCCGTCCTTTCGCTCGCAGCGCCGGATGTAGAAGCTGCCGACGACGTTGCCGAGATCGTCGAAATGGAACGGCCCGCGCGGCGTATCGGTCAGGTTGACGCCGCGCATCGCCTTGATGAACGCTTCCTTGTCGTCGGTTTTGCCGCCGGTCTTTTCGAGCGCCGCCTCGGCCACCATGCCGTTGAGGTACAGGCCGGCAGCGTAGATGCCCGGTATGTTGCCGTTATCCTTCAGCATGTCGGCGACAAAGCGCTTGTTGCTGGGCGTGTCGAGGTCCGCGGTGTAGGCCGAGCAGGAAATCGCGCCGACCGCCTCGTCGCCAAAGCTTTTGAGCAGCGCGTCGTCAAACGCCACGCCGCCGCCGAGCACGGGCAGGGTCAGCCCCTGGTCCTTGTATTGCTTCATGAACTTGAGTGGGTTCGAGCCGGCAAAGCCGGAGACGATCGCATCGATGCCGCTGAGCTGCGCCAGGTAGGGCGTGTAATCGGGCGTCACGATCGGCGGCCACAGCTTGGTCTTGACGTGCCCGCCGGCGTCCTCGAAGACCCGCTGGAACCCGCCCATCTGCTCGTAGCCGAACGCGAAGTCCTCGGTGATGGTGATCACCGATTTGTACTTCAGCTCCTTGGCCGCATAGTCGGCCAGCGGGTGCATCGGCTGCGCCGACGTCGCCGACGCCCGCACGAAATACGGGTTCGGCTTGCGCTGCGTCATGTCCTCGGCCGCGGCGAGGCTGAGGATCGGGGTCTTGTGCTGCGCCACGTAGTCGCTGATCGCCAGGAGCTCGAAGGCGGCGAGCGGCCCGACGATGAGATCGACATGGTCGCGCTCGATCAGCTCCTGCGCCTTGGTCTTGGTGCCGGCCGGGTTGCCGCCCGTGTCGGCGATGACCAGTTCGGCTGCGCGACCGGCCAATTTGTTGCTGCGATGCTTCAGGAACAGGGAAATGCCCTGTTCCATCTGGATGCCGCCCTGCGCCAGCGGCCCGGTCTTGACCGTCAGCAACCCGATCTTGAGCGGCGCGCCTTGTGCGATCGCCGGCCGCGGCAACTGCACGGCCAAGGCCGCGCCGGCGGCGCCGGCCAGCAGTTCCCGTCGCGTCAGCCGTGCCCCCATGTGCTTCTCCCCGAATCCCCGGCCGGCAATCTACCGCCGCGGGCCGGGCGAACAAGGGCAAAGTCGGGATCGCGCAGGGCGATATTGTCGCGATTGCGTGAGCGCTACGACAGCGGCAATTGGCGCCGGAACATCGCGAAGATCAGCTCCCAGTCCCGGTTTGCCGCCCGCTTGTCGTGGATGTCGCGGTTGGGCAGCGCATAGCCATGCTCGGCGCCGGGATGGATCTCGTGGTGATACTTGACGGCCCGGCCCGCCAACAGACCGCCGAGCTCCCGGATCATGTCCGGGGGCGCGTGCGGGTCATGCTCGGCAAAGCCGCAATAAAGCTCGCCGCGGAAGCGGTCGACGAGGCGATGCGGCGAGTCTTCGCGCTCGGACACCAGCGCCGTGCCGTGCAGGCTGGCATTGGCGATGAACCGCTCGGGATAGGCTCCGGCGACGCAGAGGACGTGGCGCCCGCCCATGCAATAGCCGAAGGAACCCATCCCGCCCGGCCGCACCGGCTCACCCCGATCGATGAATTCGAGCAGCGCGCCGGTATCCTCGACGACCATCGCGTTCGACAGCTTTTCCAGCGGGATCCGGGCCAGGCGCTGGCGCTCCGGGTCGAGCAGGTGCATCGAGATCATCTGGTTCTTGTCGTTGCGCCACTCGTTGCGCACCCGGCCCTGGCGATAATAGAGGTCGGGCACCATGCAGTAATAGCCGACCGTGGCGACCCGGCGGGCGATGTCGAACAGCTCTTCGCGCACGCCCCAAAAGTCCATGTACATGACGATTGCCGGGAACGGCCCGTCCTGCTCCGGATGCGAGATGAACGTCTCCATCCGGCCGGCCGGCGTCGGAACCGGCACTACCCGCTCATGCATCGACAGGAACTCCTCGCGACTCGGGCCGCTAACGTCGCATGCCGAGCGTGCCCGGACCAACATCGTCGTGCGACGCAGCTAATCATCGGCGGCGGCCGCGACGGGGGCGACCGCTTGCGTCCTTGGCGGCTCGCGCTTGATGCGCAGCAGCAGGAGGAGCGGCAGCACGCCGAGGGCGATCAGCATCATCAGCCGGAAATCGTCGATATAGGAAACCATGGCGGCCTGCCGCGTCACCTCGACGTTCAGCGCGGCGAGGCCGTGGGGCGTCGACAGGCTGAACGGCGGCGCAAGGAAAGGCGCATGCGCCAACGGGTTGTCCGGCCGCAGCCGCTCGACCAGACGGGCATGGACGATCTGGGAGTTCTGCGCCAATTGCGAGACCAGCACGGAGATGCCGATCGAGCCGCCGAGATTGCGCATCAGGCTGCGGATCGCGGTGCCCTGGGTGAGGATGTGCGGCGGCAGGGTCGACAGCGCCAAGGTGTTGAGTGGCACCTGCGTGCACCCGAGGCCGAACCCTTGGACCAGCCCGGACACGATCACCGGCATCATGCCCATCTGCAGCGAAAACTGGGTCATCTGCCACATCGCACAGGCGGTCAGCAGAAAGCCGAACAGGATGATGAGGCGGTTGTCGACGCGGGTCATCAGCGGCGCCACCAGAAACATCGCGGCAAACCCGCCGACGGCGCGCGGCATGGTCGTGAAGCCGGTGGTGACCGCCGGATAGTTCATCAGATTTTCCAGCATCGTGGACAACAGCGCCAAGGTGCCGGTCATGATCAGACCGCCGGCAAACATCAGCACCGTGCCGACCGCGAAATTGACGCTGGTCAGCAGCTCCCGGTCGAAAAACGAGCGGCCCTCGGCGGTCGCCGTATGCACCGTAAACAAATAGAACCCGAGCCCGGCGATTGCCGCTTCCGCCCAGATCTCGCTCGAATTGAACCAGTCCTTCAACTCGCCGCGATCGAGCATCAGCTGCAATGCGCCGATCCCGAGGCTCAGAACGAGGAACCCGAAGAAGTCGAACGGCTGGCGACGGACGTTCCGGGTATAGCGGATGAAGATCAGCACGCCCAATATCGACAGCAGGCCGATCGGCAGGTTGATGTAGAACACCCAGCGCCAGCTGTAATATTCGGTCAGCCAGCCCCCGAGCGCCGGCCCCATGATCGGGCCGACGATCGTGCCGCTGCCGAATACCGCCATCGCGTGACCGTGCCGCTCCGGCGGGTTGATCTGCAGCAACACGGCCTGACTGAGCGGCACCAGCCCGGCGCCGGCGATGCCTTGCAGGGCGCGGAACAGGACCAGCTCGCCGAGGCTGCCCGCGGCGCCGCACAGCGCCGATGCGATCGTGAAGCCGACGATCGACCCGAGGAAGATGTATTTGATGCCAAACCGTCCGGCGAGCCAGCCGGTCAGCGGCATCATGATCGCGGCGCAGACGATGTAAGAGGTCAGCACCCAGGCGATCTGATCGAGCGAGGCGGAGAGCGATCCCTGGATATGCGGCAACGCCACGTTGAGGATCGTGTTGTCGACCCCCTGCATGATGTTCGCCAGCATGATCGAGAGCGTGATCAGGCCGCGGTTGGGGACCGCAGCCTCACCTCTCACCGCGACCTCGCGGCGGGTGATGGTTGTCTTTCGCTCTCCTTGCCGTTCTGGCTCAATGGCGACCCATCAAGATGTCGGCTTGCGCCGATGATTAGCGCCTCGATGCGACGCCGCACGAAGCGTCAATGTCGCAATTCTGTCATGTGCCGCTTCCGCTGATGCGCTTTGGCCGGCGGATGTGTCGCGCCCGGAGCCGCGCCCGTCGCGCGGCGGTTCGCGTTTGGCGAGCGGCTGACCTTGGCGGTGAACGCTCGCGTTATGCTCCCGCGGCCACCGGCGGTTCAAATGCCGCGACCGCGGGCGGCGACAGGCAGCGTTCGACTTCGACCAGCGCGGTCGCCGAGCTTGGCCCCTGGCCGAGCCGCGATGTGCCTCGGTCGCGCGTCAGCACATTGGCATTGCCATGGGCGCACGGCGCTCCTTCGATAGCGTCGGCCGGGTCGTACCACGCGCCGCAGGACAGCCGCACCACGCCCGGCCGCACCGTATCGGTGACGGTGACGCCGGCAAAGCAGGCCCCGCGCGCATTGAAGACGCGCGCGACATCGCCGTCCGCAAGACCGCGGGCGCGGGCATCCGCCGGGTTGATCGCCAGCGCTTCGCGCCCGGCAATCTTGCCGCGCGCACTCACCGGCCCCGCATCCATCTGGCTGTGCAGCTTGTGGCGCGGCTGGCTCGACACGAGGTGGAGCGAATGTCGGGTTGCCGCCGCGGCGCCGAGCCACTCTTCGGGCTCGATCCAGGCCGGATGCGGCGGGCAGTCGTCGTAGCCGAAACCGGCGATCTCTTCGGAATAGAGCTCGATCCGGCCCGACGGGGTCCGCAACGGGCGCTTCTCGGGATCGGCGCGGAACTCGCCGAACAGCACGTACTCGTCGGCCTGCCGCGGGATCTCGATCCAGCCCTTTTCCCAGAACGAGGCAAAATCGGGCACGGCGTTGCTTTGCGCGCGCTCGCGGAACGCGGCGTAGAGGTGATGCAGCCACGCGTCCTCGTCGCGCCCTTCGGTGAACGCCGCGTCGCAGCCGAGACGCCGGGCAAGGTCGCGCATGATCGCGAAATCGTCGCGCGCCGCGCCCACCGGCTCGATCGCCTTGCGCATCGCGATCACAAAGCGGTCGCGCGGCGACCCGCCGAAATCGTTGCGTTCGAGCGAGGTGGTGGCCGGCAGCACGATGTCGGCATGGCGCGCGGTTGCCGTCCACCACGGGTCGTGCACGACGACCGTCTCGGGCCGCTGCCAGGCGCGCCGCAGCCGGTTCAAATCCTGGTGGTGGTGGAAGGGGTTGCCGCCGGCCCAGTAAACCAGGCGGATATCGGGATAGGTGGCGCTCTTGCCGTCGTAATCGTAGCGCGCGCCGGGATTGAGCAGGCAGTCCGCGATGCGGGCGGCCGGGATGGCGAGCCGCGCCGGATTGGGCAGTGTCGGCAAGGCCGGGCCGGGGAATGCCGCCGGCGGGTCGGCGACGCCCGCCGACGAGCCGTAGCCAAAACCGAACCCGCCGCCCGGCAGGCCGATCTGTCCGAGACAGGCGGCCAGCAGCACCAGCGACCAATAGACCTGCTCGCCGTGGTCGGCGCGCTGCAGCGACCACGACGCCGTCAGCATCGTACGCTCCGCCGCCATCCGCCGCGCCAGTTCGCGGATCGTCTCGGCCGGCACGCCGGTGATGCGCTCGGCCCAGGCGGCATCCTTGGGCTGGCCGTCGGCGGCGCCGGTCAGATACGGCACGACGCGGTCGAAGCCGGTGCAGTAGCGCGCGAGAAACGCCGCGTCATGCCGCTGTTCGGCGACCAGGGTATGGGCAAGCGCAAGCAGCATCGCCGTGTCGGTGTTGGGCCGGATCGCGATCCATTCCGGCGCCGCCGCCTCCGGCCCGTCCTCGCGGATCGGGCTGACGTTGACGACCCGAACCCCGGCACGCGCCAGCTCGGTGAAGGCGCCGCTCGTCGCGTGCCAGGCGCAGCCGCCCTTGGCGACCTGCGTGTTCTTGGGATTGGCCCCGCCGAACATGACAAAGAGCCGGGTATGCCGCGCCATCGACGACCACGACGTCAGCGGGCCCGCCACCGCCTGCGCCGAGCCGAGAATATGCGGCAGGAAGGTCAGCGCGGTGCCGAAGCTGTAATTGCTCGTCTGGTCGACGAACCCGCCCGCCGCGCCGAGAAAACGGCGCAGCTGGCCGCGCGCCTCGTGGAAATGCCCGGCCGACGACCAGCCCTGCGAGCCGCCCATGATCGCGCTCGGCCCGTATTGCCGATAGACCCGCGACAGCTCGCCGGCGACCAGGTCGAGCGCTCGCTCCCAGCTCACCGACACGAACCGCTCGCGGCCGCGTCCGGCGCCGCTCGCTCCGCCGCGGTCGAGCCAGCCCTGCCGCACCATCGGCTGGGCGATGCGGGTCGGCGAGTAGACCGCGTCGGAAACCGCATCGATCAGCGGCGACGGGTCGGGGTCGAGCGCAAACGGCTCGGCGCCGACCAGCCTGCCGTCTTCGACGACCGCGCTGAATGCGCCGAAATGCGAATGATGGGGGACGAGGGTGCGCGTCATCTTTGGTTCAACCATGCCTCCCGGGCTTCATCCCGCGGCGCCGGCGCGCGCAGCGGACGGCCATCGGCAAGAATAGCGCGTTTTCGATCCGAACGCGCGTTGCTGCCGCGTCAAATACCGATATTATGATGTGTAATGGGTATTTTGACGAATCTGAATCGTATTATATTGACAATCGCTAAATGACATGGAGGAGTCGCTATAGGCGATCTCATGCGATGATCGGCTTGGTCGGCGCGGTGCAGCGCCGGTCAGGGTTGGGTCTGGCTCATGAGCCGGCGGGCGGCCAAGCCCGCGGGCGCTCAACTGCCGAGGAGCTTTACGATGCCGCTGGATGCTGCCTTTACCCCGAAGACGCTGACCTCGACGCTCCATTACCTGAAGCGCGGCACGGAGAAGCCGGCGCGCTACCGGATCGACCCGCCGCCGGGCGTGCCGCGCTGGAACGGCGAGGACGATATGCGGGAAGTCACGATCGAGGACGCGCGCGGCCGCGAGGCCGAGTTCACCCTCGACCGCAACGGCTTTCAGCTGGTCAAGGCGCCGACCGCGGTGCGCGACTTCTACGATCCCGACGAAATCAAGCGCGTCTATTACCCCGAGGTCGAGCAGCTGCTGAAGGACAGGCTCGGCGCGAGCCGCGTCTTCGTGTTCGATCACAATGTGCGCAACGCCACCAAGCCCGGGCTGGCCGTGCCGTCGCGGCAGGTCCACAACGACCATACGGTGAACTCGGCGCCGCGCCGGGTGCGCGACCATCTCCCCGACGAGGCCGAGGAGCTGCTGAAGCACCGCTTCGGCATCGTCAATGTGTGGCGGCCGGTCCGCGGCCCGGTGCTCGATTCGCCGCTGGCGCTGTGCGACGCGCGCAGCTTCACCGACGACGACCTGATCGCCAGCGACCTGGTCTACGCCCATGTCCGCGGCGAGACCTCGCGGGTCGCGTACAATCCGAATCACCGCTGGTATTATTTCTCGGAGCAGCAGACCGACGAGGTGCTGTTCATCCGGGTGCACGACAGCGCCGATGACGACCGCGCGCGCCTGTCGTTCCATACCTCGTTCGAGAACCCGCTGACCCCCGGCGCGCCGCCGCGCGAAAGCATCGAGGTGCGTACGCTGGTGTTCTTCCCGCCGGACGCCTGACACACCCTCTGGTGCTGCCGCCTCGCCCGGAAACACCCGGGCGAGGCTTTTACTTTGGCCGCGGTCTCAGGCCGTGAGGGTCATCCGGCGAGGCCGTCGGAGACGACGGCGTACCGGGCGGGCGCAGTGCCCTCGGAAATGCTGACGACAATCGTGTTGCGCGTACCGTTCGGACTATGCCCTGAAAGCTGGTCGGCATTGCCGAGGCGCTTGTCGTCACTGCACAGCCAGCGGCCGTCTTTCTCGAAAAGCCGCCGCAGACGCCAATCGGGAAATGCGCCGGCTTCCCGCAGCCGCCGCCCCAGCGCGCCAAACCGGATGCTCGGGTCATCGGACAGCGGCTGCTCGATCAGCCGGACCACGCTCCACCCGTCGCGGATGAACTGGAGCGATCGCGCCAATCCGTCGCCGTCGGTCGGCTCGGCATAGCCGCCGAGCGGCATCACTTCTGCCACGACATCCGCGAGGCCGCGGTCGTAAACGATGATATTGGCCCGGGTGAGGGCGTCGCGTTCGAGCGATGTCGGCTCGCTCCCGGCACCGGGTAGCGCGATCAGCCAAAGCTCGCCTGCCGCGACGGCCGGCAGGTCGGCCGAGGGATCGACATCGGGCAGCACGCCGACGACGCTCGGCGTCCATGACGGCCCCCGGCCGGCCGCCGCATCTCCGCCGCTTCCTTGCGGAGGCGCCGTGGGGCCGCGCCGCGCGACCACAAATACCGACGGGTCGAACGCCGCCGGCGGGCGCGGGGCGTCGGGTATTGCTTCGAGAGCGGCCGGCGAGGGGCTACGGCCGGACCGCTCGTCGGCAGCGCCGAGAAACGCGCGCACGAACGGGGTCGCCGGGTGTTTGCGAAGGTCCGCCGGCGAGCCGATCTGTTCGAGATGCCCGGCGTTGAGGATCGCGACGCGATCGGCCAGTTGAAAGGCCTCGTGCTGATCGTGGGTGACAAAGACCGTCGTCAGCCCGAGCGTCCGCTGCAGGTCGCGCAGCCATTCGCGCAGTTCGCTGCGGACCTTGGCGTCGAGCGCGCCGAACGGCTCGTCGAGCAGCAGCACCTGCGGGTCGATCGCCAGCGCCCGGGCGAGTGCCACGCGCTGACGCTGCCCGCCCGAGAGCTGCGCCGGAAAGCGGTCGCCGAGCCCCGAAAGCTGCATCAGGCCGAGCAGTTCGGCCACCCGCTCCGCGATCCGGGCGCGCGGCGGGCGTTGGCGGCGCGGCAGCACCGAAAGGCCGAAGGCGATGTTGCGCGCGACGGTCATGTGCCGGAACAGCGCGTAGTTCTGGAACACGAAGCCGATGCGCCGCTCGCGCGGTGCAAGTGCGCCGGCGTCGACGCCGTTGATCAGGATCGCGCCGGAATCGGGCCGGTCGAGCCCGGCGATCAGGCGCAGCAACGTCGTCTTGCCGGCGCCCGACGGGCCGAGCAGCGCGAGGAACTCGCCGTCGGCGACGGCCATGTCGATGCCGGCGAGCGCCGCTTCGCTGCCGTAGCGCCGCGACAGGCCGCTGACCACCAAGGTCATGGCGCGCCTGCCGGCGCCGGCGCGGCAAGCTCGTCGCGGTGACGCCGGTCGAGCAGCGCCTTGACCGCGAGCGTGACCAGCGCCGGCAGAACCAGCAGGGAGGCGACCGCGAAAGCGCCGGCGAGGTTGTATTCGTTGTAGAGGATCTCGACCTGCAGCGGCAGCGTCAGGGTCTCGCCGCGGATGCGGCCCGAGACGACCGAGACCGCGCCGAACTCGCCCATCGCCCGCGCGTTGCACAACAGCACCCCGTAAAGCAGCGCCCACTTGATGTTGGGCAAGGTCACCCGGAAGAAGATCTGCAGCCCCGAGGCGCCGAGCAGCAGCGCCGCCTCTTCCTCGGCGCTGCCCTGCTCGCGCATCAGCGGGATCAGTTGGCGCGCAACAAAGGGAAAGGTGACGAAAATCGTTGCCAGCACGATGCCCGGCAGCGCGAAGGTGATCTTTATCCCGTGCGCCGCCAGCCACGGCCCGAACCAGCCCTGGGCGCCGAACAGCAGCACGAAGACCAGGCCCGCGATCACCGGCGACACCGAGAACGGCAGGTCGATCAGCGTCACCAGCGCGCTCTTGCCGCGGAAGCCGAACTTGGCGATGCACCAGGCGGCGGCGATGCCGAACACGGTGTTGGCGGCGACCGAGATCGTCGCGGCGGCGAGGGTCAGCCGGATCGCGGCCGAGGTCTCGGGCTGCGTCAGTGCGTCGGCAAAGACGCCGATGCCCTTGGCAAAGGCCTGCACAAACACGAAGACCGCCGGCGCGATCAGGAATAGCGCCACGACCGCCAACGCCGCCGCGGTCAACGCCGCTGGGGCGACAACCCGGCGCGCACCGATAGGCCCGCTATCCGCCATGACGGAGCCTTGCCCAGCGCTCGATGCCGTTGAGCGCCGCCAGGATCGCGAACGACACCGCGAGCATCACCGTCGCGATCGCCGCGGCGCCGGCATAGTCGTATTGTTCGAGCTTGGTGACGATCAGCAGCGGCGCAATCTCGGAAACCCCCGGCATGTTGCCGGCGATGAAGATCACCGAGCCGTACTCGCCGACCGCGCGGGCGAATGCGAGGGCGGTTCCGGTCAGCACGCCGGGCAGCAACGCCGGAAAGACCACGCGCCAGAAGATCGCCGTGTCCGAGGCGCCGAGGGTGCGCCCGGCTTCTTCCTCGCTGCGGTCGAGGTCGGCGATCAGCGGCTGCACGGCACGCACGACAAACGGCAGCCCGATAAACACCAACGCGACGAAGATGCCGAGTCGGGTGAACGACACCGCGATGCCGAGCGGCGCCAGCAGCGCGCCGAACCAGCCGCTGTCGCTGTAGAGCGTCGCCAGGGTGATGCCGGCGACCGCTGTCGGCAGTGCGAACGGCAGGTCGATCAGCGCATCGATCAGCATGCGGCCGGGAAAGGAGTACCGCGCCAACACCCAGGCGAGCAGCAGCCCGAGCCCGGCGTTGAGCGCCGCGGCGGCGAGCGCCAGGCCGAAACTCACCCGGAACGCCGCCAGCGTGCGCGGCTCGGACAGGATCGCGACGAACCTGGCCGGGCCGACCCCGGTTGCCTTCAGCACCAGCGCCGCCAGCGGGATGACGACGATGAGCCCGAGATAGGCCAGCGTCAGCCCGAGCGTCGGGCCGAACCCCGGCAGCGTACGATGCCGCCCGCCGCCCCACAGCAGTGCGCTCATGCTAGTTGCCGGGCTTGTAGATCTGGTCGAAGGTGCCGCCGTCGGCGAAATGGGTCGCCTGTGCCTTCCTCCAGCCGCCGAACACGTCGTCGACCGTGAACAGCGGCAGCTGCGGCAGCTTGTCCTTGTACTTGGCGGCGACTGCCGGATCGCGCGGCCGGTAGAAGTGCCTGGCGATGATCTCCTGGCCGTCCGGCGTGTAAAGCGCCTTCAGGTAGGCTTCGGCGAGCGCTCTTGTGCCGTGCTTGTCGACATTCTTGTCGACCAGCGCGACCGGCGGCTCGGCGAGGATGCTGACCGAGGGCACGACGATCTCGAAATTGTCCTTGCCGAACTCGTCGAGCACGAGGAAGGCCTCGTTCTCCCAGGCGATCAGCACGTCGCCCTGCTTGCGCTGGGCGAAGGTGATCGTCGCGCCGCGCGCCCCGGTGTCGAGGATCGGCACGTTGCGGTAGAGCGCGGCCACGAAATTGCGCGCTTTGGCCTCGCTGCCGCCGGGCTGGCGCAGCGCATAGCCCCAGGCTGCCAGGTAGTTCCAGCGGGCGCCGCCCGAGGTCTTGGGGTTCGGCGCGATGACCTTGACGCCGTCGCGCGTCAGGTCGGGCCAGTCGCGGATATGCTGCGGGTTGCCCTTGCGCACCAGGAACACGATCGTCGACGTGTAGGGGGTGCTGTTGTCCGGCAGCCGCGTCTGCCAATCGGTCGGCAGCAGCTTGGCCTTGTCGGCGATCGCGTTGATGTCGGAGGCGAGCGCCAGCGTGACGACGTCGGCTTCGAGCCCGTCGATCACCGCGCGGGCCTGCGCCCCCGAGCCGGAATGCGACGCCTTGAGCGACACGGTCTCGCCGGTCTGCGTCTTCCACTGCTCGGCGAAGAACTTGTTGTAGTCGGCGTAGAGCTCGCGCGTCGGGTCGTAGGAGACGTTGAGCAGGCTCTGCTCGGACCGGCCGGGCGTCGCGGCGAGCAGCAGCACCGTCGCGGCGGCGGCGCCGAGACGCAGCCAGCGGCTCAGCTTGCCGCGCCGCAGGAATTGCAGGCGCGGCGCCTTCCGCAAACCGCGCGGCTGCCGGGGCCGATCGTGCTGTGGCACGATGGCGACGACAAAGCCGCTCAGCGGGTCGACGATGATCTCCGGCTGGTCCCAGCGCTCGTCTACGTAGGAGCAGTAGAACGGACCGACTTCGAGCGTCGGAAACGGGTCATGCAGCATGGGTCACCCTTGTCGCTGGTTATCGCCGGCCCGACGCCGCGCGGCGCTTGCCGCGGCGACGGGATGGGGCCGGCCGGTGCGGCGTCGCGGCAAGACGCCGGACATCGGCTTTGATGTCTTCGAGCCGGGCGTAGCTGCGGCCTTCGAGACCGGCAAAGGCAAGATCGGCCGCGAGGAAGCGAAAACCTGCCTCGGCGCGAACCGCGAGGCCCGCGGCACGGGTCGGGGTCTCAACAGCGTAGATGTCGGTCATGGTCCTCTCCGAAAGCGGGCCTGCAAACGACCCGCTGCGTTGGCGTTGCCGGGCTAAAGCGTGACGCGACAACACGACCCGGGAGCCGGGCCGGAAGGGGAGAGCCGGGAAAGGTCGTCGCACATCGGGTCAGCCTCGCTCGCGGAGTGGGCCCACGGATTGCGCCGTGGCGCTTTAGCCCTTGGTGACGCGGTGCAAGCTGCCCTTCAAATCCCGCGGGTTCGTCGCCGAACCGGGTCTGAGGCTATATGACGTATTATTAATGTCAATAGAATATTTTAACTTTTATAACTTGTTTAATAGTAGACTTTTCCTTCCATCGAATCCATGCGCATTGACCCGCGAAACGCGTGTTCCCGCACCGCCGCTACGCCTGATGCGACCGTGCACTGAGGTTCCAGTTTCACGTTATTATGGTATTAAATAGAAAATTTTTCTCCTTGAGAAATGTATAATTGTTCTTGACCGGCCGAGAGGTGCTCTCTTAGCGTCGTCAATCCCAAGGTTTCCCACCGATGCCAGCCTGTGATGATCAGCCTGCGCTGATCCGCTTGCGCACATCGACGGAGCCGATGATTGCGCCGAAAGATGAACCGATGAGCTTAGACGAGGTGGGCGACCCCGACCCCGAGCAACTGCTCTCTGCCCGCGCCGGAGACCCGCGCCGGGGGCGAGGCGAGGTCGACCGGCTGGCCGCCCGATATGCCGGGCTGGATGCCGCTGAACTGCTGCGCACCCTGATGGCGCGCGAATTCTTCGGCCGGCTTGCGGTGGTCTCGTCGTTCGGCGCGGAGTCGGCGGCGGTCCTGGCAATGGTCGCCGATATCGATCCGACGACGCCGGTCATATTCCTCGATACCGGAAAATTGTTCGGCGAGACGCTGCGCTATCGCGATCGATTGATCGACCGGCTGGGGCTGGCCGATGTGCGGACGATCGCGCCTGATTTGGCGAGCCTGTCGGCGAGCGATCCGGACGGCATGCTCTGGCTGCGCGATCCCGACGCCTGCTGCGCGCTGCGCAAGGTCGAGCCATTGGAGCGCGCCCTCGCCGGGTTCGACTCCTGGATATCGGGCCGCAAGCGCTATCACGGCGGCGCGCGCGCGGCGCTGCCGCTATTCGAGACGGACGCGGCGGGGCGGATCAAGGTCAACCCGCTGGCCGGATGGTCGCGGGCCCGCGTGGTCGCGGAGTTGCTGCGCCGCGACCTGCCGCGCCATCCGCTCGAAGCGGAAGGTTATCTGTCGATCGGCTGCTTCACCTGCACCGATCGGGTCGGCCCCGGCGAGCCCCTCCGCGCCGGCCGCTGGCGCGGGCTCGACAAGAGCGAATGCGGCATCCATGCCCCGACCGCGCGGACCAGGCGATGAGCGGCAATCTTGTCGCGCTGTCGGGCGCAGGTGCTCGAACGTGCGCTGTGCGGGCGTGGATGGCGCCGCGCCGGGTGCGATGGCGACCGGCTACGCGAGACCGTCGACACCGATCCGGAATTCCACGCCGAGCCTCGTAACCGAACGACGCGGCGGCCGCGCGGCGTCACCCGCAATCGGTGCTCCGGTCGCCAGCGCCAGCAGGAGCTTGACGATGTTGCCCTTCGCCATAACGCCTTCACCAGCGGACGCGTCTCCCCCGCATCGCGTGACGCCGGTCGAGCTCACGCGGCCGCCCGCCGTCGCGGTTATCGGCGCCGGGTTCAGCGGCACGCTGCTGGCGCTGCACCTGCTGCGCCGATGTCCGGATCCGGTCCGCATCCATTTGATCGAACGCAGTCCCCGTTTCGGGCGGGGGCTGGCCTACTCGACCGGCAACCTCAACCACGTGCTCAACGTGCCGACCTCGCGGATGAGCGCGTTTCATGACCGGCCGGACGATTTCCTCGACTGGTTGCGGGCGGAAGGCGGCATCGCGGCCGCGGTGACGCCGCACTGCTTTGTCGCGCGCAAAGTGTTCGGCGATTACGTGCGGCATCACCTGAAGGAGGAGTTCCGGCGCGCGGCCGGCCGCCGCGGGCGGCTGGTGTTGACGCGCGGCGAGGTGCTCGATCTGCGCGTGGCGCGCAGCGGCATAACGCTCGACATCGACCGCGACCGGCGGATCGAGGCGGATATCGCAGTCCTCGCGGTCGGCAATGTCCCGCCCGAGCCGCCGCCGATCGCCGACCGGCGGTTTTACGACAGCGCCCGCTACCGGCCCGACCCGTGGGCGGCGGACGCGCTGACCGGTCTCGACCCGGACGACGCCGTGATGCTGATCGGCACCGGTCTCACCATGGTCGATACGGTGGTGTCGCTGCTCGACCGCGGCCACCGCGGGCCGATCCACGCCTTGTCCCGGCGTGGGCTATTGCCGCGGCGCCACGCCGCCGCGCCGTCTCCGGCCGGCGCGCTGATCGAGCGGCCGCTGCCGACGACGGCGGCCGGGCTGACCCGCGTGCTGCGCGAGGAGATCGCCGCGCTTGCCGCGCAGGGCGGCGATTGGCGCACGGTGATCGACGGATTGCGCCCGGCGACGCAGGACATCTGGCAGGCGATGCCGGCGGAGGAGCGGGCGCGCTTTATCCGCCATTTACGGCCGTGGTGGGACGTGCATCGTCACCGTATGCCGCCGGAGGTGGCCGACCGGATCGAGGCGGCGATCGCGCGGGGGCAGCTCACCACCGCCGCCACGCGCATCCGCAGGCTGGAGGCTGTGCCCGCCGGAGTCGAGGTCGCGCACCAGCCGCGCGGGCGCGGTCCGCTGCGCCATCTCGTCGTACAGCGGGTGATCAACTGCTCCGGTCCGGGTTGCGATTACGACCGCATCGCCGACCCGCTGGTCCGGGCGCTGCTGGCGCGCGGCGACATCCGGCCCGACCGGCATCGGCTGGGGCTCGACGTCAGCACGAGCTGCGCGCTGCGCAATCGCCACGGCGAGATCTGGCAGCGGTTCTATGCCGTCGGGCCGGTGACCCGCCCGGCCTTCTGGGAGGTCACCTCGGTGCCCGATATCCGGCGCCAATGCGAGGCGCTGGCGGCGCATCTCGCGGCGCGGCTGGCCTCGGCGCGACCCGGACACGCAGAGGCCGCCGCCCTTCGGCAACCCGCTCCGGCGGTTGCCGAAGACGATGATGGGCGCGTGCTGCCCCTCTGCGACGAATTCGCCGATCACGCGCACTGGGCGTGAAGCGGCGCAGAAGACGGTGCGGCAAGCCTGGTGGAGCTGATGGACGGGATCGACCGCAAGCTGTTGGAACTGCTGCAGGACGACGCGACGCTCTCGATCGCGCAGCTGTCGGAGCGCGTCGGGTTGTCCGCAACGCCGTGCTGGAAGCGCATCCAGAAGCTCGAAGCCACGGGGGTCGTCACCCGGCGGGTGGCGCTGGTCGACCCGGAACGCGTCGGCGTCGGGTTGACGGTGTTCGTCGGCGTCGAAGCCGGCGCGCACACGCCCGAATGGCTGGCGCGCTTCAGCGCCGGCGTGGCGGCGATGCCCGAAGTGATGGCGTTGTACCGGATGGCGGGCGATGTCGATTACCTGCTGCATGTCGCGGTCGCCGGCATGGCCGAGTTCGACGCCTTCTACAAGCGGCTGATCGACGTGGCGCCGATGAAGAACGTCAGCTCGCGTTTTGCGATGGAGCGCATGAAGCACTCGACCGCCTACCCGCTGCATAACGGCGCGTTTCGCGACCGTCGTGTCCATGACGACAGCGAAGAGGAATAATCTTTCTGTTGCTGGTTTCATGAAAGAAAAACATACCTGGGCGTGTGAAATAAAAGAAATACGTTACTATTTACACAGCAACATTTACTATGAGATGTTTTTAGTGGTTAGATCATTGGACCTGAAGCGATGACGATGCCGCTTCAATTTGGCTGCTATTGCGGAAACCGGCCGACGGCTTTGAGCTGTTGTTGATCAGCCTCTGAAGGGCCGGAGCGCGCCTCCGGCAGCCGATCATCGCTCGCGACCGCGGAGCACGGCTCCCGTCGATCGCAATCTTCAACCTCACTGCGAAAGTAATGCCATGTCGCGCGATCAATCCCTGCGTTCGCCTGCCCTGCCGCGTCGGCGCGGCCGGGGCGGCGGGCAGTCTCGCCTCCCTTGGCGTTCTTGGTCGCCGTGTATGGGCCAACCGTCCGCCGAGCTTGCCGATCCGGGTAGACGACGATGCGGTGCTGGAAGCACCGCAGCGGCTGCTTGTGCCCGGCGTGACGCCCGAGAAACGGCCCCACCCCTCTTTCCGACAGACGAGGTTGCGATGACGACATTCGAACCCCCGCCGTTTACGGACGGCACGGCTCGGCCCCGGGCGACTGCGGCGAACGCGGTCGCGTTCGACCTCTCCCCACCCGCCGCGGCGGGCATCGCGCGGCCGCGCGTCGCGGAGATCGGCACCCGCGTGACGGCGGCGACCGGTAAATGGTTGCAGCGCTATGGCGCGGTGGCGGCGTTTTTTCTCGCCTGGCAACTGGCGTCCCGGTTCGACCTGGTCGATTCTTCCGTCATCCCGCCGTTCACGACGGTGATCGCGGCGATTGTCGACGGTTTTGCCAGCGGCAAGCTGGTCGACAACATGTTGGTCAGCCTCGGCCGCGCCGGCGTCGCGTTCGGCATCGCCGTCGCGACGGCGATCCCGCTGGGGCTGTTCATGGGTTCGTTCCGGCGCTTCGAGGACATCGTCGACTCGCTGCTGCAACTCTTCCGGCAGACCTCGGCGCTGGCGATCTACCCGATTTTCATCCTGCTGCTCGGTCTCGGCGAGACCTCGAAGGTGGCGATCATCGGCTGGGCCGCCTTCTTCCCGGTGCTGTTGAACACGATCTCGGGCGTCAAGCTGGTCGACCGCAAGCTGATCGAGATGGCGCGCATCTTCGGCGCGTCGCGCGCCGACATGTTCCGGCGCGTCGTGCTGCCCGCGGCGACGCCGGCGATCTTTGTCGGTTTGCGGCTGAGCGCGACGATCTCGCTCTTGCTGCTGGTCGCGGCGGAGATGATCGGCGCCAAGCAGGGGCTGGGCTTCCTGATCATCAACTCGCAGTACAATTTCGAGATTCCGATGATGTTCGCGGCGATCGTGCTGCTCGCCAGCATCGGCCTCGCCGTCAATTACGCACTGCTCCTCGTTCAAGGCCGGCTGTGCCGCTGGGACAACCCACGGCAAGCCGAGCGTGCGTCCTGACCACATCCAACCCGTTCCGGAGGCTCGCATGAAGCCGTGGATTTCAGCCTGCGCGGCAGGCTTTATCGGCATGCTGACCGCCGTTGGCGCAGGCAGCCCGACGCGCGCCGACAATGTCGTGACGATCCGTTATTTCGCCAATCGCGGCGCCGTCACCAGCTACGAGCTCGCCGACGCGCTCGGCTGGTTCAAGGACAAGGGCATCAGGCTCGAATCCGCGGGGTTCTCGGAGAGCGGTCCGGAAAATGTCGTCGCGCTCTCCGCCAATGCCATCGATGTCGCCGGCGTCGCGACCGCGCCGCTGATCAATGCGATCGCGGCCGGTGCCAAGATCGTCGGCGTGATCCCCGATGTCGGCGTCAGCAAGACGCTCACCAGCCGGTTTTACGTGCTCGCCGACAGCCCGATCAAAACGCCGGGCGACTTGAAGGAGAGGTCGGTCGCAGTCAATACGCTGGGCGCGCATCTCGACTACACGACCAGGGAGTATCTGCGGCAGAACCATCTGCCCGAGGATTACCTGAAGCTGATCACCGTGCCGGGGCCGCAACTCGACCAGATCCTGCGTCACAAGCAGGCCGACGTGGTGGCGGTCGGCGGCTGGCAGGCGATCTTCGCCGGGCGGATCGAGGCCGAGGGCGGTGTCCGGGTGCTGTTCACCGATTACGACGTGCTCGGCGACATCACCCTCGGCAACGACGCGATGAAGCGCGCCTTCATCGATGCCCACCCGCAGGCGGTGAAGGATTTCGTGACCCAATCGGCGCGCGCGGCGGACTGGAGCGCGGCGCACCCGGACGAGGCGCGAGGGCTGTTTGCCGACATCCTGCGAAAGCGCGGCGACAATCCCGACCTCGCCCAGTACTGGCCGGGCTACGGGCTGCGCGAGCACGCGCTCTTCACCGACCATGACGCCCAGTTCTGGATCGACGCGCTGGCGCGCGGCGGCAGGCTCAAGCCCGGACAGTTCGCCCCCGGCGATATCCAGACCAATGCCTATAACGATCTCGCGCATCTCGCGCAGCAGTGATCCGGCGGGGGGACCATCATGAGCGGACGGGAACACGGCAGTCGCGGCCTGGAAATCCGCGATCTGGCGAAATCCTTCCGGATCGACGGACGCATGCATTCCGTTTTCCGGCAGCTCGATCTCGACATCGAGCGCGGTGAGTTTGTCGTGATCGTCGGCGAGAGCGGCTCCGGCAAGACGACGCTCCTGCGGATCATTGCCGGTCTGGAAGCCGCCGATAGCGGTTCCGTGGCGGTCAACGGCAAGGCGGTCGAGGGGGTCGGCGCCGAGCGTGTCATGGTCTTTCAAGAACCGCGCCTGCTGCCCTGGCTGACGGTCAGAAAAAACGTGGGCTTCGGTCTCGAATTGCGCGGCCGGCCGCGCGAAGCGATCGATCGCCGGGTTGACGACGCGTTGCGGCTGGTCGGGCTCGGGACCTTCGCCGCCGCCTATCCAGGGCAATTGTCGGGGGGCATGGCCCAGCGTGTCGGGATCGCCCGCGCGCTCGTGACCGACCCCGAAATCCTGCTGCTCGACGAACCCTTGGGCGCCCTCGACGCGATGACCCGGATGCGCATGCAGCAGGAGCTGGAGCGGCTCTGGCAGGACAACGGCGCGACGATGATCATGGTGACGCACGACATCGAGGAGGCGGTCTACCTGGCCGACAAGATCGTCGTCATGGGGACCGGCAGCGGCGGTTTCGGCGAGGTGGTGCCGGTCCCGCTGCCGCGGCCGCGCGATCGCAGCGCCGTCCCGTTCGTCGAACTCCGCGAAACGCTGCTCCGGCGCTTTAACCTGGCCTCGCATTAGCGCGCTCGGACGGCGCGGCGTTGCGGCGAATACGTAGTCTTACGTAGAGACAGCAGAGAGCAAAGGCGCTTAGCTCGCAGCCGACAAAGCGCGCCGTCGATGAACCGGGCCGGCGCGCATCTGGGAGCGGCAGGATGGCCCGATCTCACGCAGCCGACGACTTTGACGCGATCCGTCGCCGCTTGGGGCAGTTGCGGACGGAAGGCGCCGGGGCGCCGGTCGTCGAGCGCGACGACGACCCGCCGCGGGGTCCAAGGCCGTACCATGTGAGAAGCCACGGCGATCATTCGGCGCGCCGATGGGGCTCGTCCGAGCCGGGTTCCAAACCCGGCGGTCTGTCGCCGCCGATGACCCTTCGAACCGCGTGCCGGTTGGCCGGGTGCGATGGCGCCGGCCGGCGTTGCGCCAATTGCCGCCTGGCGGCTCGCTGCTTTGACGACTCGCGGTGGCTGGTCGGCGGACATGACCGGCTGCCTTGAGGCGTAGCGGTTTGAAGTGTGGTCTGGACGATTCACATCCTCAAAAACAACAGGCGGTTTGTGCATGTTGTGGACGAACTGCACGCCGCGCTTGCCGTTTCGTGCATTTTCCTTCGCAGCGGGGTCGTGGTCGAGGAAATCGAAGGCCCGGCGGGCGAGCGGGTCGGCTGTGAAGTGATCCAGGAATTCGATCGGCCCGTTCGATCGGCGGCTTCCGCAAGACTTGGCGCCGTTCGGCGCTTCTTTTGGAGCATCGCGCATCGGCAAAGCGATCGATGCTGCGCGTCGCCGCGAACGCATCGACCGGGCAGGTCCGCCTCCGGTTCGCGTGATCGATAACGACAGTCAGCGATGGCGCGCCGTCGCCACGATTTGAGACAAATCAATGTCGCCGAAGGTTAATTAGGCGCGAAGTAGAACCTTGGGGTGGAACGCTTCGGGCTGGGCGGCGATGACCAGGCGCGCAATGACGGTCTACGTGATCGATGACGACGAGGCCGTCAGAAACTCGATCTGCCTTGTGCTTGAATTGCATGGTTTTTCCGCCCGTCCTTTTGCGTCGGGCGAGGAATTTTTGCAGGTCCCCCGGCCGGACGGCGACAGCTGTCTGGTAATCGACATGACGATGCCGGGTCTGACCGGCCTCCAGGTTATCGAGCGGCTGCGGCGCGAGGGGAGTTCCGTGCCGGCGATCCTGATGACCGGCGATGTCAGGGAACGGATGCTGGCCGTCGCGGCGCGGGCGGAAGTCGCGTTGCTGGAAAAGCCTTTTCGACCCGGCGAATTGATCGATCGGGTTCATCACGCGCTCCACCGGTGACGCCGGCGAAAATTGACCTAAATCAGTGCCGCGTCGCCGTGTTCCCTGCATGGTCTGTCGCATGGATCGCATCGAGCTGTTGAGAGCCAGAATTATCCTCTACCGCCGATACCTCAGCGAAGGCGTGGACGGTGATATGGCGCGCGCTTACCTATGGCTGATCCGCAAGGACGAAATCGAGCTCGCGGCGATTGCCAAGAGCCGGGAAAACAAGCCGCAAACGCAGACGGAAACCGCTCTGGATAAACCGCGAGGCGATTGACGGAGCGGTGGCTTGCAGTCGGCAGGTTTGCGACTGAAGCCGTTACGGCGGCGCTAGGTGCCGCGTTCCCAAGCCTGATGCTCCTGGCGCGCGGCCTCGCGCGCGGCCCGGACGCGCGGGCTCTGCAGATAATCGCGCGCCCAGGGATCGCCGTCGCCCATCAGCTCCTGCGGCGTGCCGACCCGCAGCTTCTTGTCGACGATCACCGCGACCCGGTCGCAGATGGCGAACACGGTTTCGAGGTCGTGCGTGACGAGAAACACCGTGAGGCCGAGACCGGTCTGCAGATCCTTGATCAGGCGGTCGAACGCGTCGGCGGCCAGCGGGTCGAGGCCGGAGGTGGGCTCGTCGAGGAACAACAGCTCGGGATCGAGGATGAGCGCACGTGCGAGTGCGGCGCGCTTACGCATCCCGCCTGACAGTTGCGCGGGATATTTTGTTGCGGCATCGGCGGGCAAGCCGACCAGCCCCAGCTTTGACGCGATGATGCCGTCCATCAGTTCCGGCGCCATGCCGAGACTTTCCCGCAGCGGAACCGCGAGGTTCTCCGACACCGTCAGCGAGCTGAACAGCGCCCCGTCCTGGAACAGCACGCCCCAGCGCCGTTCGAGCGCGATGCGCTCATCCTCGCCGAGGGCGAAGACGTTCCGGCCAAACACCTCGACGCTGCCCGATGCCGGCTTGTTGAGCCCGATGATCGTGCGCAGCAGGACCGACTTGCCGCTGCCCGAGCCGCCCACGACCCCCATCACCTCGCCCGCCATGACGTCGAGGTCGATGCCGTCATGGACGGTCTGCGCGCCAAACCGGTTGACCAGGCCGCGCACGCGGATGATGGGCCGGCCGGACATGTCGGCGGACGGATCGTTTGCAGCAGGGGTCATGGTCGACCTCCGATGATTGCGATCAGGCGGCGGCGGAGTCGGGCACTGACCCGCCGCCGGCTGATTTCGTTTTGCGGCCGTTCAGCAATCGCTTCAGATCGGCGGCCGACAGCGTCTCTTTTTCCAGCAGCAGCCTGGCGCCCTTCTCCAGCACGTCGCGGCGTTTTTCCAGCTCGGCGAACGCGCGGTCCGCGGCCTCGGAGACCATCTCGCGCACCGCGCAATCGATCTCGCGCGCGGTCTGCTCGGCATAGCTGCGGTCGAACCAGCCGCCGGGCTGCTGCCCGCCCGGGAGGAATTGCTGGCGGATGCGGTCGTAGGCGACATCGCCGAGGGTCGGCACCATGCCGTATTGCGCGGCCGCGCTGCGCGCGATGTCCGTGGCCTTGGCGAGGTCGTCCGCGGCGCCGGTCGAGACCTTGCCGAAGATCAGCCGTTCGGCCGCACGTCCGCCGAGCAGCACCGCCATCTTGTTCCGCAGCTCGTCCTCGGTCATCAGAAAGCGATCCTCGATGGGGCGCTGGATGGTGTAGCCCAGCGCGCCGATGCCGCGCGGGATGATCGAAATCTTCTGTACCGGGTCGCTGCCCGGGAGCACCGAGGCGACCAGGGCATGGCCCATCTCGTGGTGGGCGACAATCTCGCGCTCCTTGGGCGAGAGGATGCGGTTCTTCTTTTCGAGGCCGGCGATGATCCGCTCGATCGCCGCGACAAAATCGGCCGCGACGACGTTTTCGGCATTGCGCCGGGTGGCGAGCAGCGCCGCCTCGTTGACGAGCGTCGCGAGGTCGGCGCCGGTGAAACCGGGGGTCAGCGCCGCGATCTCCTCGGCCGAGACGCCGGGGGCAAGGCGGATCTTCTTCAGGTAGATGTCGAGGATCTGGACGCGCCCGGTCTTGTCCGGCCGGTCGACCAGCACCTGGCGGTCGAACCGGCCCGCCCGGAGCAGCGCCGGGTCGAGGATTTCCGGGCGGTTCGTCGCACCGAGCAGCACCAAGCCGACCGACGGATCGAAACCATCCATCTCCGACAGCAGCTGGTTAAGCGTCTGTTCCTTCTCGTCGTTGCCGCCCAGATGCGACGGGCCTCCGCGCGCGTGACCGAGCGCGTCGAGTTCGTCGATGAAGATGATCGCGGGGGCTTTCTCGCGGCCCTGGGCAAACAGGTCGCGCACTCGCGCCGCGCCGACGCCGACGTAAAGCTCGACAAATTCCGACCCATTGATCGAGAGGAACGGGACACCGGCTTCGCCGGCCACTGCGCGCGCCAGCAGGGTCTTGCCGGTGCCGGGCGGCCCCACCAGCAGCACGCCTTTCGGGATATGGGCGCCGAGCCGGCCATAGCTTTTGGGGTCTTTGAGGAAGGCGACGATTTCCTTCAGCTCCTCCTTGGCCTCGTCGACACCCGCGACGTCGCCGAAGGTGACCTTGGTCTCGGTCTCGGCAAAGACCTTGGCCTTGCTTTGGGTCATCGCCCCCGCCGGACCCATCGCGCCGCCCATGCCGCCGCGCATGAACAGGAAAGGGACAAGCATGAGCATCGGCAGCCACAGCAGCCAGCTAAAGCCGCCGCTGGTCTGCGGATAGCCGGTGACCTCGACGCCGTGCGCGGCGAACTGCGCCGCGAGGTCGTTGGCGACGCGGGTCGTCGCGATCGCGCCGCCGTCCTTCAGCGTGGCCTGGATGTCGTCGCCGGTAACGGTGGCCGATTTGATCCGGCTGTCCGCGAGATCCTGTTCGAAGACGCTGTACGACACGCGTTGCGGCCCGGTGCTGCTGCCCAGCCAGAATGAGAAGGCGATCATGGCCAGGAAAAGCCCGCCGCAGACCAGCACAATGGGCGGCAAACGCTTCATCGAAATTCCCTCGACCGCGGGCCCGAACGGGCGTTGTGGTGAGGCTAGCAAGATAACGGCAGCAACGCATTGAGTTGGATCAAAGGTCCTGCGATGTCGTCTCGCGACCGGCGGCCGCCCGAAGTAGGCTCTAATCCGGGGTATCGTCATGCCCGGACTTGATCCGGCCATGACGATGGATTTTCTGGATGAGCACTAGCCGCCTTCACGCAATGGCTTGCGGACGGAGATCCGACCGGCGTCGGTCGGGTTTTCCGCAACCGTGAACCCCAGCGCACGACACATGTCGAGCATCGGCTTGTTTTCGCGCAAAACTTCACCGGACAACTCACCGATCCCGGCCGCACGCGCGACATCGATGAGCCGCGTCATCAGCAAATGGCCGACACCGCACCCCTTCCAGTCGCTGCGCACCGCGACGGCGTACTCGGCGCGCAGCCGGTCCGGGTCGGCGGCATAGCGCGCAACGCCGAGCGGCACGCCGTCATGCAGGGCGATCAACGCCATTTCACGGTCGTAATCGATCTGCGACAGGCGCGCGGCCAGCGCGTGGCCCAATTCGCGCATCGCGGCGAAAAATCGCAAGCGTTTGTCCTCGGCGCTCATATGCGCAAAGAGGTCCTGCAGCAGCGGTTCGTCTTCCGGCCGCACCGGGCGGAGCGCGATCGGCGTCCCGTCGCGCGCCGCGCCGATCGTCTCGATATGCCGCGGATAGGGGGCGATCGCGAGCCGCGACGCACCGGGAACCGCCGCGGCGGCGACGCGAATGCGGGCGTCGAGCGCAACCACGCCGCCCGCATCGGCCAGCAGCGGATTGATGTCGAGTTCCTGGATCTCCGGGTGGTCGGCCGCGAGGTCGCCGAGCCGGATCAGGATGCCGGCGATCGCGTCGATCGCCGCCGCCGGCTTGCTGCGGTACGCCTGCAGCAGCGACCATACCCGGGTCCGCTCCATCTGCGCGCGGGCCAGCAGCGGGTCGAGCGGCGGCAGGGCGATGGCGCTGTCGCGGACGACCTCGACCGCCGTGCCGCCCTGGCCGAAGACCACGACCGGCCCGAAGACCGCGTCGTCGCCAAGGCCGGCCAGCAATTCGACCGCGCCGGGGCGCTCGATCATCTGCTGTACGAGGATGCCGTCGATCCGCGCCTCGGGGCGGACCGCGCGGACCCGGTCGAGCATCGTCGCGGCCGCGTCGCGGACGGCGGCCTTGTCCCGCAGACCCAGCGCAACACCGCCGACATCGGATTTATGCGTGATGTCGGGCGAACGGATTTTAAGCGCGACCGGAAAGCCGATCGCGCCCGCCGCCGCGGCGGCGTCATCGGCGGTGCCGACATTGCGCGCAAGCGGTTGCGGGATGTCGTAGGCCGAGAGCACCGTCGCGACGCCGTCGGCGTCGAGCCATGACTGACCGGCGGCGAGCGCTTTGGCGATCGCCGCCTCCACCGCCGCGACGTCCTGCGGTGCCCGGTCAGGGCCGGACGGCGGCGTCTCCATCAACAATGCCTGGTTGCGCTGATAGCGGACGCGATGCAGGAAACCTGCGACCGCCGCCTCGGGCGTCTCATAGGTGGGAATGCCGGCCGCCTCGAACAGCCGGCGTGCCGGCGCCGCGGTCTGCTCGCCGAGCCAGGCGGTGAAGAGGTTTCGCCCCGACAGGCCGGCGGTCGGATGCGCTCTCACCGTGTCGATCACGGCCTGCGCGGCTTCATCGGGACTGGCGAG
Source organism: Allostellaceae bacterium (assembly GCA_035550515.1). Taxonomy (GTDB): domain Bacteria; phylum Pseudomonadota; class Alphaproteobacteria; order ATCC43930; family CGMCC-115725; genus DATARH01. The sequence goes on from DASZOZ010000047.1 coordinate 67,002, forward strand.
GGCGGTCGGGCAGTTCAGCACGAGCAGCGCGTCGACATTGCCGTCGGCCAGCACCTTGTCCAGCGCCGCCGCATACCGCGCGCCCGGCGCGTCGCCGATGATGTCGATCGGGTTGCCGCGGCTCCAGGTCGCCGGCAGCACCTTGTCGAGCGCGGCGATGGTGTCCGGCGCGAGCGCGGCGAGTTTCCCGTCCTGGGCGGCGAGCGCGTCGGTCGCCAGCACGCCGGCGCCGCCGCCATTGCTGACGATCGCCAGCCGCTCGCCTTTCTGGGCTCGGGTCAGGGCCAGGGTTTCGGTCGCCTCGAACAGCTCGGCCATGGTGCCGACGCGCAGCATGCCGGCGCGCGCGAAAGCGGCGTCGTAGACCGCATCGCTGCCGGCGAGCGCACCGGTATGGGAATGCGCGGCCTTGGCGCCGGCCGCGGAGTGCCCTGCTTTCAGCACCAGAACCGGCTTGGCGCGGGCGGCGGCGCGCGCCGCCGACATGAACTTGCGGCCGTGCGTGATGCCTTCGACGTAAAGCAGGATGGCGCGGGTTTGCGCGTCGGCGGCGAGATAGTCGAGCATGTCGCCGAAATCGACATCGGCCATGTCGCCGAGCGACACGACATGGGAAAAGCCGATCCCGCGCGGCGCCGCCCAGTCGAGCATCGCCGTGATCATCGCGCCGGACTGGCTGACAAAGGCGAGATGGCCCGGCGGTGGCGCAAGATGCGAGAAGCTGGCGTCGAGACCGATCCCCGGCACCATGACGCCGACACAGTTCGGCCCGACGAGGCGCAGCAGATGCGGCCGGGCCGCGTCGAGCGTCGCCTGCTGCAGCGCTTTTCCCTTGTCGCCGGATTCGCCGAACCCCGCCGTGACGACGACCGCAGCCCGGGTTCCGCGCGCGCCGAGCTCGGCGATCAAGCCCGGCACGGTGGCGGGCGGCGTGACGATCACCGCGAGGTCGGGGGCTTCGGGCAGGCTCGCCACGTCGGGATAGACGCGTGCGTCGCCGAGTTCCCGGTGATGCGGGTTCACCAGCGTCAGCGCGCCGCGAAAGCCGGCGCGCTGCAGGTTGCGCATGACGACCGAGCCGACCGAGCCGGCCCGGTCGGTCGCGCCGATCAGCGCGACCGAAGCGGGTCTGAACAGCCGGTCGAGGTTGCGGACGGACATCGGCTTTTCCCCTGCGGTCTCCCATCCTGCACCGGCACGGCGCGGCGCTGGTTTCTACGTAGTGTCCCTTACGCAATTTTCCTTAGGGACAAACCGGATTCCGCCGCGCCGCGCGGATCGCAATCATCCCGTCATTGCCGATTGCCGGTGATAACGGGAGTGAACAATGTCGCCGAATAATGACGAAGCTGCGATCGCCGCCTTCCTCCGCTCCAAGGGCGTAACGCGGTGCCCGACCGCCTGTGCGGCGCCGACCCACGCATACGGCAGCGCCGCCGATCGCCAGGCCCTGCGGCAGCGCGCCGAGCGGCTCGAGGCGCTGCGCGAGCAAAAGGCCCGACAAGCCTGGCCGCGCGCCGTCGCTTGATTGCGTCATCATGAGGAGAAAGGCCATGAACGCTGCTGACGTCATGACACCCGACCCGCTGAGTGTCGGGCCGGAGACCGCCCTCGTCGAAGCCGCGCGGCTTATGCTGCAGCACCGCATCAGCGGCCTGCCGGTGACGGACGGGAAGGGTGCGGTTGTGGGGGTCGTCACCGAGGGCGACCTTCTGCGCCGCGCGGAGACCGGCACGGCGCGGCATCGTACGGGCTGGTTGGCCTTTCTCATGGGGCCGGGGCGGCTCGCGGACGAATATGTCGACGCCCATGCCCGCAGGGTCGGCGAAGTGATGACGCAGGACGTCGTCGCCATCGGCGCAAGCACCGATCTCGCCGAGATCGTGCAGCTGATGGAAAAGCGCCGCATCAAGCGTGTGCCGGTCGTCACGAACGGCAAGCTGGTCGGTATCGTGAGCCGCTCCGACCTCGTGCGCGCGCTGGTCCACAAGCTGACCCGGCAGGCGTTGTCGCAGGTCGGCGATACGGTGCCCGACGAGACCATCCGGCGCCGCGTCCTGGAGATCATCGACAAGGAGCCGTGGGGGCCGCGGTTCAGCGTCGATGTGGCGGTAAAAGCAGGCGTTGTCGATCTTCGGGGCACGATCACCGATGAGCGGGAGCGCCTGGCGCTGATCGTGGCGGCCGAAGGCGTCGCGGGCGTCAGGACGGTGAATGACCACCTTGTTTGGGTCGAACCGACTTCGGGCCTCGTCATCGGCGCCGATGGGGGCTCTGATGGGGCGCGCTGACCGGCCCCACGACGGGAGGCGTGCAATGGGAAAACTCTGCGCGATCGCCGTGACGCTCATCCTGATCGGCGCGGCCGCGGGCGACGCCTTGGCCGGCGAGCCGGCGCATTCCGGCAGCGCTCGCGCCGGCCGCGAGTTCGTCGGCTACAATTGCGATGCGTGCCATATGGTCGCTGCGAACCAGGATATTCGGCCGCTGATCTCCGGGTATGCGCCGAGCTTTTCCGATATCGCCAACCGACCCGGAACGACGCCGGAGGCGCTGCGCGTTTTTCTCAGCCGGCAGCATGCCTACTCGAACATGCCTTATCCCGACTTGGCGCCGGCGGACCTCGCCAACGTGGTCGCCTACATCATGAGCCTGCGGCGCTCGCATTAGGGCCGGCGGTGCCGCAAAGCACCACGCGGCCGTTCCGCACCCCTGCTTCATCGCACGCGCGGTTTCGTGCTATCTGATCGCGGGGCCGCCATCCCCAAGCCGGGTGCGCGGCGGCGGAACATGGCGGCGCGGACGACAAAACCATCATCGCCAGGCGGCAGCGATATCGGCGATTCGCTCTATCGGGCGGTTGTCGATACGGCGGTCGACGCCATCGTCGTCATCGACAGCACCGGCGCGATCCGCTCGGTCAACCAGGCGACCGAGCGGATTTTCGGCTACGCCGCCAACGAGCTGCTGGGCCGTAACGTCAACATGCTGATGCCGCAGCCTTATGCCGAGGAGCATGACGGCTACCTGGCGAATTACCTCCGCACCGGGACGAAGAAGATCATCGGCATCGGCCGGGAGGTGGCGGGAAAGCGCAAGGACGGCTCGGTCTTTCCGATGGACCTGTCGGTCGGGGAGGCGCGCGATGGCGGCGAGCCGATCTTTGTCGGCGTCATCCGGGACATCACCGAACGCAAGGCGGCCGAGGCGGCGCTCAAGGAAAGCGAGCTGCGGTGGCGCTCGATCGTCGACACCGTACCGGACGCGATCATCGTCATCGACGCCGCGGGGATCGTCGAGTCGTTCAGCCCTGCGGCGGAGCGGCTGTTCGGCTACAGTGCGGACGAGGTGGTCGGGCACAACGTCAAGATGCTGATGCCGCAGCCCTACCGCGACGCGCATGACGGCTATATGGACCGCTATAGGCGCACCGGCGAGCGCCGCATCATCGGTATCGGCCGCATCGTGGTGGGGCAGCGCAAGAACGGCGAGACGTTCCCGATGGAGCTGGCGGTCGGCGAGTTCGCCTCGCCGGCCGGCAATTTCTTCACCGGCTTTGTCCGCGACCTGACCGATCGGCAGGAGGCCGAGCGGCGCATCGCGGATCTGCAAACCGAGCTGTTGCACGCCTCGCGTCTCAGCGTCATGGGACAGATGGCCTCGACCATGGCGCACGAGTTGAACCAGCCGCTCACCGCCGTTACCAATTACCTTGAAGCCGGCCGGCATCTGCTCTCAGCCGGCGCGGCGGCCCCCGAGCGGATCGCCGACCTGATGGAGAAGGCCGTCGCCCAGGCGCAGCGGGCGGGTGAGGTGATCCGTCAGCTGCGCCAGTTCGTCAGCAAAGGCGAGACCGAGCGGCACACGCAAAATCTCAATCAGCTGGTCGAGGAGGCGCTGGCCCTCGGCCTTGTCGGCGCCCGTCAGCTAGGGGTGCGCGTTTCGCTCGATCTCGACCATGATCTGCCGCCGGTGGTCGTCGATCCGGTGCAGATCCAGCAGGTGATCCTCAACCTGGTGCGCAACGCCGTCGAAGCCATGGAAGCCGTCGATCGGCGTGAGCTCACGATTGCGACACGCGTGACCGGCGACGAAGTCGAGGCTACCGTGGCCGACACCGGGCCCGGGATCGCACCCGAGCTCGCCGACCGGCTGTTCCAACCCTTTGTGACCACCAAAAAAACCGGCATGGGCCTCGGTCTTTCGATCTGCCGCGAGATTATCGAGGCTCATCACGGCCATCTGGCCGCCGCCGTCCGTCTGGGCGGCGGCACCGTGTTCCGCCTGACCCTGCCCACGACCCGCCAGGACGAGGCTGCCGATGTCGGCTGACCGACACGTCTATATCGTCGACGACGATGAAGCCGTGCGCGACTCGCTGTCGGTGCTGCTGGAGGCGATCGGACATCGTGTTCGCGCGTTCGGCATGGCGAGGGATTTTCTCGATGCGGCGCCGACGCTGCCGATAGGCTGCCTCATCGTCGATATCCGCATGCCCGAAATGGACGGCCTTGAGTTGCAGCGTGTCCTCAACGAGCGAGCGCTGCATTTTCCGGTGATCGTGATCACCGGCCATGGCGATGTGCCGCTGGCGGTACGCGCGATGAAAGCCGGAGCGCTCGATTTTATCGAGAAGCCGTTTTCCACGCCGACGATCCTCGCCAGCATCGAGGCCGCCCTGTCACGCATCGAGTCGGCAGAGCAGCACGATCCGGCCGTGGAAGCGGCTCTGGCGAAGCTCGAACTGCTGTCGCCGCGCGAGCGCGAAGTTCTCGAAGGCCTGCTCGCGGGGCTCCCCAACAAGACGATCGCTTACGACCTGGCGATCAGCCCGCGCACGGTCGAGATCCACCGCGCCCGGGTCATGGACAAGATGGGCGCGCGCAGCCTGTCGGAGCTGATTCGCTTGGCCTTGGCCGCCGGTCTGCAACCGAAATAGGCACCGGCCGTCAATGCGTCATCAGCACCGGCAATTCGGCGTGGTCCAGCGCGTGTTGCGTGAAGCCGCCGAACACCCATTCGCGGAGCCGGGTGTGGCCGTAGCCGCCCATCACCAGCAGCCCGTTTTTCGCCTTTGCCGCGGTCAGCAGCGTGGCGGCGGCGCCATCGGAGCCGGCGGTCAGCCGTTCGCTGCGCGCGGTGATCCCGTGCCAGCCGAGAAACCGGATCAGCCGCGCCGCCTCGTCCCGCTGCCCTTCCTCTTCTTCGACCGTCAATATCGTGACCTCCGCGGCATGCATGAGGAAAGGCATGGCGAACGCGACCGCGCGCGCGGCCTCCGGCGTCGCTTTCCACGCGATCGCGACGCGGTCGGACGCACCCGGTGCCGGCGTCGCGGCGGCGGGGATCAGCAACGGTCGGCCGGTTTCCAGCAGGAGCGCCTCCAGCGTCGAGCGCGCTGCTGCATCGTCGCCGGGAACGCCGCGCGACGCCACGACGAGGTCGGCGGTACGTCCATAGGCGCACATCCAGCGCGCTTCTTGCCCGGTCTCGACATGAAACATCGCGGAAGGCCCTTCGCCGCGCATCGCGGGCTCCGCGACGAAGGCGAGCCCCGCATCCGCGCAGAACGCGCCAAAGCGCGCCTGCGCCTTTGCCTCGCCGGCATTGGCGTCCCGCTCAAGGCTGTCGATCATGCCTTGCAGCAGGGTTCCGCCGGCACCTTCGGTCGACATCGCGACCGCGACCTCGACCGGGTCGAGGCGCACATGCAGCGCGTCGACATGGGCGCCAAAGCGCCGCGCGACGCCGCCGGCGGCGGCATAAGCGGCTGCGCTGGCGGCATCGTCGCCTGCGCGGACGAGGATGGTCTTGATCATCGCGGTGCTCCTTTCGTCCTGCCGAACGCAGATTTGCACGGTATTTTCACGGTTAACGGCGGCGCCGCCTTGATTCAGCTCAATTGCGTCGCGGATGCGGCGCCGCTCGGGTCGTTGACGGCGGCGGCCAGGAGCTTGAACTTGACGCTGTTGACGCTGAGGTCGCGACAGTAGTTGACGAAATCGCCCCATGGATCGGTCAACCGGCCGATCGCCGAAATGAACGCCACGACGCCGCCGATCTCGAGCTCGCCCTGAAGCACGCGCCAGCCGCCCAATAGGAGCGCCATGACAATCTGGGCGTGGGTGCACAGGTTCATCAGAAAATTCATCGTGAACTTCAGTTCGAAGATGTGCATCTCGATGCGGAAGACGCGGTCGATGCGGGGCGCCTCGCCCGCGACAATCGTCCCCGCCTGGCGGTCGGTTGCGATGAGGCCGGCGCCGATCTGCCGCAGCAGCCAGACCCGGGCGCCGGTGCGACGGTTCATGGCCTGCTGCATCAACGGCACGAAGATCATCTGCGGGATGAACAAGGCGATGGCCGCAGCGCCCATCCAGACATCGACATGAATGACGTAACCGATCACGCTGATCAGAATGCCGGCCTCCAACAAGGGTTCCGACACGGCGGCGCCGATAAAGTTGCCGACCGGCTCGACCTCGGCGACCATCACCGAAACGGCGGTTCCTTGAGCGTCAGGCGACCGCGATCCCGCTTCGGCCGCGATGCAGACGCGCCGGCGCAAATCGCGCTTGGCGCGCTCGCCCAGCCAGGCGCGGTAGATGTTGAGACCGAGCTTCATCGATCCCTGCAACATCACCGCCGCGGCGTAGGTGGCGCACAGCGCGACGACGGCGCTGTACTGGCGGTGCTTGACGGCGTCGTTGACGACGCGGCGCTGCAGCTCGAGAGGGATCACCTCGAGCAGAAATACCGCGATGGTCAATGCGAGCAAGGGAAGCTGATGCGCCCAGCTCGTCGCCGCGATGTAACGAAAGAGCCCGCGGGGCAGGGTCGTCTCCGTGGCCGCGACCGGCTGCGCAAGCTCGAAATCGGCCTGGCCCGCGGTTGTCATCATGCCGGCTCGCCGGAATGTGCGGATAGCGGTCAGGCCTCGACGAGGGTTTCGAGGGCGTCGCGGTCGCGGATTTCGATCCGGTGCGGGTTGGGGATGGCGACCAGCCCGTCCCGCTTCATGGCGGACAGCACCCGGCACACCGTTTCGATCGTCAGGCCGAGATAGTCGGCGATGTCGTTGCGCGACATCGGTATGTCGAGCACCCGCCGCACATCGCGGCGCTCCGCCAGCTCGATCAGGAAGCTCGCCACGCGCTCCGGTGCGGTCATGCGGCCGAGCAGCAACAGGCGGGTCTGCGCGTGCGCGAGATTGCGCAGCGTCATGTTGCACATGTGGCGCGCGAGTTCGGGCCGCTGGTCGATCAGGCGCTCGGTCGCGGCGCGGTTGAAGCGCATGACGATGACGTCGCCGACGGCCTCGGCGGCCAGGGCACGCGTGTCCGCGCCGTCGAGACCGAAGCAGTCGCCGGCGTGGAAAAATTCGGCGATGTGCCGCCGTCCGTCGGCCATCAGCTTGCAGATCCGCACGGTGCCGGAAATCACCTTGAACCAGCAATCCGCCCGATCGCCCTCGGCATAGATTTCCTCGTCGCGCGCAAAGCTGCGCCGGCTGCCGAGCTGTTCGAGCGCGACGAGCTCGTCGAGCTGGCCCGACCGGGCGACCGAGACGCCGGCGGGTTGCGGCTGGCTGAAAAAACCGCTCGATGCGTCGACGCCGAACTGCTTGAACATCGCTTCCTCCATCCCGCTTGGGATTGAGGAGACGATGGCGCCGCGCGGCTCTCGTCGAAATTAGGAATGCTCCTAAGGAATCTTGCGTACGGGAAACTACGTACCGCCGCATGTCCTTGATTTATTTGACCTGGATCAAGGCAGGCGGGCCCGCCCCGGTGAATGCTCGCGGGAGTTCGACAACCATGCTGAGACGCGACGGGAGATCGGCCATGGCCTACAGGGATTTACTGGTGATCGTCGACGACGACCCCTATGCGCGCGAGCGGATTTCGCATGCCGCCGATCTCGCCGAGCGTTTCGATGCCCATCTGGCGGCTCTTTGCGTCTCACCGATGGGCGCGCCGGAGGCAGCACGTCGAGCGCAACGAGCCCGCAAGCTTTTCGAGGACGAGATCGGCCGGCGCGGAATATCGACCGAATGGCGCGAGGCCGCGGACTTTCCCGCCGACATCGCGATCGTTCAGTCGCGTTACGTCGATCTCGTTGTCGTGGGCCAGCTCGACCCGGACGATGCCCAGGCGCCGATCGACAACCCGCGGCCGGAAGACATTGCCCTGGCGGTCGGCCGGCCCGTCCTCGTCATTCCCTATGTCGGCAGCTACGACCGGATCGGGCAGCGCGTATTGGTCGCCTGGGACGGAAGCCGTGAGGCGACGCGTGCGATCAGCGATGCCATGCCGCTGTTGACGTCTGCCGCCGTCGTGACGGTCCTGACCGTCGATCCGGCGATCGGCCGCACCGAGCACGGTGAACTCCCCGGCACGGATATCGCGCTGTATCTCGCGCGGCACGGCGTCAGCGCACGGGTCGAAAAGGCCGTTTCCGCCGGCATGAACATTGGTGATGTGCTGCTGTCGCATGCCGCCGACCGCAGTGCCGATCTGCTCGTCATGGGGGCCTATGGGCACTCTCGCCTGCGCGAACTGGTGCTGGGCGGAGCGACCCGCACCGTGCTCAGAAGCATGACGCTGCCCGTCCTGCTGTCGCATTGAGCCCGAGCATTCGTGGCGGATATCCCCGTATGACAATAGAGGCGCCGGGCGCGGAATTTTTGCTGCTCCTTGGCCTGGGGTTCTTTTTCGGGCTGGCTTTCGAGGAGTTCAATGCGCAGAGCGCGCAGGTACGGCCCGGCGGGGTGCGCAGTTTTCCCTTGCTGGCGCTGTCGGGGGCGCTGCTCTACCGGCTCGACACCGCGCATCTGCTGCCGGTCACCGCCGGCTTCATCGTCCTCGGCGGGTGGCTGAGCCTTTATTACTGGCGGCACATCGCGGAGACCGACCGCGAAGGCCGGCCCAATGTCGGGCTGATGACGGCGATCTGCAATGTGCTCGCCTATCTGCTTGGGCCGATCGCGTTCACCGAGCCGCCTTGGGTCGCGATCGGCGTCACGGTCGTCGCGGTATTGCTGCTGACCGCGCGCGAAAAGCTGCACGGCTTCGCCCGCCGGCTCGAGGTCGGCGAGATCGTCACCGCGGGCAAATTCCTGATCCTGACCGGCCTCGTGCTGCCGTTCTTGCCCGCCGCGCCGGTGACGGCGCTGACCAGTATCACGCCGCACCAGGTCTGGCTCGCCGTGGTCGCGGTGTGCACCGTCTCCTATGCCAGCTATCTGCTGCAGCGCTATGTGGCGCCGCGCGAGGGCGGGTTGTGGACCGCGGTGCTGGGCGGCATGTACTCGTCGACCGCGACGACGATCGTGCTCGCCCGGCGCGCCGGCAATGTTTCCGGCCAGGTCGCCCAGGCGCAGACCGGGATCATCCTGGCGACGGCGATCATGTATCTGCGGGTGCTCGTGATCGTCGGCTTGTTCGACCGGCCGCTGGCGCTGGCGCTCGCGCCGGCGATGCTGTCGCTGGCAGGGGCTGGCCTGGCGCTGGCGGCGCTGTGGTGGTTCGCGCGTCGCGCGGCGGCCCAGGCCGGGCCGACCGACGGCATTCCCGGAAACCCCCTGGAGCTCGCTCCGGCGCTGGTTTTTGCCGCGCTGTTTGTCGCCGTCTCGCTTGCCGCTTCATGGGCCCGGGAGCGCTTCGGCGCGACGGGCGTCTACGGCCTGGCGGCCATCGTCGGCCTCACCGACATCGACCCGTTCGTGCTGAGCATCGCCTCGGGCGGCACGGCACCGCCGCTCCCCGGTGATACCGCGGCGGCGGCGGTGTTGATTGCCGCCTCCTCGAACAACGTCCTCAAGGCGGCCTATGCCGCCGGATTTGCCGGTTTCAGCAGAGCGGTCGCACCGGCAGCGGGGTTGATGCTGCTGGCGCTCGGCGGTGCGGCCGTCGCTTGGTGGATGGTCCGTTGACCGGGCGCTGACTTGATCCGGGCGTCCGGTCAGCGCGAGAGCGACAGATCGGGTTCGCGCAGGTCGTCGACGACGCGTTTGACCCCCGGAATATTCTCGGCGGCGACCCGTAAAGCGGCCCGCTGGCGCGCGTTCTCGACCGTCCCTTGCAGGACGACCACGCCGTCCTTCACCGACAGCTCGATCGAGCCTTTGGCGATCCAGGGCTGCCGGTCGAGCTCGGCCTGCAACCGGCTCGAAATCGCGCTGTCGGCGAGCGGCGCCGGCGCCTGCTTCGGCGCGGCCACGAGGAATGCGTGCAGCAGGTCGACCCGGCTGATCATGCCGAGCACGCCGTTCGCGCCGATGACCGGCAGGCGTTTGACGTGATGCCGGATCATCAGCTCGACCGCATCGCTGAGGGGAGCATCGGCGGAAACGGTGACCACGTCGCGCGTCATCACATCGGCGACGGTGCGCGCATGAGAACGCACGTATTCGTCGGCGAGCCGCCCCGGATCGGCAAACAACGCCGCCAATTGGGCAGGATGCGGCGCGGTGCCGGTTTCGGCCCGGCGCAGGAAATCGCCTTGCGTGATCATGCCCACAAGCTTCCCTCGATCAAGCACGGGAAAGCCGTTGACACCGTAGCGCAGCATCAGCTCGGCAGCCTTGCGCACAGGGTCTTGCGGCGCGACCCAAAGCAGCCCGTGCGACATCACATCTGACACTTTCATTGCCGGTCTCCCGCAAAAACGCGGCGAACTATCGGCGGGACCGACCAGCGCGGCATTGATGTGAATCAGTCGGGCCCGCGCGCCGAGCCGCGTCGACAAAGCCGTTTCCCCAGGATCGAGACACGCCATTGATCTGGGTCAAAGCAACCCGGGACTGCGGGTGGTGTGCTCCTTTCTCCACTTTCCGAGGGAGGTCGGACATGCCGCTTCGTGACGCTATCGTCCTTGCGCTGATCAGCGCGGTCTTCGTGCTATTCGGCGTCGTCCTGGCCTGGGTCTCCTGGTATTCCCAGCGCGGCGCGAAAACGCCCCGACCGCAGCCCGGCTTGTCGGGTGACGGGTATGCGTCCTCGTCCGGGCTGATCGTCGACGACGACTGACCCGCGGCGCTTCTACGCTTCAGCCGCGATGTCGCCGCGTTCAAGACAGGCCGATTTCGAGAAGGCGGACGAGTGTCCGCCGCGGCTCAAGCAGGTCGGCGATGGTGTAGCGGTCCAGCGTTGCGAGAAAGGCGCTCGTCGCTTCGGCGAGCGCGCGCCGCAACCCGCAGCATTCCTCGATGCGGCAATAGCCGGGTTCGCCCTGCAGGCAGCCGAGGACGCCGAGCTCCGGCTCCATGTCGCGTACCACGGCGCCGACCCCGATATCGCCTGGCGCGCGGGCGAGCCGCAGGCCTCCGTTCTTGCCGCGCGTCGTCCGCAGATAACCCTTCAGCGCGAGCCGGTGGACCACCTTCATCACATGGCCGCGCGAGATGTCGAAATGCCGCACCAGCTCGGGGATCGTGCAGAGCTGGTCGCGCTTCAAACCCGCGTAAAGCAGGACGCGCAGCGCGTAGTCGGTGTGGAGCGTAAGGCGCATGTCGGTGTCCCTGCGGTGCGTCCTTGAAAACATATAATTAGAATATATGTTCGGAAACGGCGGCCTTGACAAGGTCGCGCAGAAAGGGGCCGCCGGCTATGACCGCCATACCGCGTTACCGTTCCCATGCCGGCCCCGTGATCCTGTCCGCCGGGTTCCGCCCGTTCTTTCTCGGCTCGGCGGTCTGGGCGGTGATCGGCGTCCCGTTATGGCTGGGCGCCTATATGAGCGGGCTCGTCCTGCCGACCGGATTGGCCCCCGCGGTCTGGCATGGGCACGAGATGATTTTCGGGTTTGCCTCGGCGACGGTCGCCGGGTTCCTGCTGACCGCGATCCCCAATTGGACGGGCCGGCTGCCCCTGCAAGGCGGACCGCTCGGCGCGCTGGTCCTGGTTTGGGCCATCGGGCGCGTGGCGGTTCTGCTGTCGGCGGTGACCGGCGCGCCGATAGCGGCGATTGCCGATTTGTCGTTCCCGGCGGCCTTTCTCGCGGTGGTCGCCCGCGAGATCGTCGCCGGGCGCAACTGGCGCAACCTGCCTGTCCTCGGCGCGCTGTCGCTCCTGCTGATCGGCAACCTGCTGGTCCATCTCGAGGCGCTCGGTATCGCCGACACGGCCGCGCTCGGCAACCGGCTCGGGCTGGTGACGCTCATCCTGCTCATCTCCCTGGTTGGCGGCCGGATCATCCCGAGCTTCACCCGCAATTGGCTGGTCAAAAACCGGCCGGCGGTGCCGCCGCCTGTTTCGCAAGGCTGGTTCGATGTCGCGGCGCTGGTCATCACCGCGATCGCACTGTTGGGCTGGGCCATCGCGCCGGACGACCCGGCGACCTCTGGCGCCGTGATCATCGCCGGCATCGCGGTCGCGCTGCGCCTGTCGCGGTGGCGCGGCTCGCGCACCGCTGCGGAGCCGCTGCTGCTGATCCTGCATATCGGCTATGGCTGGCTCGCCCTCGGCTTGCTGCTGCTCGGCGCCAACGGCCTTGCCGACCTGCTGCCCGCGACCGCGGCGCTCCATGCGCTGACCGTGGGGGCGGTCGGCACCATGACGCTCGCCGTCATGACGCGCGCCACGCTGGGCCATACCGGGCGGCCGCTCAGCGCAGGGCCGGCAACCAAGGCGATCTACGGGCTGGTCACGATAGCCGCGGTCTTACGCATCCTGTCGCCGCTTGCCGGGGCCGAGACGGCGCCGGTTTTGTGGGCGGCGGGTGCGAGCTGGAGCGGCGCGTTCGGGCTCTTTGCCTTGTTTTACGGCGTCGCGCTGGTTCGGCCGCGGATTGTCGCCGCGGCGAGCCGGCCGATCTGACGGACGGAGGTCACTATGTCGATCGACTGGGGCGTCGTCGCGCGCGCGGTCCATATCCTGGCGGTCGTCGTCTGGATCGGCGGAGTCTGGCTCGTGACCACGGTGCTGCTTCCGGGCCTCAAGCAAAAGCCGCCGCGGGATTGGGCGCGCGAGTTCGACGCGATCGAACACCGCTTTGCGCCGCAGGCTCGGATCGCCGTGCTGCTGGTCCTCTTGAGCGGTCTTTACATGCTCTACGCCTACGATCTGTGGGACCGCTTTGCCGACGGCCGCTTCTGGTGGATGCAGCTGATGGTAGCCGTCTGGCTGGTTTTCGCCGCGCTGCTTTTCGTGATCGAGCCGCTGATCATCAGCCGCAGGATCGGCCGGCGCTTCACCGTCTCGCCGGAGGCGACCCTGACCCGCATGCTGTGGATGCATCGCGTGCTGTTGGGGCTGTCCCTGGTGACGATCTTCGCCGCCGTCGGCGGCAGCCATGGGCTCTTTTAGCGGCCAGTTACGGCCTGTCTCGGCCAGGGTGCCGATACGTTGAGGGAGGTAGCCATGAAAGTCAGCGATGTGATGACGCGCGGCGTGATCTCGCTTGCGCCGGGCGACACGGTCCTGAAGGCCGCGCATCTGATGACCCAGTATGGGGTCAGCGGCTTTCCGGTTTTGGATTGCGGCAAGCTGGTCGGGATCATCACGCAGGGGGACTTCCTGCACCGCGCCGAACTGGGAACCGAGCCGTCTCGCGCCCATACGAAAGGTCTCTCGGCGGGCCAGCTGGCGGCCAAATACGTGCACGCCCACGGCCGGAAGGTGGGCGAGGTGATGACCCGCGACGTGCTGACCGTGAACGCCGACTCGTCTTTGGAAGAGGCCGTCGAGCTCATGGAGCGCCATGGGGTGAAGCGGCTGCCGGTGGTCAAAGGAGATGGCGTCATCGGCCTGATCAACCGCGTCAACGTGCTGCACGCCTTTATCGTCGCCGCGCACCAGACCGGCGAGACGTCGGCGAATGACGACGAGATACGGTGCGCGCTCGCCGCCACGCTCGACGCCGAGCCGTGGGCGCCGCGCGGCGCCTTGGACATCGTGGTCGACCATGGCCGTGTCGAGTTGCGGGGCGTCATCACCGACGAGCGCCAACGCCTCGCGCTGCGCGTCGCGGCCGAGAATACTCGCGGCGTCAAGGGGATCACCGATAACCTCGAGCTCCGTCATGTCGCCGCATCCTGACCCTGTGCTCCCGGGCGCGGCGACGCCCGCGATGCGCTCCGACGCCGACGAAGCCTCGGCGCGCGGCGACATCGCCGCCGCCGGCGGCGGGGCGCTCAAGCTCCTCGTGCCGCTTGACGGCTCGGCCGCGTCGCAGCGTGCGCTGGAGTACGCTCTGGGGCTGGCGGCGGCCCATCCCGCTTCGGGGCTCGTCTTGCTGAATGTCCAGACCGGCGACGAGCTCGGCCTCTGGGACCCGCAGGCAAGAGGCGACGACGAGCGCTTCGCCGCCGCACGCCGATCGCAGAAGGTGCTGCGCCGACCCTTCGAGACGTGCCGGGAGCGGCATCTGAGATGCGAAGTGCGGGCTGAATACGGCGATGCCGTTGCCGAAACGATTGTCCGTATCGCGCGCGAAACCGGCGCCGATCAGATCGTGATGGGAGCCCGCGGCCTGGGGCGGCTGCGCGGCCTCATCCTGGGTTCGGTGACGACCCAGGTGGTCCACCTCGCGGATATCCCGGTCACGCTGGTGAAGGCACGTCCGCGGCATCGCCTGAATTCGTGACGCGTTCGCCTGGGGGCGGCACGGACACGCTGCCGCCAAGACATTTCGGCCTGCGCCGAAGCGATCGGCCGTGACAACGGGCCGCCTGCCGCCAAAGGTCTCCGGCCTCCCAACAAGTGCGAGGGCATCGTCGTGGCCGGCGGGCACCTGCGGAGCAACAGGTCGGCGGTGCTGCTTGCGCTCGGCCTGACGGTGAATTTGGCGCCGATCGCGACCTTCGCCGCCGTGTTGCCGGAGGTGAGCGCGGCGTGGGGGTTGAGCTCCAGCCAAGCCGGCTGGATCGGCGGCATCTATTTCGGCGGCTACGCCGCGGCCGTGCCGGTCCTGGCAACCATGACCGATCGCGTCGACGGCCGCTGGATATTCGCCGGCTCCTCCTTGCTCGCCGCCGCGGCCAGCCTGGTCTTTGCCGGGAGCGCCGACGGTTTCTGGTCGGCGTTCGTGCTGCGGCTGCTCAACGGGGTGGCGCTTGCCGGCGTCCATATGCCGGGTCTCAAATTGCTGGCGGAGCGAACCCAGGGGCGCGGCCGGGCGCGCGGCGCCGCCGTCTATTCGGCGTGCTACTCGCTCGGCGCGGCCGCCTCTTTCTTTCTCGCCGGTGCCGTCGACGCGGGGCACGGCTGGCGCGCCGCCTTCGCGGTCAGCGGTCTCGTGCCGCTCGTTGCGATCGGGATCGTCGCGTCCCTGTCGGCAGCGACCGAAACGGTCGCGAACGTGGGCTTCACGTATGATGTGCGGCCGCTGCTGCGCAACCGCGCCTTGATGGCCTATGTGGTGGCTTTCGCCGGCAACATCTGGGAAGTGTCGGCGGTGCGGGCCTGGTTCGTGGCCTACCTCGCCTGGACCTTCAGCCTGCCGCACCATCGCCTCGATGTGCCGTCACCGCCGGTGATCTCCGGATTGGCCTCGCTGGCCGGGTTTCCGGTCAGCATCATCGTCGCCGAATGTGCCTTGCGCTGGGGGCCGCGGGCGATCGTCGTGACCTGCCTTGCCTCGGTGGCGATCCTGGTCGCGCTGGCCGGCACCGCCGGCGGCCCCAGCGTCGTGGTCCTGCCGCTGCTGGTCCTGGCGCAGATCGCCGCTCTCGCCGATGCGAGCGCGCTCGCCGCGGGCGCCGTCGCCGCCGCCGATCCCGCGCGCCGCGGCGCCGCGCTCGCGATGTTCGCTTCCGTCGGCTACACCGCGGCCTTTATCGGCCCGGTCGCGGCGGGCCTGGCGCTCGACGCCTTTGGCGGCGGCACCAGCCCGACGGGCTGGAGCGTCGCCTTCGCAACGATGGCGCTCGGGTCGAGCGCTGCCGCCTGGGCCGTGGGAAAGGGACGCAGGATCGGCGGGCCGTAGGTGACGGCCCGAGGGCTAGGCGCGCCCCCGCACCGTGGTCAGGTTCATCAGCCGGTCGCGAAACGCTTCCCGATCGAAAACGGGATTGCCGGCGGGTCCTGAAAGCAAGGTTTGCACGGCGGCGACCTGCAGCAAGTCGCCGTGAATGTAGCTCACGCCGTCCGGTGTCTTCTCCGGCGCGCGCCAGCCCCGGAACGCGGGGTCGGTCACGATCGCGTCGAGCGCCATCAACCGCAGCGCCAGGGCCATGGCGATCAGCGGACCGGCTTGGCCCGTCGCCTTTTCCCCGATGAACTCGACCACCCGTTCGAGTCGACGGTCGAGGTCGTTCCACTCGGCGGCCGGCAGCGCCGCCCACAGCACCATCACCTCGCCGAGGAGCGTGGGCGCGATATCCAGCTCGTTGATTTCACGCAAGAAATCGTCATCGGTTGGCATCGTGCCGCGTCTCCGCCTGCTCGCTATGCTCGTCCCTTCGGGGCGGCCGTTGCCGCCAAGCGGGTGCAGAACGCGGCGATGGCGAATACCGGCTCGCCGTCGGGGCCTTCGAGGACCGGTTCTTCCGCCGCGGCGCGCAGCACGTCGCGGTGCACATAACTGCCGCCGCAGCCTGCTGCTGACGGGAGTTGCCACGCCTTGACCACGCGGTCATCGAGCACCGAATCGAGCGCCATCAGCCGGACCGCGACGGCCATCGCGACAAGGCACGACGCCTCGCCCCAGCCTTGTCGCTCGACCAACGCGACCACATGCGCGGTGCGCGCGTCGAACGAGGCTTTATCGGCGGCGGGGAGGTTCGCGATCATCATCATCGCCTCCCCGAGCAGCTCCGGGGATACGGTTATCGCGTTGATGCACCGCTTGAATTCCGTGAAATCCATCCGCTCATTCCGGCTGGTCCAGATGCTTGAGCGCCAGGGTCAGCACCGCGCGCTTGTCGGGATCGGAGAACTGCAGCGCCTCGCGCTCGATCTGGCCGGCGAGCTCGTTGCGCGCCACGTAGCGGCCAAGGGGAGGGAGCTGGCGGCAATCGTCGTCAAATTCGGCGAGGATTTCGCGAAGCTTCGATCGCCACGCACCGCCATCGGTCGCCGCTCGCGCCAGGGCGAGGAGCCGGCCATGATAGCGCCCATAGAGCTCCGTCATCTGATCGCGGCTCCTCCGGGGGGATTCGCTGCTGTAGCATCGCGAACCACCGCTCGGCGTCTAAATTTGAGCGTCAGCCATGCATCGTTGATGTTTAAAATATCATCTGTCAATAGGAGAGAATGAGTTGTCTTATTTCGTCGCTGATGATAGCGAATAAAGACGGTAACTCTGATTGAGATGTCCCGGGTCCTGATGGAAAAGCGCCCATTTCTCGTCGCCGCCGGAATGTTCCCGTGGGCGCTGCGGCGTACCGCCGTAAGGGCGCCGCTGGTTTAGCCGGCCTCGACAAGCAGATCGACCGGAGCCCGTGACCGCGCTGCTGCTTTCCCTGATCGTTCTCTTGTGCGGTGGCGTCGCGGCGGCGGCGTGCGTTGCGCGGGACGCGTTGGCGCATGTCCTCGGACAGGCGTCCGCGATCGTCGGCTCGCTGCTCGGACTGGCGGCGGCGACCGGCGTCTTGCTGACCGGCAATACCGATGCGTTGTCGTTGAGCTGGCCGATGCCGGGGGGCGGGCTGCATGTCGAGATCGACGAGCTGTCCGCGTTTTTCCTGCTGCCGGTGTTCGGCCTCTCGGCGCTGACGGGACTTTACGGCCGCAGCTATCTCGCGCACGGAGGGCCGGGCGCGGCCCCGGGCGCTGCCTTGTCGTGGCTGCACCTGAACCTGCTGACCGCGGCGATGGCGCTGGTGGTGGTGGCGCGCGACGGCCTGCTCTTCCTGCTCGCCTGGGAGATCATGGCGCTTGCGCCGTTCTTTCTCGTCATCTTCGACGATTGCCGGGAAAGCACCCGGCATGCCGCCTGGATCTATCTCGCCGCGACGCATCTTGGGACCACGTTTCTGCTGGTGATGTTCGTGCTGCTCGGCAGCCTCGCCGGCGCGTCGGACTTCGCCGGCTACGGCGCGGTGCTGCGCGGCAATCCGGCGCTGTCCTCGGCGGTCTTCCTGCTGGCGCTGATCGGGTTCGGGGCGAAGGCCGGCATCGTTCCGGCGCATGTCTGGCTGCCCGAGGCGCACCCGGCCGCGCCGAGCCACGCCTCGGCGCTGATGTCGGGGGCGATGATCAAGGTCGGCATCTACGGCCTCGTGCGCATGCTGACGCTGTTGGGCGCGCCGCAGCAATGGTGGGGCTGGACCCTGCTGGCGGCAGGGGCGGCGAGCGGTGTGCTCGGCGTGCTCTACGCGCTGGCCCAGCACGACCTGAAGCGCCTGCTCGCATATCACAGCGTCGAGAATATCGGGATCATCCTGATCGGGATCGGGATCGGCGTCCTGGGCCTCGCCTACGGCCATCCGGCGCTGGTCGCGCTCGGTTTCGCGGCGGGGCTGCTGCACGTCGTGAACCACTCGATCTTCAAGGGCCTGCTGTTCCTCGGCGCCGGCTCGGTGCAGCACGCCGCTCATACGGTCGAGCTCGAGGAGCTGGGTGGCTTGCTCAAGCGCATGCCGTGGACCGGGACAAGCTTCCTGATCGGCTCGGCCGCCATCGTGGGTCTGCCGCCACTCAACGGCTTTATCAGCGAGTTCCTGGTGATTTATGCGGGGTACGCGGGACTGGTCCTGCCGGCGCCGGCCATCGCCGCGGCCGGTCTTGTCACGCTGGTCGCGATGGGCTTGATCGGCGGTCTTGCCGCCGCGTGCTTCGCCAAGGCCTTCGGCATCGTGTTCCTCGGCACGCCGCGCAGTGGCGAGGCCGCGCATGCGCGAGAGTCGGCGCGGCCGATGCTGGTCGCCATGGCATTGCCGGCGGCCCTGTGCGTCGCGATCGGGCTCGCGGGTCCGCTCGTCGTCTCGGCGCTGGCGGAGGTCGTCGCCGCCGCGAGCGGGCTGCCGGCAGCCGAGACCGGCGCGGCGCTGAACGCCGCTTCCCGGTCGCTCGCGGTCGCGACCGCGCTGTTCTCGGCGCTGGTCGTGCTGTCGGCGCTGCTTTGGCTGATACGGGCATGGCGCCTGGCCCGGGCCGGGGTCAGGCGCGCACCGGTCTGGGGCTGCGGCTTTCGCCGTCCGACCGTGCGCATGCAATACACGGCCTCATCCTTCGCCCAGCCGCTGGTGACGCAGTTCCGGCTGCTGATCGCCAACCGCGAGGCCGTCGTCGCGCCGGAAGGCTATTTCCCGGCAGCGGCGTCCTATGCGACCGACAGCGGCGACCCGTTCCTGCGCCTGCTGTTTGCCCCGACCTTCCGCTGGTTCCGGCGGCTGGCCACGCGCCTTAACGTCATCCAGCACGGCCATATCCATGTCTACGTCCTTTACGTCGCCGCGACGCTGATTGCGCTCCTGGCCTGGGCGAGCCTCTGAGCGATGAACCCGCCGCATCTTTTCGCCCCCCTCGCGGCGCTGCTGCTGGCGCCGCTTTTTGTCGGCCTCATCAACCGCGTCAAGGCATGCGTCGCCGGGCGGCGCGGGCCGCCGCTAGTCCAGCCTTATCGCGATATCGGGAAGCTGCTGCGGCGCGGCGCGGTCTATGGCGAGGTCACGACGCCGCTGGTGCGGCTCGGGCCGGTGCTGAACCTCGCAACGCTCCTCGTCGCGCTGCTGATCGTGCCGTTCCCCGGCGGCGGCGCGACGGTCGGGTTCGCCGGCGACCTGATCGTTCTGGTCGGCCTTTTTGCGCTCGGCCGCTTCGCGACCGTGCTCGCCGCGCTCGATACCGGGTCCAGCTTTGAAGGGATGGGGGCGAGCCGCGAGATGCATTTCGCGGCGCTCGCGGAGCCGGCGCTGCTGATCGCGCTGGCGACGCTCGCGCGGATCACCGGCGCCACCGATCTCGGCTCGATCTACGGCGCGATGACCACCGCCGGCTGGACGCATGACGGGGCCGCGCTGGCGCTGGTCGGGATGAGCTTCCTGGTGCTGGAGCTGGTCGAGAACAGCCGCATCCCGGTCGACGACCCGACCACGCATCTCGAGCTGACGATGATCCACGAGGTCATGGTGCTCGACCATGGCGGGCCCGACCTGGGCTTTATCCAATACGGCGCGGCGCTGAAGCTATGGCTTGTCGGCGCGCTGCTCGTCGGCCTCATGCCGGTGCCGGGCGCCGGTCCGTGGCTGGCGGGCGGGGTGGCCCTGCTCGGCATGGCGGGGCTCGCCGTCGCGATCGGCATGATCGAGTCGGCGATGGCACGCTATCGGCTCGTCACGGTGCCGCAATTCATCGTCGGCGCCGCGACCGTTTCGGCCGTCGCCTTCATGGTGCTGCTGGTATGAGCACGCTGCCCGCGCTGCTCGCCGCCATTCACGCGGTCGGCCTGCTGACCTGCTTCGCGCTGCTCGGCACCAGCCGGATCGGCGCCTGCATCCGGTTTCTCTCCGTGCAGGGCATTCTCTTCAGCCTGGTGCCGGTGATCGCGCATGATGACGGCCTGACCCTGCGCGTCCTGCTGTTGGCGGCGGCCAATATCGGCCTCAAAGGCGTGATCTTTCCCGCCGTGCTGCTGCATCTGCGCGCCCGCGCCGGCTTCCAGCGCGAGGTCGAGCCGTTTGTCGGCTTTGTCGCGTCGATCCTGTTCGGGATCGTCGCGCTGATCGTCTCGCTCGCTCTCGCCCGCGAACTGCACCCGGCGCTAAGCCATGCCCCGTTCGTCATGCTGCAGGCGGCGATCTTCCTGGTCGCGATCGGGCTGTTCCTGATCGTCAGCCGGCGCAACGCGCTGATCCAGATCGTCGGCTACCTGGTGATCGAGAACGGCATCTTCGTCTTCGGCGCGATCACCGTCGTCGAAACCCCGCTCCTCGTCGAGCTCGGCATCCTGCTCGACGCCTTTGTTGCGGTCTTTGTCATGGGCATCGCGGTTTTTCACATCAGCCGCGAGTTCGGCATGGCCGACGCCGACCGGCTCAACACATTGCGAGGCTGAAGCCGTGGCGCCGGGATCCGCGATCGACGCTATCCTCCTGGTCGCCGCCCTGGGCGCGCTGGCCTGCCTTGTCGCGCGGCCCCGCCAGGTGCTGGGGATGACGATCGCGGTTTCGGCGGCCGAGCTTGGTTTGGCCGCTGCGCTGTGGATCGCGGTGCTGGCGAAGGGCCGCGCGACGGCGGCGAACGAGCTGTTCTTTGTCGACGCGTTCTCGGCGTTCCATCTGGTCGTGCTGGGGCTGGTCTTTCTGCTCTGCTCGCTGTTCGCGCGGGTCTATTTCGCCGATGACGGCGAGCACGGCCTGGCGCCGGGCGCCGCGCGGCGTTTCGGCGCGCTGTGGCTCGGCTCGCTCGCCGCGATGGCGCTGGTGCTCGTCTCCAACAATCTCGGGGTCATGTGGGTCGGCATGGAGGCGACGACGCTGCTGACGGCGTTCCTCATTTCGCTCCATCCCAACCGGCTCTCGTTGGAGGCGATGTGGAAATACCTGCTGATCTGCTCGGTGGGCATCGCCTTTGCCTTTATCGGCACGATTTTCGCCGCCGCATCGGTGCGCGGCGGCCTCGGCGCGGATGCGCTCTTGTGGACCCGGCTCGCCGCGCCCGAGGTGCGGCTCGATCCGACGCTGATGGCTTTCGCGTTTGTTTTCGTGCTGGTCGGGTACGGCACCAAGGCGGGGCTCGCCCCGATCCATTCCTGGCTGCCGGACGCGCACAGCCAGGCGCCGGCACCGGTTTCGGCGATGTTCTCGGGGTTCCTGCTCAACACCGCGCTCTACTGCATCTTGCGCTATGTGCCGCTGGTGCGGCATGCGCTGGGGAGCGGGTTTGCCGACCATCTGCTCGTCTTTTTCGGGGTGTTGTCGATCCTGGTGGCGGCGGGGTTCATCGTCTTCCAGCGCGACGCGAAGCGCCTGCTCGCCTACAGCAGCGTGGAACATCTGGGGATCATCGCGCTCGGCTTTGGTCTCGGGCCGCTGGGTTCGTTCGCCGCGCTGTTCCACACGCTGAACCACTCCCTGTCGAAGTCGCTCGCGTTCTTCGCGGTCGGACGGCTCGGCCAGCGTTACGGCACGCACGACATGCGCACGCTGTCGGGTGCGCTGCGCGCCGACCGCGTCTGGGGGCTGGGGCTGCTCGGCAGCCTGCTGGCGCTGATCGGCGCCGCGCCGTTCGCGATCTTCATGAGCGAGTATCAGCTGCTGCGCGCTGCGGTCGACGGCGGCGCCTGGCTGGTCCTGGCGCTGTTCGTCGCGGCCGGAGCCGTGGTTTTTATCGCGGCGCTGCGCCATCTGATCGACATGGCGTTTGGCGATGCCGGCGCGGTCATGCCGCCGACGCGCGGCGCCGGCGCGTCGTTGCTGCTCGTCGCCGGCGTGATGGGGCTTCTGTTGTTTCTCGGGCTGTGGATGCCGTCCTGGCTTGGCGAGGCGATCGGCCGGGCGGTCGAGGCGGCGGGGGCGCGCCTGTGACCTCGCTGCTCGACACCGGCAATGCCGTACCGGTGGCAGCCGCCGAGGTGCCGGCGGTCGCGATCGACCTGTTCCGCGAGATTGTCCTGGCGTCCGTCGCCCGGGGCCGCCGCCTGCTGCTGTTCTGCGGACTGACCCGCACGGCCGATGGGACAAGGCTGCTCGCCGCGCTGGGCGACGATGCGACGGGGAGGATCGGCCTCGTCACGACACGCGTCGGCGACGGCTATCCGTCGCTGACGCCGGCTTGCCCGAGTGCGCATTATTTCGAGCGTGAGATTTTCGAGCAGTGGGGTGTCCGCCCCGCGGGACATCCCTGGCTCAAGCCCGTCCGCTATCCGCTCGGGTCACCGCCGGTCGATGAAACCGCGTTCTTTCATGCCGCCGGCGCCGAGATTCACGAAGTCGCGGTCGGCCCGGTGCATGCCGGCGTGATCGAGCCCGGCCATTTCCGCTTCAACTGTCACGGCGAGCGCGTGCTCCACCTGCAGATCGCGCTCGGCTTCCAGCATCGCGGCGTGGAGGCCGCGCTTGTCCGCAGCCCCCACAAGCGGAGCATCCACCTGGTCGAGACGCTGGCCGGCGACACCAGCGTCGGTCATGCTGCCGCTTACTGCCAGCTCGTCGAGGCACTGGCCGGGACGGTTTGCTCGCCGCGTGCCCAGTCGCTGCGCGTGATCGCCCTGGAGCTGGAGCGCATCGCTAACCATATCGGCGATCTCGGCGCGCTGGCCGGGGATGTGGGGTTTCTTCCCGCCGCCGCCTATTGCGGCCGGTTGCGCGGCGACGTGCTGAACATGACCGCGCTGCTGTGCGGCAGCCGGCTGGGGCGGGGTCTGGTGCGTCCCGGCGGGGTCGGCATCGACGGCGCCGGCGACGTCTTGGCCGACATCCAACGGCGGCTCATCGCAGCGGAGCGCGACATGCGCAACGCGACCGGCCTCCTGTGGAAATCGTCCTCGGTCCGGGCGCGTTTCGAGAACACCGGCGTGCTGTCGCGGGAGGCCGCGGCCGATCTCGGCATGGTCGGCCCGGCGGCGCGGGCCAGCGGCATCGATCGCGACGCGCGGCGCGACTTTTGCGCCGCGACCTATGACGGCCGCGGGCCGGCGATCGCCACCGAGGAAACCGGCGACGTCTTCGCCCGGGCGGCGGTTCGCTGGCGCGAGATCGAGAACTCGCTGGTCTTTC
The DNA here is from genome assembly GCA_035550515.1 of Allostellaceae bacterium. Classification (GTDB taxonomy): domain Bacteria; phylum Pseudomonadota; class Alphaproteobacteria; order ATCC43930; family CGMCC-115725; genus DATARH01. The sequence goes on from DASZOZ010000047.1 coordinate 90,604, forward strand.
TCGATCGCCTGCTTGCCGATCCCGGCGGCGGCCCGGCTCTAGCGCGGGTCGGCCCGCTGGCGCCGGACAGCCTTGTCGTGTCGCTCGTCGAAGGCTGGCGCGGCGAGATCGCCCATCTGGGGCTGACCGACGGGATGGGCCGCCTCGCGCGCTACAAGGTCGTCGACCCGTCGTTCCGCAACTGGTTCGGCCTGGCGATCGCGCTGCGCGGCCAGGCGATCTCCGATTTTCCGCTCTGCAACAAGAGCTTCAACCTGTCCTATTGCGGGCACGATCTGTAAGGCGCGCGCACCGTGTTCAAAACCCTGATCGCGCGCGCCCGCCAAGGGCACCGCACCATCGCCTATCCGGCCGAGCAGCCCTATATGCCGCCGCTGTTTCGCGGCCGCCCGGTTCTCGACGCCGACAAATGCGCGGCCGGCTGCACCGCGTGCGGCGATGCCTGTCCGGCGGAGGCCGTCAAGCTCACGTCCGAGGGACCGAGGATCGATCTCGGCCGGTGCATCTTTTGCGGCGACTGCGGCGCGGCATGCCCGGAGAATGCGATCCGGTTCAGCCGCGACTGGCAGCTCGCCGCGACCGAGCGCAGCGAACTGCGGATCGCCGGCCGGGAGGCGCCGCACATCGACGCCTTGAGCCGGGGTTTGCGGCGCCTGCTGGGCCGCTCGCTGCGCTTGCGCCAGATCAGCGCCGGCGGCTGCAACGGGTGCGAGGCCGAAATCAACGCGCTGGGAAACGTCGTGTTTGACGCCAGCCGCTTTGGCATCGACTTCGTCGCGTCGCCGCGCCATGCCGACGGCATCCTGATCACCGGCCCGGTCACTCAAAACATGCGTTCGGCGGTGCTGACGGCCTATGAAGCCGTGGCCGAGCCGAAACTGGTGATCGCGGCCGGCGCGTGCGCGATTTCGGGCGGTATTTTTCACGGCCACGACGAAGTGGAGGACGGGATCGACGGGCTGCTGCGTGTCGACCTCTATGTGCCGGGATGCCCGCCGCACCCGGTCACGATACTCGACGGCCTGCTGCGCCTGCTGGGTCGGTTGTGACCGCGTCGGTAATGGCGATCATGCGCAATCTCGCAATTTTGATTTCTCGTACATAAGCCGAAACTAAAGTATGATGGCTGAACGATGAGCGGCCGTTATTCCAAATGGGAGCCCCAGCCATGCTGACCGCGGCGCAGATGCGGGCCGCTCGCGCGCTCGTCGGCATGGAGCAGAAGACGCTGGCGGAGCTGTCCGGCGTTTCGCTGCCGACGGTCCAGCGCATGGAAGCGAGCAACGGCGTCGTTCGCGGGGTTATCGAGACTTTGATGAAGGTGATGGGCGCGCTCGAAGCGGCCGGGGTCGAGTTCATCAACGAAGGCGCGGTCAGCAGCGGCGGCGGCAGAGGTGTCCGCCTGCGCCGGGCGAGCAGCTAGAACAGTATTCGCACAAGTTCGACCATTTGTTTCCTCATCGCCAGCCATGACGATCCGTTGAAGCCAACTCGATTTGTTCGGATAACGCTTTAAAGCCGCTCGGCGCCCCCAACGGGAAGCCGGGCTGAACCGATCCGGACGCCGACGCCGGCGACGTCCCCGCAGCAGGTTCATCCCCGGCCCGCGAGCAGCGCCGCCTCGACCGCCTTGCGCCAGCCGGCATAGCGCGCCTCGCGCTCGTCCTCGGGCATCTCCGGCTGGAAGCGCCGCGCCGCCTGCCAGCGCCCCGGCATCGCCGCGGGCGGCGGGCACAGCCCCCGCTGCAGCCCGGCGACATAGGCGGCGCCCCATGCGGTGGTCTCGATCGACGCCGGCCGCTCGACCCGTGCCGGCAGGATGTCGGCGAGAAACTGCATCGTCCAGTCGTTTGCCGCCATGCCGCCATCGACGCGCAGCGTTTCGATGGCAAGGCCGCTGTCGGCGCTCATCGCCGCGGTCAGGTCGCGCGTCTGGTAACCGACCGCTTCCAGCGTCGCGCGCGCCAGCTCGGCAATGCCGCATTCGGCGGTGAGGCCGAGCAGCGCGCCGCGCGCCTCGGGTGCCCAGTACGGCGCGCCGAGCCCGGCGAACCCCGGCACCAGGTAGACCCGCTGCCGCGGGTCGGCGAGCGCGGCAAGCTCCTGCGTTTCCCGCGCCGTCTTGATGACGCCGAGCCGGTCGCGCAGCCATTGCACCGCCGCGCCGGCGACAAAGATGCTGCCTTCGAGCGCATAGGCCGTCGCACCGCCGAGCCGATAGGCGATCGTCGTCAGCAACCGATGCGAGGAGGCCGCCGGGGCCGCGCCGGTATGCACCAGCGCGAAGGCGCCGGTGCCGTAGGTCGATTTGACCATGCCGGGATGGAAGCAGGCTTGCCCGATCAGCGCCGCCTGCTGGTCGCCGGCGACCCCGGCGATCGGGATCGCGTCGCCGAACAGCGCGGGGAGGGTGCTGCCGTAATCGGCGCCGGTGTCGCGCACCTCCGGCAGCATCGCGGCAGCAATGCCGAACCCGTCGAGCAGCGCCGCGTCCCAGTCGAGACGGTGCAGGTCGTACAGCATCGTGCGCGACGCATTGGTGACGTCGGTCCGATGCCGGCCGCCGGTCAGCCGCCACAGCAGGAAGCTGTCGACCGTGCCGAAGGCGATGTCGCCCGCCGCGGCGCGCTGCTCGAGCCCGCCGACGCTGTCGAGAAGCCAGCGGATTTTTGACGCCGAGAAATACGGGTCGATCACCAGACCGGTCTGCGCGGCCACCGGCGCCGCGAATCCTTCGGCCCGCCAGCGCTCGCAGATCGCCGCGGTCCGCCGATCCTGCCAGACGATGGCGTTGTGCACCGGCCGCCCGTCGCTGCGGTCCCACAGCACGGTCGTCTCGCGCTGATTGGTGATGCCGATGGCGGCCACCGGCCGGTCGGCGGCCGCCATCGCCTCGCGGCAGGTGGCGACGACGGCTTGCCAGATTTCCTCCGGGTCGTGCTCGACCCAGCCGGGCTGCGGGTAGATCTGCCGCAGATCGCGCCGTGCGACGTGGCGCACCGCGCCGTCCGCGGCGAACAGGATGGCGCGGGTGCTCGTCGTTCCCTGGTCGATCGCCAGCAGATAGTCCGCGCCGGGCATCGCCGCGCTCCTCCCACGCGCCGCATTCTGCGCATTTCTTATGGTCACGGAAAGGGTTCGTGGCGGGGGGCGAATCGCTCCTGGCATCGCCGGGTCCTTTGGCTATGATGGCCGACCCCTGCTTTTTGTCGTTTGTCGCCGTGGCTGCTCCCCCGCCGAACCTCACCACCATGGACGAGAGGCGATCGCCGACCGCGCTGTCGTCGGTCTTTCGCCGCATCGGCCAGGAGCCCTCCGCCGCGGTCGCGGCCGAGATCGGGAGCCCGGCGCCGCGGCCCGCCATGCCGCTGCCTTCGCCGCGGCCGGTACCGCGGCCGCGCGGCCGCGCCTCGAGCCCGCAATTGCTGGGCTTTGCCGAGCCGGTCACCAATGTGCCGCCGGTCGAGGATTTCCTGCCGCCCGACTCCGCGCCGTCTTCCGCGGCGGCCAAGCCGGCTGGGATCGTGCCGCCGGCGTCGGACGCCGCCGCCCGCCAAGCGCTGGCGGTGGCGGGACGGGCGGCGCAAGAGCGGCCGGTCCCCGAGGAACCGGCCCCCAAACCGGCGATTCCTGAATTGGCGACGCCCGAACCGGCGACACCTGGACCGGCGATCCCCGAACTACCGCCCGAACCGGCGATTCCTGAACTGGCGATCCCCGAGCGGCCGACGCCCGAACTGCCGGCGCCCAAACTGGCAATCCCCGAATTGGCGATTCCCGAGCCGCCTCCTCCGGAACAGCCGATCCCCGAGCTGCCCCAGCCCCGGTCACTCCAGCCGCTGTCGCCCCAACCGCTGCCGCCCCAGCCCCCATCGCCCCAGCCACCGCCGCCGATCCGGGCGCGGGTCCGTGATTTGCCGCCGCCGGCGGCTGCCGCGCCGCCCGCGGTGCAGCCCGAGCGGCCGCAAAGCCTGGTCGGGCGCCTCGGGCGCCGGCTTGGCGATGCGACCGCGCCGCGCCAGCCGGTGCCTGCGCCGCGCTTCGACCCGCTGCCGCCGCCCCCCGTCGCCGCCGCGCCGGCGGCCCGCCGGTCGGCGGCGCCC
>DASZOZ010000048.1:0-6491 GCA_035550515.1 Allostellaceae bacterium
TCGGCGACCACCGGCGCGCAGGGCGGCGGCTTGAAGTGCCGCGGCCGGCACGGGTTGTCGTCGATGCGCTGCGCCGAAAGCATCAGCGATCCCCGGTGACTTGCGCGAACAGCGCATCGAGCGAGGCGGGCTTGGCCGGCCGCGGCGCCGAGGGCCGCGGTGCGGCCGCGATGTGGACCGGCGGCGGCGGGTGCGGCGCCGCCACGGCGTGGACAGGCGCCGGCATCGTTGCGGAGACGGGTATGACCGGCGCGGAGGCCGGGATCGCCGGCGGGGGCGGCGGAGGCGTAAACGCTGCCGGCGCTGGCGCGATCGCGGCCGGCGGTGCCGCGGCAAGCAGCGGCGCGGGTTCGGGCGGCGGTGGCGGCGGCGCGGGGCGCAGCGGGATCGCATCGACGCTGGCGACGATCTGCCTCGGCGCGACCGGCACCAGGTGCATGTAACGGGTGTTGAGGTTGGCGAGCAGTTCGGGCTGGTTGAGGAAGGTCCAGTCGGCGGTCAGTTCGTGGATCGCCTTCTGCTCGGCGATCGTCTTCTTCTTGACGGCCGTGAGCTGCTCGTCGAGGCCCTGCACGGTCTGCTTGACGAGAAAATTGGTCATCCCCGAAGCGATCACGAGGATGAACCAGAAGGCGCCGCCGAGCCGGCTCATGCCGTCGCCTCCGCAAAAGCCGGCGCCGCGGTGCGCTCCGCCCAGCGCAATCGCGCCGAACGGGCACGCGGGTTGCGCGCGATCTCGGCGGCGCTCGGCCGTACCGGCCGGCGGGCCCGGACCAGGAAGCTCGGCGCGGGGCGGCCGGGCGGCGGCGGCAGGTGGCGCGAACCGCGCGCCTCCTCGCTGCGCCGGCGCAGAAAGGTCTTGACCCGCGCGTCCTCGAGCGAATGGAACGAGACGACCGCGAGCCGCCCGCCGGGCATCAGCAGCCGCTCGGCGGCGGCGAGACCGCGATCGAGCTCGCCGAGCTCGTCGTTGACCGCGATGCGCAGCGCCTGAAAGGTCCGCGTCGCCGGGTCGAGCCCGGGCTCCCGCTGGGGAATGGCCGCCCGTACGATCTCGGCCAGCTCCCCGGTGGTCGTCAGCTTTCGGCGGTGCCCGGCGGCAACGACGGCGCGGGCGACGCGGCCGGCAAACCGCTCCTCGCCGAGCCGGCGGATCAGATCGGCCAACTCGCGCTCAGTCAGGCGGGCGAGCAGGTCGGCGGCGCTTTCGCCGTCCCGGCTCATGCGCATGTCGAGTGGGCCGTCCTGACGGAACGAGAAGCCGCGCCCGGGCTCGTCGAGCTGCATCGACGAGACCCCCAGATCAAAGGCGATGCCGGCGATCGGCCCCGGCGCGAACGGCCCGATCAGCCGCGCCATGTCGCCGAACGGCCCGGCGATCAGCGTCAGCCGGCCGCCATGTCTGGCGACCAGCGCCTGGCCGCGCGCCACCGCATCGGGGTCGCGGTCGATGCCGAAAACCCGGCAGCGCGCCGCACCGAGAAGGGCCTCGCTGTAACCGCCCGCACCAAAGGTCGCGTCGACATAGGTCGCATCGTCGCGCGGCGCGAGCGCGGCCAGCACCGCGTCGAGCAGCACGGGGATGTGGGGTGGTGCGGCGAGGGCCACGGCGGATTACCGGACGCCGGCGGTCGGCAGCGTGGCGCCGCTGCGGCGCGAGCGCTCACGCGCTTCGGCCCGGTGCTTGTTGAAGCGGCCCGGTTCCCACAGCTGGAACATCGTGCCGAGCCCGACAAACGCCACCTCGTCCTCGATCGAGGCGTGGCTCTTCAAATCGTCGGGCAAGACGATTCGTCCTTCGCCGTCGATCTGCAGCGCGCGCGACTCGGCGAATACCAAGGCAAGATCGTCTCTTCTGTCCGAATATTGATCGAGCGTGTTCAGGCCCTCCATCATTTGGGTCAAATGGTCGCTGCCGGTGCCGTCGATGGCTTCGTATTTGAAGGAGGGCATCAGCACCACCTGGTTGGGGTGGCGGTGCGTCGCGAGGGTGGAGCGAAAGGTCGCCGGCACAGAAACACGCCCCTTGCGGTCGACCTTGTTCACGAAAGTGGACAGAAACAGTTCCACTCACTTCCCCCAACGCTCGCCCAAGCACGTCCGGCAAGGGGTTGGCCCGGTTGCATCGGCGAGTTCCCCCCAACGCCGATGCTCGTCTTGGGTGAATATGGGATAGCATGGGAAAACCTGGGCCGTCAAGTCGATATTGCAATAAAAACCGACGCCATCAACTGATTCAAAATGTTCGTTTGGAATCGACGTTGCCGACACAGCATATAGTTCAGAGGACAACTAAGGCACTATTGGCCAGTCGTCAGTTCTCTATTTGTTCACTTGCGGTTGAAAAGCCAGACGGTCTGTAAGCCGGGTTCTGTCCCATCCTGCCGGATGGGGATGGCCATTCATCTGGGACGTTCGTCGCCGAACGCCTCGCGCGACCGACCCGAGCGGCGGCGCGAAAGCCCGCCCGGCACGGCTCACGCCGTGCCTGCCGCTCCTACTTGGTCTTGCTCCCGGTGGGGTTTTCCCTGCCCTCGCCGTTGCCGGCGAGGCGGTGCGCTCTTACCGCACCATTTCACCCTTGCCGCCCATGGTTTCCCAAAGGAGACCGGCGGGCTCGGCGGTGTGTTTTCTGTGGCACTGTCCCTGGGGTCGCCCCCGCCGGCCGTTAACCGGCACCGTGCTTCCGTGGAGCCCGGACTTTCCTCCCTTCCCATCGCTGGGAAGAGCGGCCATCCGACCGTCTGACCATGGGATGATATGGGCTGAAGCCGGCTGTCCGTCTACATCTCGTTTATCGAGATATACCCTTTTTCGATCGCATCTCTGATGCCGGTCTCAATGAGGTTGGACATGACTTTGGAGACGCTAGTGCCATGAGTACCCAGTTTGGCCAAGCGTTCAAGCCGCCGAATGCTAATTGACGCGAGCGTGCACGTCCGCCGTTCCGTACTGCCTTCGTCGTCGAAATCTTCCGCCATCTGGAGCCGGTGAAATGCAGTTCCGACTCATTTTTATCGCAAAAGTGCTACGGATGCGAATCGTTTCCGATTCGCATCCGTGAAATTGCCAAAACTGCTAGATGTAGTTTGGGAAGGTGAGCGCTTTGCATAGATAATGTAATCGAGTCGGAAATGAGTTGATTCTGATTCGCTTTCGACCTAGAAAGCATAAAAAAAGGAGGGCACCTTCCGATGCCCTCCTGGAGTGCCGCGAGAGGAAGGCGTCCTTGGACTCCTCTCGGGGGTCGCTGGAACCTTAATGATGCGTTGCAACGGCGAGTGCTAGCCCCACCACCAGAGCAGCGTATCGGGGTGCCAGGTAGACGAGAAATAGCCTGCTCATAGGCCTTCCTTCTTGTTGGCAGGCGTGCGAGCCTGCGCCGTTAAGCTTGCCCGCAGACGGGCATCGGGTCAAGGCGCAATTCGCCAGTTTGTGCGCTAAAAAACGCAGCAAATTCAATCCTAAAACCTTACCGTTGGTTTTGTCTTCTGCTACTTGCGGTTTTAGCGATTTTCGCCAAGGGCAGCAGGGAAAAGCGACGCCGCCGCGCTGTGCTGGACCAGCGCCGCAAACCGCCGCACCGCAGCCGAGGTTTCGCTGCGTCGGTAAGCCAGGTTGAGCGGCGCGGTCAACGCTGCCGATGCGTCGAGCGGCCGGTACGCGACCCCTTCGGCTTCGAGCCGGCTCATCGACGCCGGCACCACCGTGACGCCGAGCCCCGCCGCGACTAGGCTCAGCGTCGACAGCATGCGCGGCGTCTGCTGGCCGAGCGTCGGGCTGAACCCGGCGCGGTCGCAGGCGGCGATGATCGCGTCGTGCAGCCCCGGTCCGACCGGCCGGCGATAGAGGATGAAGGTCTCGCCGGCCAGCGCGGCGAGCGGCAGCGCGCCCGGCCCGGCGGACAGCGGGTGGCCGCTCGGCAGCGCCGCGACCATCGCTTCCTCGAGCAGCGGCCGGACAAAAAGGTCGGCGCTTTCGCCCACCGGCGAGCGGACAAACGCGACGTCGAGAGATTGCGAGCGCAGCGCGTCGACTAGTTCGGTGGTGCCGCTTTCTTCGAGGGCCAGCGCGACCAGCGGATGGGTCTCGCGGAAGGCCCGGATCGCGCGCGGCACAAACGGGTGGAACGAGGCCGAGCTGGTAAAGCCGATGCCGATCCGCCCCGCCTCGCCGCGCGCAGCGCGCCGGGCGGCGGCGACCGCCTCGTCGGCGCGGGCCAGGATCGCCCGCGCCGCGTCGAGCAACGCCAGCCCGGCCGGCGTCAGCTCGACGCCGCGCGGCTTGCGGCGGAACAGCTGGGCCTCCAGTTCGCGTTCGAGCGCCTGGATCTGCTGCGACAAAGGCGGCTGCCGGATGCCGAGCCGCTCCGCCGCGCGGGTCACATGCCCTTCCTCGGCGACCGCCACGAAATAGCGGAGGTGGCGCAATTCCATACGAAAATCATATCACAAAAGCGTCATGCATATATTGGACATGACACCGCCCTCGCCCCAACATCCATCCCGCGAGGAGGTGCCCCATGGCGACCGAAGCCAAGTTGCTGATAGAGCAGTTTCTGCGATGGATCGCAGCACGGCCGCGGCGTCTCGCCGAGGTGCGTGCGGCGAGGCGCAGCACCTGCCCGCTCAATTGCGCCTGGGAAGATGCGCTCGCCGACAATATGGTGGCGCTGAGCCGCGACGGCGAGGTCGTGCTGACCCCGTTCGGCCGTGCCCGGTTGGAGAGCGAGCCATGACCGAGACCGCCCATCAGGAGCTGATCCTCGACCAGTTCACCCGGCAGGCGACGGTGTTCAATGCCGCCGCGCCGATCGCCAATGCCGACGCGCTGAAGCTGATCGTCGACGCCGCCGCTCCCGGCCCGGCGGACACCGTGCTCGACGTCGCGTGCGGCGGCGGACTGGTGGCGCGCGCCTTCGCGCCGCATGTGCGGCACGCGACGGGGATCGACGTAACGCCGGCGATGCTGGACACCGCGCGCCGGGCGGCGGCCGAGCAGGGCCTCGCGAACACCAGCTGGGAACGGGGCGACGTGACGACACTGCCCTATGCCGATGCCAGCTTCACGATCGTCGCGACGCGCTTCTCGTTTCACCATTTCGTCGATGCCGGGGCGGTGCTGAAGGAGATGGTGCGGGTCTGCGCGCCGGCCGGACGCATCGTCGTCGCCGACAGCTGCCCATCGGAAGACCCGGCCAAGGCGGCGGCGTTCAACCGGCTCGAATTGCTGCGCGACCCGTCGCACACGCGGGCGCTGCCGCTGTCGGAGCTGAAGCGCCTGTTCGTCGCCGCCGGGCTCGGCGAGCCGCGCGTTTCGTTTAGCGAAATCCGCGACGTGGCCAGCAATCTGCTGGCCCGCTCCTATCCGAACCCCGGCGACGAAGCGAAGATCATCGCGATGTTCCGCGCCGCCGCGTCGGACGACAGTCTCGGCGTCCCGGTGCGGCTCGACGGCGAGGTGATCCACTATGCCTACCCGGTCGCGATCTGCGCCGCCGTGCGGCCTTGATCGGGTGGCCGAGAAGTTTATCGTAGCGACTACGTATTTGATGCGGGTGCCGTTTCCTGCTCTCGTCACCCCCGGGCTCGGCCCGGGGGTCTGTGCGGATGGCCGGGTCAAGCCCGGCCATGACGAGACGAAACGGATGCCCGCCGCAATCCAGAGGAGACCCGCCCGTGAGCGTCACCGGTAACGACACCCTCAAGACCCGCCGCAGCCTGACCGTCGACGGCAAGAGCTACGATTACTTCAGCCTCGACGCGGCGGCGCAGGCGGCCGGGCTGGGCGACATCGCGCGCCTGCCGTTTTCGTTGAAGGTGCTGCTCGAAAACCTGGTGCGGCTGGAGAACGGACGCACCGTCACGGTCGACGACATCAAGGCGCTCGGCGCCTGGCTGCAGAACCGCACCTCCGACCGCGAGATCGCCTTCCGCCCGGCGCGCGTGCTGATGCAGGACCTGACCGGCGTGCCGGCGGTGGTCGACCTTGCGGCGATGCGCCAGGCGATGGTCGACCTCGGCGGCGACCCGAAGAAGATCAACCCGCTGTCGCCGGTCGACCTGGTCATCGACCATTCGGTGCAGATCGACCGCTTCGCCAGCCCGCAGGCGTTCGACGAGAACGTCAAGATCGAGTTCGAGCGCAACGGCGAGCGCTATCGTTTCCTGTCATGGGGCCAGCAGGCGTTCGAGAATTTCCGTCTGGTGCCGCCGGGCACCGGGATCTGCCACCAGGTCAACCTCGAATACCTGTCCCAGGTGGTGTGGACGACCGACGAGGCCGGCAAGACGATCGCCTATCCCGACACGCTGGTCGGCACCGACAGCCACACGACCATGGTCAACGGTCTCAGCGTGCTCGGCTGGGGCGTCGGCGGCATCGAGGCGGAGGCGGCGATGCTCGGCCAGCCGATCTCGATGCTGATCCCCGAAGTGGTCGGCATGAAGCTGACCGGCAAATTGCCCGAAGGGGCGACCGCGACCGACCTC
>DASZOZ010000049.1:0-10129 GCA_035550515.1 Allostellaceae bacterium
ACATCCGGTTGTCGCGCCCGGTCGAGCCCTTCTGATCAGGACGACCGATGATCAGACCCGACATCCGAGCCCAAGCCGCGTCGCTCAACACCAGTCGATCCATCGCCCCCAAAACCGCCTCCCCAAAAGCAGTCTTGAATCACGATGCGGCGAAAAAGGGAATCCCTAGAGTCCACAGAACCTAGTATCCGATACCCGTCCGCTTCTACGCCCCTCATTCCCACTCGATCCTCTCAATGCATCGTAACGCACTGATTTATCAGCGCAAATTTTTTCCGCTGACGGTCAAAACCCGACCGTCAAGCCGTCAAAATTTTCTGCTCTTGATTTCAAAGAGAAAATCGCGCGATTCGGATTCAGCGCGGTTTCGAGGACTATCGACTACGATCGGTCAATCTTTCGCGTCGTCGATCGCGGAGCGCATTCTTCACGAGGATGAAAAAAGACCGTCAGCATCTGTAGCACAAGGCGTTCGCGCTGGCCATGTTTGCGCTCTCCTATAATCACACACGAACCCGGACCATTGAGGGTGATCGACGGCGATTGATTCAATAAGGACACTAGCCGCGGCGCTCGGTGCGCTAAGCCCATCCATTAGCCGGTTTCGAGTCCGGCCCGCAGCACCCATCGACGTTGCAACAATTCGATCGGCTCACGGTCGATTCCCAAGCTCGAATTTTTTGACAGGCCTACGTAAACCCTAAGAATGATCTCTTGACTAACGGCTTCCGCTAGTAAAGAGTGCGTTCTTAGTGAGACCGGGAGGGAACATGAGCGTTCCTTGCGTGCGGCCGTTGAAACGACGTCATCCCTAGGGCGGGCTCCCAAGACATGCCAAAGCGCACAACAGGCCGATACGAGAGCGTGACCGTCGGCGGCGAGAAAGTCGACGCTTTCGTTCCCCTCGATCTGCCGCCTGGGCGGCCGGTGCTCGTCATCGACGCCAAGCTCGAACGTCGCATTGGGCAAGCCGAGCAGGCGCTTGTCCGGCTCGATCTAGCAGGCGAGATGGTGCCTTCGCTGGACTGGTTCATCTACGCTTTCGTGCGCAAGGAGGCGGTGATTTCGTCGCAGATCGAGGGCACCCAGGCATCGCTCGTCGACCTTCTCGCTTTCGAAGCCGAGGACCAGCCCCAACCCAACGCCGATGTCGAGGAAGTGACAAACTACCTCGATGCGCTTGCCTACGCGCGTGGTCAGCTCGCGTCGAAGCGCGGTCTGCCGCTTTCCCTGCGGCTCTTGAACGAAGCACACAAGCGGTTGATGCGTGGCGTGCGCGGCGGCAGCAAGCAACCCGGAGAAATCCGCCGGAGCCAAAATTGGATCGGCGGAAGCCGGCCAGGGAACGCGGTTTATGTCCCGCCGCCCTCTGAGAAACTCCCGCAGCTTCTCAGCTCCTTCGAGAAATACATCCATGCCGACGACCGGCTGCCGAAACTCGTGCGGGCGGGTCTCCTGCATGCGCAGTTCGAAACCATTCATCCCTATCTCGATGGCAATGGACGGATCGGACGGCTGATGATCGCCCTCCTGCTGGAGCACTGGGGATTGTTGAAGGCGCCGCTCCTCTATCTCAGCCTCTTCTTCAAGCGTCACCGCGAAGAGTACTACCGGCGCCTCAATCTCGTGCGGCTGGAAGGCGACTGGGAAGGCTGGATCGATTTCTTCCTCGATGGCGTTGCCACGATCGCCGATGAAGCCGTCGCTTCAGCACGCGAATTGTTCAATCTCGTCAGCGCGGATCGCACGCGGCTGCTCGGCATCGAATCGGCGTCTGTTTCAGCTCTCCGATTGTTCGAGCGACTTCCACGTCATCCGATTGTGACGGTCGCATCCGCGATGAAGCTGCTCGACACGAGCAAGCCGACAGCAACCCGCGCGATCGAAGTGCTGGCCGAGATCGGTATCCTCGTGGAGACGACTGGGAAGAAACGCGACCGCAGTTTTGCCTATCGAGCTTATATGGAACGTCTGCGAACCGGAACGGAACTGGACATCCGTCGCTGAGCAGCGACCGTTCTGGATCAACTACGCTGGGACTGGCCTACCGGCTTCGTTGTTGCCACGATACTTTTCCTCGGATTGCGGGCCGAAGAACTCGAGGAATTATATCATCGGAGCCCCGTCATGGTTGCAGGGGTTGGGCGGATAAGTGGGAGGCAAAGGAAGGCTCGTAGGACCCCGGAAAATTGTAATCTTCGTGCTACATAAAACGGCGTTTTGGTAGCGCGAAGGACGCAAATGCCGATGCCGCCACAGCAGCCTCCCGCTGCCGGGCGGCGGATCACTCAACCGCATAGCCGAGCGCCCGATATCCAGATCGCCGCTTTGCCGCCATCCGCGCAAGAATTGGCACGAAGTCATCGACATAGTCGACGACGAGAACCTCTGTTTTACCTGCATGCTGCCGGTGAAGCCGACCGACATATTGGGCCAACGTGCCCTTCCACGAAATGGGCATCGTCAAGAACAGCGCATCCAATCTTGGGTCATCGAAGCCCTCGCCGATGTAACGCCCTGTCGCGAGGATGAGCCGCTCCTGATCGTCCGCCACCCGCAATGCGGCATCTGACATCTTACGCTCGGCCGCCGACATTCCACCTCGCAGGACAACCAGGTTTCGAACGAAGCGCGAAAAGCGGCCTTGTAGGTATTCGAGATGATCCCGGCGTTCGGTGAGCACGATCGGTGAGCGCTTCGCCTCCAGCGCCTTCAGCACATCGTCGAAGATCAGGTCGTTACGCGACTCGTCCTGTGCGATGGCTGCATAAATTGCCGGCATGGAAGGACGGTCAGACCCCGCCAAAGGCAGTGGCAGTTGAAACTGCGTCGATCGAGTCCTGGCGCGGTGAACAATTCCCCGCCCCGCCGCCTGGGCACGCGCATCAACGCGATGCCGAACAGGGCCACATTGCATGAAGATAATTGGATGGTGACCATCTTTGCGGGCCACGGTCGCGGACAGTCCGAGGACATAGCGCGCTTTCGCCCGGCGGGCCACAAGCTCAAAACTCGCTGCCGAAAGATGATGGCACTCATCGACAACCAGATGACCGTAGTTCGCTACCATGTCGGATACTTCACCTCGACGCACGAGGCTCTGGATCAATGCGACATCAATGATACCAGTCGGCTTGCGGCGTCCGCCGCCGATAACGCCGATGTCCTTCGGATCGATATCGAGGAATGTCCTTAACCGCTCTACCCACTGGGTTAGCAACTCTCGGCGATGGACAAGAACGAGCGCATTGCGCCCGCGTTGCGCAATCAGGGCTGCGGCCACCACCGTCTTGCCGAAGGCGGTCGTCGCCGCGAGCACGCCATGCTCATACGGAAGAAGAGCCTCGAACGCCTTGACCTGCGACTCCTGCAGCGTCCCCTGAAACCGTACTCGGCTCGCAAGCGGATCGCCGATTACACTCAGATCATTCAACTCAACCTCGGCGCCCTCGCCTCGGATCAGCTCAATAGCTTCGTCGAGGCATCCGCGGGGCAGCGCCACATGACGCCGATGAAGTTCGGCGCAGGAGACAATCCGAGGCTTGCCGAAGGTTGGGAAACGCATGGACTGCGCACGATAGAACTCAGGGTTTTGGAAGGCCGCCAGGCGTATGAGCCGCGTCGTCATTGCCGGCGGTAAATCGGTCCGGTCTATGTAAAGTTGGTCCGCGACCACTATCGTGATCTTGCCCGACAGGGGACTGCCGACCGGCCCCGCTTTGGGGCGCCGAGATGGCGTCATGCGCCAGGGCTCGTCCGCATCCTCATCTTCGACGGGCATGCGGACGCCCAGAATACGGCCACGCGTCTCGGCATCGTCGACGATTTCTGCGGCGGCCTTGGCCGATAGCCGTGGCCTCGCGGCCAGAAACGCCCATTGGTCGTCGTATGGACGAAGATCTTGGTCGATAAAGACACTGTTTCCAAGCTCGCGCGCGCGGCGCTGCAAAGGCAAAGCGATCAGATTGCCGAAGCCGCCGACCGGCATGGTGTCCTGGCTAGGAAAAAAGCGATCGTATGAGGCGAAACCTATTTCCGGACGACGCTCCATCGTTTCCGTCAGCATGGCCGCGCCAAGTTGTCGAGCGGTGCGCGCCGAAACCGGCTCGGAGAAGAACATCCACACATGACCGCCATTGCCAGATCGAGACCGCTCAAGGGCCGCAGGAACGCCCTTGGCCTGGCAAGTCTCCAGCACGGCCAAGGCGTCAGCCGCCCAGCTCTCCTCGTCAAAATCGGCGGCCAGAAACCAGCAGGTCTCGTCAGGAAGCAGCGGATAAACTCCCGCCACGAAATCGCCGCCAGAACCGCGTGCGCCCTCGCCGCCGCGCAGGTGCTTTTCGATGATGTCGTCGGCGACCGGGATGAAGGCTTGATGAGGGCATTCCCCGCATTTGACCTGGGGCTTACCGCATATCCCTTTCACCCACTCGTTGGCGCACGCGGGCGCATAGCCGGACTTGGCGATCTTCCGATTTTCCCACCTGACAGGGAATACGTCCGCACGGCCTGCGAATAGGCGCCGAAACAGCGCGATCTTTTCCGCGGTGGCTGACGCTGCCGTGACCCCGGGCGCACCTGCAATGGCGAGTGGTGAATAATTTGCAGCCGCCGAGCGCCGGCCCACGAGTTCCCTCAGCACCGCCTCAAGCTCTTTCCGCTCCGCCTCATTTGCGGCTAAACGGGCTCGAATCTGCTCGATCTCGACCTCAAGTTCGTGCGCAGTCTCTGCGCGATCGCCTAGCGCCAGTCGTTTCGACACATCTCCGCTCAGCCAAGTCTTCATGGAGTAGGCTCTCCGGGTCCGCGCCGTCCTCGTCTCGCGCGTGGCGCCAGCGAATTGTCGTCGGATTTCCATGCCTTGACGTTCTGCGCCTTCCATCGCAACGCCGGACAGGCTTCTATCGCGACGCGCACGGGTTCCGAAACGCCCATAGGGGACGCATCGATCTCGCCTCGATCAAGCACACCGTCCAAAAACGCTCTCTCGCCTACCGTGAACTGAAACAGCGGCGCGAGTCTCTCTCGGCATTCGGTCGTGACCCTCTCGATCCAGGGGCCACCAAAAGCATCAAACCATCGGTCAGGTGACCTGATGCCCTCCTTCCGGTCGTGAAAAACGCTCCGTATAGGCTATAAATTACCCCTCCCAACGCATTTTTTAGAACAACCCGCTCTGCGTAAAAGACCGTCAGCGCTATGCGCTCAATCTGACGGTCTTATGGTTTTGGCTGGTGCGCATTTCAAAAAAGACCGTCAGAAATACCGTCAGCCTATTTGGCTACCGAGGTCGGAAACTACTCGGCGCTTTACTGGTCTTCTCGATTTTTCAATGAGTTATCAGAATTCGCGAGGTAATCGATGATGTATTGGCCGTCGTTTCATAACCGCATAACTATTTGAATTACATAGACAATATTTCAAGGAAATTACCCCTCACTCCCACTCGATTGTGCCGGGTGGTTTTGAGGTCACGTCGTAGACGATGCGGTTGATGCCGCGGACTTCGTTGATGATGCGGGTGGCGGTATGGCCGAGCACCTCGTGCGGGAAGGGGTAGTAGTCGGCGGTCATGCCGTCGGTCGAGGTGACGGCGCGCAGCGCGCAGACATTGTCGTACGAGCGCGCGTCGCCCATGACGCCGACGGTCTTCACCGGCAGCAGCACCGCGAAGGCCTGCCAGATCTCGTTGTAGAGGCCGGCCTTGCGGATTTCGTCGAGAAAGATCGCGTCGGCGCGCTGGAGGATCTGCACCCGCTCGCGGGTCACCTCGCCGGGGATGCGGATCGCCAGCCCGGGGCCGGGGAACGGGTGGCGCTCGACAAAATGCTCGGGCAGGCCCAGTTCGCGGCCGAGCTCGCGGACCTCGTCCTTGAACAATTCGCGCAACGGCTCGACCAGCGCCAGCTTCATGCGCGCCGGCAGCCCGCCGACATTGTGGTGCGACTTGATCGTGACGCCGGGGCCGCCCCCTTGGAGAAAGGTCGGTGCGCTCACCGACTCGATGACGTCGGGATAGAGCGTGCCCTGGGCGAGGAAATCGACGCCGCCGATCCGCTGCGCCTCGGCGTCGAACACATCGATAAAAGTGGCGCCGATGATCTTGCGCTTCTGCTCGGGGTCGGTGACGCCGGCGAGCTTGCCGAGGAACAGGTCGCCCGCATCCCGGTGGATCAGCGGGATGTTGTAGTGGCCGCGGAACAGGCGCACGACCTCCTCAGCCTCGCCGGCGCGCAGCAGGCCGGTATCGACAAAGATGCAGGTCAGCCGCTCGCCGATCGCCTCGTGGATCAGCGCCGCGGCGACGGCGCTGTCGACCCCGCCGGACAGGCCGCACACGACGCGGCCGCCCTTCACCTGCGCGCGGATGCGCGCAACGGCGTGCTGGCGGAACGCCGCCATGGTCCAGTCGCCGTCGCAGCCGCAGATGCGGTGGGTGAAGTTTTTCAGCAGCGTGCCGCCATCCCGCGTATGCACCACTTCAGGATGGAACAGACAGCCGTAAAAGCGCCGGTCGTCGTCGGCGATCGCCGCGTAGGGCGCGCTGTCGGTCGCGGCGACGGCGCGAAAGCCGGCGGGGATGGCGTCGACCCGGTCGCCGTGGCTCATCCACACCGGCGCGCGGTCGCCCTTGCCGCCGATGCCGGCGAAGAGCGGGCTGTCGTCGATGAGGTCGATCGCCGCCCGGCCGAATTCCTGGTGGTCGCTCAGCGTCACGCGGCCGCCGAGCTGGGCGCACATCGTCTGCATGCCGTAGCAGATCGCCAGCACCGGCACGCCCAGCCGGAACACGATGTCGGGCGCACGCGGCGTCGCCGCTTGCGTCACCGAGGCCGGGCCGCCGGACAGCACGATGCCCTTGGGCGCGAAGGCGCGGATGGCGTCGGCGCTGATCGTATAGGGGCGGATTTCGCTGTAGACGCCGTTCTCGCGCACCCGCCGGGCGATCAGCTGGGTGACCTGGCTGCCGAAATCGAGAATCAGGATTTTGTCTTGCGAAGCGGCGGTCATGGCATGTCATCCGGCTCGGAATGGGTGCGGGGGTTCGGCGCGCGCTCGAAAATAGCGACAAAGAAGCCGTCGGTGCCGTGCCGGGCCGGGGTGAGGCGGAGGAAATCGCCGATAGCGGGGCAGAGGGCGGCGGGGCAGGGGGCGGCGATCGCCTCCGGCCACGCCGCGGCCGCCGGGACGAGCGCGAAATCGGGATTTTCGGTGAGGAAACGGTCCGCCTGGGCCTCGTTTTCCTCGCGCAGCAGCGAGCAGGTGACATAGCCGAGCCGGCCGCCGGGTTTCACCAGCCGCGCGGCGCTGGCCAGGATGTCGTGCTGGCGGACCAGGAGTTCGGCGAGGTCTTGCGGCGTGGCGCGCCATTTGGCGTCCGGGTTGCGCCGCCAGGAGCCGACCCCCAGGCACGGCGCGTCGACCAGCACGCGGTCGAAGCTCTTGGCGTGGTGCTTGACCCACGGGTCGCGTTCGCCGGCCAGCACGCGCGGCTCGACATTGCTGGCGCCGGCGCGGCGCAGCCGCTGCCCCGAGCGGTCGAGCCGCCAGCCGGCGGTGTCGCAGGCGACGAGCTTGCCGCGGTTTTGCATCGCCGCCGCCAAGGCGAGCGTCTTGCCGCCGGCGCCGGCGCAGAAATCGACGACGCGCATGCCGGGGCCGGCGCCGAGCAGCAGCGCGGCAAGCTGCGACCCCTCGTCCTGCACCTCGACGAGACCGCCCTTGAAAGCCGCCAGGCCGGAGAGCGGCACGCGTTGGGCAAGGCGCAGCCCGATCGGCGACAGCGGCGTCGGCACGGCGCGCACACCTTCCGCGGCCAGCGCGCGGCGGGCGGCGTCGCGGTCGGCTTTCAGCAGGTTGACGCGCAAATCGAGCGGCGCCGCCGTGTTGAGGCCGGCCATCTCCTCTTCGAGCCGGTCGCCGTAGACGGTTTCGAGATGCGGCAGCAGCCAGTCGGGGATGTCGTTGGCGACCGCACGCGGCATCGCCGGGTGGCGCAAGCTGCGGCCGGCAAGACCGTGCACCAGCTTCTGTTCCTCGGGCGCGAGCGCGGCGGGGCGGAACCTGCCGCCGTCAAAGCTGGCGGCGATGTCGTCCGCGGTTTCGCGCTCGGCGATGGCGAGCGCCGCCATCATTCGGCTGCGCGGTGCCGGGCCGACCCGGCCCTGGCCGACACGGTCGACCCACCAGTCGAGCGCGGCGCGGTGGCGCAACACGCTGTAGACATGCCGCGCCACCTGGGCGCGGTCCTTTGATCCGATATAGCGGCGGCGGCGGAAATAATCGGCGGCGACGTCATCCGCCGGCCGCGCCGCGGCGGCGAGGGTTTCGAGAATGTCGATTGCGGCGGCGATCCGCGCCCCGGGGGTCATGCTCCGCGCTCCATCCGCCGAAGCGGCGCAAAAGGGGCCGGCCGCGACACCAATCGGGGAACCTCACATATCCTGCCGGTAGTTGGGCGACTCGCGCATGATGGCGATGTCGTGGACGTGGCTCTCGCGCAGCCCGGCATTGGTGATGCGCACGAACCGGCAGTTCTGCTGCATCTCGGCGATCGTGCGGTTGCCGGTATAGCCCATCGCGGCCTTGAGGCCGCCGATCAGCTGGTGGATGATGCTGCCGACCGGGCCCTTATGCGGCACCCGGCCTTCGACGCCTTCGGGCACCAGCTTCAGCGTGTCAGTGACTTCCTGCTGGAAATAGCGGTCGGCGGAGCCGCGCGCCATCGCGCCGATCGAACCCATGCCGCGATAGTACTTGTAGCTGCGGCCCTGGTAGAGGAACACCTCGCCGGGGCTTTCGTCGGTGCCGGCGAACAGCGAGCCGATCATCGCGCAGTCGGCGCCGGCGGCGATCGCCTTGGCGAGGTCGCCGGAGAACTTGATGCCGCCGTCGGCGATCACCGGCACGCCGTGCCGGCGGCATTCCTCGACCGCGTCGGTGATCGCGGTGAATTGCGGCACGCCGACCCCGGCGACCATCCGCGTGGTGCAGATCGACCCTGGCCCGATGCCGACCTTGACCGCGTCGGCGCCCGCCTCGATCAGCGCGCGCGCGCCGTCGCCGGTCGCGACATTGCCGACGATGACCTGGGTGTAGTTCGACATGCGGCGGATTTCGCCGACCGTGTCGAGCACGCGCGAGGAATGCCCGTGCGCGGTGTCGATGACCATGATGTCGACCCCGGCGTCGAACAGCGCCTCGGCACGCTCCAACTCGCCCTTGCCGGTGCCGGCGGCGGCGGCGACCCGCAGCCGGCCGCGTTCGTCCTTGGCGGCGTTGGGGTAGAGCTGCGCCTTCTCGATGTCCTTGACGGTGATCAGGCCGGTGCAGCGGTACTCGTTGTCGACGACCAACAGTTTCTCGATCCGATGCTGGTGCAGGAGCCGCCGCGCCTCGTCGCGGCCGACGGTTTCGCGCACCGTGATCAGGTTCTTGTGGGTCATCAGCTCGCTGACCGGCTGACGCGGATTGTCGGCGAAGCGGACATCGCGGTTGGTCAGGATGCCGACCAGCCGGCCATTGTGCTCGACGACCGGGATGCCGGAAATCTTGTGATGGGCCATCAGCGCCAGCGCGTCGGCCAGCGTTTCGTCGGGGTGGATCGTTACCGGGTTGACGACCATCCCGGCCTCGAATTTCTTGACCTTGCGGACCTCGGCGGCCTGCTGCTCGACCGGCAGGTTGCGGTGGATCACGCCGAGCCCGCCAGCCTGTGCCATGGCGATGGCCAGCGCCCCTTCGGTCACCGTGTCCATCGCCGCGGAGACCAGCGGGATGCCGAGCTCGATCTCTCGGGTGATGCGGGTTCTCGTGTCGGTTTGGCCCGGCAGGATGTTCGACGCCGCCGGGACCAGCATCACGTCGTCAAACGTATAGGCTTGCCGGATTTCCATGCCATCTCCTTATCGATGGCGGCGCACTATATACCGACGCGGTCCGGGCTGAACAAGCCGCCGCGGAACCGCAGATATGGGGAGCTATGCGCCGCCGCGAAACCCCTTGGCGACGACATAGGTCTCCGCCGATTCGGCACGGCTCGCCGCCGGCTTGGCATGGCGCAGCTCGGCAAATGAGCGCTTCAGCGCGGCGAGCAGTTCGCCCCCGGCACCGCCCTGGAACACCTTGG
>DASZOZ010000050.1:0-33452 GCA_035550515.1 Allostellaceae bacterium
TGTGCACGTCAAGGCCGACGTAAAGCACCTTCTCCGCCATTGCGTCCCCCGGTCGTCAACGCCGCGCTCGGTGACGCGGCACCTTCGACTGTGCGAGAGCCGCCTTCCGCTTCACACCGGCTCAAGGGACATACGGACTTACCCGCCGTTAAACGAGCGCCGCTGGAAGCCGGTTGTCCGCCGCGGGCAGCGAGGCTGCGGAAGCGGCACGCCGGCGCAGGTCGCGCAGCAGGTCGCTCGGGACCGGGATGCCGGTGAGGGTCAACCGCGCCCGATTGGCGAGGCGGCGGTCGCCGGGCAGCCGCACGCCTTCCTCGGCGAGGACGGCTCCGCACAGCGCCTCGGCCCGGCTGGCGAAATCGTCGTCGCCGATCCGGCGAGGATCGATCGCCAAGATGAACTGGCCGCCGGAAAAGCGAGGGCCGTCAAGCTGGAAGTACGAGGTGTTCTGATGCGAGAAAGCGGCTCCCGACGCCGCGCTCGCAAGCAGCTCCAGGGCTAGGGCTAGCGCCGACCCTTTGGCGCCGCCGATCGCCAGCAATGTGCCGTTCATCGCGACGGCCGGGTCGGTGGTCGGGTCGCCGTCCGGTCCCAACGCCCAGCCCTCGGGTATCCGCTCACCGCGGGCCGCTGCCGCCGCGAGGCTGCCGCGCGCGACGATGCTGACCGACATGTCGATCACCAACGGCGGCGCCTCGCGGCGCGGAAAGCCAAACGCGATCGGGTTGGTGCCCAGCAGCGGCCTTTTACCCCCCGGCCCGGGCAGGACGGGACCCGAATTGGCCGTCATCAGCGCGATCAGCCCGTTCTCGGCGAGATCTTCGACCGCATGCCCGAGCGCGCCGGCGTGATGCGACCGGGTAATGCCGACGCAGGCGATGCCCGTCGCCGACGCGAGTTCGGCGGCGACCTGCCGCGCCGCCTTGATGGCCGGAAAGGCAAACCCGTGCCGGGCATCGACCTGTGCGGTGCCGGCCGCGAGCCGGCGGGTCGTCGGTGCAGCCGTGCCGTCGACGCGTCCGCGCGCGACGTGCTCGGCGTAATAGGGCAGCCGCAAAACACCGTGAGAGGCGATGCCGTCGAGATCGGCCCGAACCAGTGCCGCCGCAACGATGGCGGCGACCTGTCGCGACGTGCCGGCGGCATGAAGCACGTTCTCGGCAAGGCGGCAGATTTCCGTGACGGGGATGAGTTCGCTCGACATCCGGCTGCTCCGTCCTCAGTGGCGGCCGGAAACGCTGGTGGACGCTTCCGGCCCCAATCCGATGAGCGACGCTATGAAGCAGGACGTGAGAACGCATCCCCCGAACGGGTGAAGCTTCCGAATTTTCCCAAAACGGGTCCGGCGGGTTGGCGGCGATACCGGCGCGGCGCCCGCAAGCTCACCATCGGCGAGCATCGCCTGTGGTTGCCGCTGAGCGGCGATAGCACAACGCTCGGGATTGGGTCGACCGCTGCCCCGTCAGCGCGCTAGAGTCGCGAAAACCGTGCGGAACCGGAGGAAAGCCATGGCCGCCACTGCCCAGAGCTACGATCGCGAAGCCGAGGATCTCGGCAATATCGTCGGTCTCGAACACGTCAATCTGCAGATTCCCGACCAGGGCCTGGGGACCGCCTTTTACGTCATGGGACTGGGACTGACCCGCGACCCGTACATGAATACCGGGCTCGCCAATATGTGGATCAATGTCGGCAAGAGCCAATTCCACCTGCCGACCGGCGAGCCGTGGGTGCTGCGCGGCGCGATCGGCTTGGTGACGCCGGACCGGGCGGCGCTGTTGAAGCGCCTCGACAACGTCAGGAAGCCGCTCGCCGGCACCCAGTTCGCGGTGCGCGAAACCAATGACTGCGTCGCGGTGACCTGCCCCTGGGGCAATCGCTTCAACATGCACACGCCGGACGAGGCGCGGTTCGGACCGGTCACGCTCGGCATGCCCTATCTCGAATTCGACGTCCCAATGGGCACCGCCAAGGGCATCGCCAAGTTCTACCGCAAGATCTTCGATGCCCGGGTCTGCGTCGAAGGGAAGGGCGAGGAGCGCGTCGCCCGGGTCAGCGTCGGTCACAATCAGGAGCTGCGCTTCCGCCAGCGGCGTGACAAGCCGGCGCCCTACGACGGGCATCACATCCAGGTCTACGTGCAGAATTTCTCGAAGGCCCACAAGGAACTGCTGAAGCGCGAGGTGCTGACCGAGGAGTCGAACGCCTACCAGTACCGCTTCGAGCACATCGTCGATGTCGACAGCAACGCGACGCTGTTCGAGATCGAGCACGAAATCCGCAGCATGACCCACCCGCTCTACGCGCGGCCGCTGGTCAACCGCAACCCGATGCAGTCGCAGCAGAGCTACCAGATGGACGGCGACGCATGGAACTGGAACGCGCGGGTGAGCAACCCGCGTCTGCCGGGCGTGCCCGAATTCACCTCGCCGCGCGCGCAGCCGCTGAAGGACCGCCGCGCGGCGCGCATGGCGCGGAGGATGTAGCGCCCTCACCCCGACCCTCTCCCGCCGGCGGGGAGGGGGCACTATGTCAATCGGGCGTGCGGGTCGACTGCCAGGTGACCATCTGCCACTTGCCGCCGCGATGGGCGTAGACATCGGTGAAGCGCACGCCAAAGCTGTTCGGCTTGCCGTTCGACACGACGCTGATCTTGCACTCGCCGGTCAGCACCACCGTGTCGCCGAGATCCTGTGCCTTGACGTTCGACGGCACCACCGAGGTGTACACCGTCGACCCCGACTCCATGTTGCCGATCAGGCTCTGCTTGGTGTCGAGCCGCGCCGAGGAATGGGTGTAGACGAGGTCGTCGGCGATCACCTCGTTGAGCGTGCGGATGTCCTTCTCGGCCATCGCGGCCATCCGCTTGCGGTCGAGGTCGATGATCGTCTGCCCGTTGCCTGCCATGTCTCTCTCCCTTGGTGAAGCGGGCGTGAAACTTCTAGCGTACCTCCAGCACCAGCTTGCCTTGCAGGTGGCGCCCCTCGCTGACGCGGTGCGCTTCGCCCGCGTCGGCGAGCTTATAGCGGGTGATCGCCGGCGGCCAGACCGCGCCGGCGGCGAGCAGCTCGGCCATGCGGTCGAGATGGGCGCGGTCGCGGTCGACCTTGGGCCGCAGGACCTGCACGTCGCTGCGGCTCGGCGTGAAGCCCGGCGGCGCGGCGGCGATCCACACCAGCCGGCCGCCCGGCTTCAGCACCTCGTAAGAGCGCACCTGCACCTCGCCGCCGACCGTGTCGAACACCACGTCGCAGACGCGGCCGAGCCGGGTGAAGTCTTCCTTCTGGTAGTCGATGACGCGGTCGGCGCCGAGCTGCTTGACGTAATCGTGGTTCTTCGCGCTGGCCGTGGTGATCACGTGGGCGCCGAGATGCTTGGCCAGCTGGATCGCAAAACCGGCAACCCCGCCGGCGCCGCCCTGGATCAGCACCGTCTCGCCTTTTTTGAGCTGCGCGGTGTCTTCGAGCGCCCAGATCGCGGTGAGGCTGGTCAGCGCCATCGCCGCCGCCTCGGCATGGCTCAGTTTCGCCGGCTTTTTGGCGATGATCGCCGCCTTGATCGCGATCTTCTCGGCATAGCCGCCCTCGGTGCCGGGGATCGTCACGCCGACCACCGCGTCGCCGACCTCGAGGTCCGCGCCCGGCCCGACCGCGCTCACCACACCGGAGAAATCGCGCCCCAGGATGTGCGGGAATTTGAGGCCGCCGGTTGCGTAATGGCTGCCGCCGAGCCGCATCTTGTAGTCGGCCGCGTTGATGCTGGCGGCGTGGATGTCGACGACGACATCGCCCGGCCCCGCCACCGGACCCGGCGCGTCGCCGTACACCAGCTTGTCGACCCCGCCATGCCCGGTCAGCAGCACCGCCTTCATGCGCGTCCTCCTTTGTGTTGCCCGCAGATTACACGTGTAGGATGGGTTGAGCGCCAGCGAAACCCATCAGGTCCGGCGACGAAAAAGCCTCCCGCGGTCACCGCGGGAGGCTTCGCCAAGCCGCTATCGGCGTCAGTTCGGATGGAACACCAGCGTGCGCAGCTCGATGCTTTCGCGCGGAAAGGCGTCGGCCGGCGTCGTCGGGTCGGCGAACGAGGTGTGCGGCATGAACCGCGCCCGGCCGTCGGTCTTCGAGTCCATGATCTTCAGCAACAGGGCCTCGTCGCGCCGCAGCTCCGGCGCGTAGTACCATTGGTGCGCCGGGTTGTAGGTCACCGAATAGGTCTCGCCGACGCGGTTCTTGTAGACGAGGTCGGACGGCACGAGGTCGTGCTGGTCGACGGTGCGCGAGTCGCACAGCGCCAGCGGGGCGTCCTGCAGCGGACCCCTGATCGGCCGCCACATGTTGATCACCTGGACCCGGCCCTTGAGCAGCTCGTCGGCCTCGTCCGGCAGCAGGTCGCGCACCCGCTGCGGGCCGGAACGCGCCGTGTGGTCGACATGGACGCGGGTTGCCGGCTGGCGCGGGCCGTTGCGCGAATAATCGCGCAGCCCGGGGACCCGGCGCCGCTGCAGATGGTCGAAGATGAAGACGCGGCTGGCGCCGGTATGCGCCTTGATGAAGGCCTCGGCCTCCGGGTAGTAGACCCGGCGGACCTCGTCGTCGTCCCAGAAATCCTTGACCGCGGTGCGGTGCTCGACCAGGCCGAAGCCCTCGCGGTCGAGGTCCAGCTCGTGCTGGATCGGCCGCATGTCGCGGATCGCCATGGTGTGCGGGTCGTAGGTCATGTTCGAGCGCTGCTCGCCCGGCTCCGGGTCGTAGGCGAGGTATTGCGGCCGGGCGTCCATCGGCGCCATGTAGTTGAGCTCGCCTTCGACGTACGGAAGTCTTTCGCGGTCAATCATCGGTTGGCTCCTCCGGTGAAGCGTTGCGGTGTCCGTCTCTAGAACGACGGGAAGCGCGGGTAATCGGTCCAGGCGGCCTTGGTCGCCGGCTGCCGCCGGTCGTCGGGCGACTGTACCATCCCGGCGAACCATTTGCCGAGAGCGTGCGCGGCCCGGTGCCACAATCCGCCGGGCGCGCGGGTGCGGTCGTTGGTCATGGTCTCTACTCCTTCCAGAACGGCTTGTTGGCGAGGAAGTCGGCATCGGCGCGGGTGATGCCGATGTCCTGCAGCATCAGGTCGGTCAGCGCGGCCAGCTCGCGGCGCTCCTTGGCCCGCCGATGCCACCGGCGCAGCGTCGTGAGGGGGTGAAAATGCATGCCAGGCATGTTTAGAACTCCTAATCCGACAAGAAGCGGTCAAAAGCGTCTTGTGCCGGAAAATGGGCGTATTCATATCAAGTGACAAACGAGAGTTTCTCAGGCATCGGTTTAGCAATACTCATGCGGTCGAACGGGCATCTGCCGCCGCTCAGCGCGCTGCGGGCGTTCGAGGCGGCGGCGCGGCTGCAAAGCTTTTCGCGGGCGGCCGACGAGTTGAACGTCACCCCGGCGGCGATCAGCCATCAGATCCGCGCGCTCGAAGAAGACCTCGGCGTCAGCCTGTTCAACCGCCGCAACCGGGCGGTCGAGCTGACCGCGTCAGCGCGCGTGCTGCTGCCGGGGCTCACCGAGGCGTTTGCCGGCATCCAGAATGCAATGCGGCGGCTGCGCTCGCATAACGACACCGGCACGCTCAACGTCACCGCCTCGCCGACCTTTGCCGGGAAATGGCTGGTGCAGCGGCTGCACCACTTTCAGGAGAAGCATCCCGAGGTCGATGTGCGGATTTCCGCCACCGACACGATCGCCGACCTGACGCGGGGCGATTTCGATCTCGCGATACGCTACGGCACCGGGCGCTATCCGGGGCTGGTCGTCGAGCTCTTGCTGAAGAACGAGGTGTTTCCGGCTTGCAGCCCGGCGCTGCTGCGCGACGGGCCGCCGCTCGAAACCCCGGCCGATCTGCGCCATCACGCGCTGATCCACGATCAGCAGGTCGACCACGACCCGCTGGCGCCGACCTGGTCGATGTGGCTCAAGGCAGCCGGGGTCGATGCGGCCCCCGCGGCGCACGGGCTGAGCTTCAACAACAACGCGCTGGCGCTCGAGGCCGCGCTCGCCGGCCATGGCGTGACGCTGGCCTATAGCACGACCGCCGCGGCCGACCTGGCCGCTGGACGGCTGGTGCGGCTGTTCTCGCTCTCGCTGCCGGACAATTTCGCGTATTACATCGTCACCGCGCCGGGCGCCCTGGAGCGGCCGAAGGTGAATGCCTTCCGCAACTGGCTGCGCCAGGAGGCGGATACATAGCCGCCGCAGCAATCCCGTTCCGTCTGACGGTGGTTCAGCGGTACATCCGCAGATGCAGGCTCGGGTGCCACAAGAGCTTGCCGAGCCCGCCGACCGCCTTTGCCATGACCGGCAGCCAGCGCTCGTGGTTGAGCGCCTTGAGCATCAAGCCGGCGGGGCCGTACAGCGCCACCTGCACGCCACCCGCCGCCATCAGGCGCAGCGCGCGGCCAAGCTCGCGCGGCTGCACGGTGGTGCAGACAAAAGTCGTCGTCTGGGCGCCGCGGAAGGCACGGCGCAGCAGGTAATCCGGTTCGAGCCGGTCGGCGGGCACACTCTCCCAGGCGACGGCCTCGCCGCACCACACCATCTTGCCGCCGCGCCGGGTGAGCTGCCGCAGGAATACGGTGTCCTCGCCGCCGGTGCGGCCGAGCCGCGGCAGAAACGGCTCGTCCGTCACAAAACAGCGGGCTTTGTCGAAAAAGCTGTTGCCGATGTTCCAGCGCAACAGCGGCGTCCCGGTCGGCACGCGCGCGTCGCGGGTGTAGACCCGCCTGCGGTAGGCGTCGATCGCCGGACCGGCCGCCGGAAAGCGCGGCAGCACCGGCCCCACCACCGCATCCGCGGCGAACTCTTGCAGCGCCGCAAGGAAATGCGCGAGCCAGTCGGGTTCGACGTCTTCGTCGTCGTCGAGAAAGGCGAGATAGCGGCCGGCGGCGCAGGCGACGCCGGTATTGCGCGCATGCGAGATGCCCGGCCGCCTTTCGAGCACGTAGCGGATCGGCACCGCGCTGTGCGCCGCCATCGCCTGCACGATCGGCCGGGCCGAGCCGTCCGGGTCGTTATCGACCACGATGATCTCGAACGCCGGCACGCCTCGCTGCGCGGCCACGCTGTCGACGGCGCGCGCCAGGTCCGCGGGGCGGCGAAAGGTCGGGATGACGACGCTCGTCTCGGTCATCGAAGCCATTTGGATGCGCTGACACCGCAATCTGTCCGCGCCGGCAGAATGGCGGGCGCGGATTAATTTATCGACAACGCAATGGCGCTAAGAACCAAGACCTCGGATCGCTCTGCAGGAACCCGATGAAGCGA
The DNA here is from genome assembly GCA_035550515.1 of Allostellaceae bacterium. Lineage (GTDB taxonomy): Bacteria > Pseudomonadota > Alphaproteobacteria > ATCC43930 > CGMCC-115725 > DATARH01. The sequence goes on from DASZOZ010000050.1 coordinate 7,302, forward strand.
GATTTGCGGCGCGTATCGCTGCCGGCCCGGCTGGTTCGCGAAATCGGCGGGTTCCTGTGCACCCGGCCGGCGAAGATCGCCTGGCCGGGCGGTGTCGTCTCGTTCACCTTCGACGACTTCCCGCGCTCGGCCTGGGCCAATGGCGGCGCGATTCTCGAAAACTACGCGTGCCGCGGCACCTTCTATGCGGCGATGGGTCTTGCCGGCACGGCCAATCATCTCGGGGCAATGTTCGCGCCCGGCGATCTGCGCGAGGCGCATGCCCACGGGCACGAGATCGCCTGCCACACCTTCACCCATCGCGACTGCGGGCGCGTCCCGGCCGGCGCGATCGCCGAGGAGATCGACCGCAACGCGGCGGCGCTGTCGGCGATGCTCGACGGGGCGCCGATCGACAATTTCGCCTATCCGTTCGGCGGCGTCTCGCAGGCGGCAAAGGCCGCGTTCGCCAAGCGCTTTGTCTCGTGCCGCGGGACGGGGAGGGGCCTCAACCGGGGCACGGTCGATCTTGCCGACCTGTTCGGCACCAGCCTCTACAGCCGGGATTTCGACCGCGATCGGCTGTGCCGGTTGATCGAGGATGCGCAGGCCGAAAATGCCTGGCTGGTCTTCTATACGCATGACGTGGCCGATGCGCCGTCGCCGTTCGGCTGCACCCCGGCGCAGTTCCAATCGATCGTCGCCTACGCCGCGGAGAATGTCCCGGTGCTGCCGGTGCGGGATGTGCTGGCCCGGCTCGGCCTCCTGCGCGCGGCGGCGCGGCCCGAGGCGCGCGCCGCCTAGCGGCACCACGGCAAGGCGACGCGGATATGCCAGGCGAGCCGGTGCACCGCCGGCTCGACCATCCAGCGCGTGCCGTGCATCACCGCGACGAGCAGCGCCGCGGACAGCAGCAGCCCTTTGAGCGGCAAGGGCGGCGGCTCATCGCCGCCGAGCCGCGCGCGGAAGAACAGCAGCGCGATCATGCCCACGCCAAAGCCGGCGATGATCTCGGCCAGGCTGTGATCGCGGAGCATCCAGCGCGACAAGCCGATGCCGACGACCGCCAACCCCGCGGCAGCGGCAAGCAACGGCCGCCGGCGCGGCGGCAGCCGCTCGCCGACAAGCACGGCGAGCGCGCCGTAGACGATCGTGCTCATCGCGGTGTGGCCGCTCGGGCTGAGGACATGCGGGACCAGCGGTCCGCACGTGGCGAAAACGACCTTCAGGCCCCCGATCGCCGCGGCGCAGCCGCCGACCGCCATCGCCCAGGCGAAGGCGATCCGCCGCGCCGCCGCGGTCAGCAGAAAGCCGAAGGTGAGCAGCGCCAACGGCACCGTCACCGCGCTGTCGCCGAAATCGGTGACGAAATCCCAGGCGGACACGAAAAGGATGCGGTCTTTCGGTTAGGCCGCCGGCGCATGTGCGATCGGCTTGCCGACCAGGGCGGCAAGGTCGGCGAGCCGGGCGGCAGTAAAGCGGGGATGCGCGACCGCGTCGAGATTGGCGCGCAGATGCGCCTCGTCGAGCATCGAGCACAGCACGACGGCGACGCCCGGCGCCGTCAGCGCATAGCCCAGCATGGCGGCATGCAGGTCGCCCGGCTCGATCGCGCCGGCCAGCCGTGCGGCGATTCTGCCGCTGTCGGCGAACGGGCTGTGACAGATAAAGCATCGCGCATCCGCCGGCAAGGCGCGGACGTTCGGCGCGGCGATGCTGTTGGGGAACTGGTAAAGCAGCCGGTCGCCGTGCTGGGCGTGCAGCGGCCCGACCGCGGCGATGTCGCTCGCCACGCCCCAGGCGCGGATTTTCCCGGCCGCGACTTGGGCGTCGAGAAACGCGGCAAGCTCATCGCTCAGATCGCCGGCGGCGCAATCGTGCAGGAACAGGATGTCGAGATAGTCGGTCTTCAGCGCCATGAGGCTCTGATCGAGCGAGGCCTGCGCCGCGGCGAGCGAAAAGCGGTCGGCCGGCTGCGCCGCGACGCCGACCAGCGAGCGCATCACCGACCGCGCGCCGGGCACGCTCGCCGCCAGTTTCTGCGCGATCGGCTTCAGCGCGCGTAGCGCCCCGGCGGCGCGCGTCGCGGTCAGGCCGAACTTGCTGGCGACGACGACCCGGTCGCGCTTTCCCGCCAGCGCCTCGCCGACCAGCGCCTCGGCCTCGCCATAGCCGTACAGCCGCGCGACATCGAAATGCGTGATCCCGCCGTCGAGCGCCGCCGCGATGGCGCGCAACGACTGGGTGCGGCCGACGCGTCCCATCACGCCGCCGCAGCCGAAGCCGAGCCGCGACGACGGCGGCAGTCCGGGAGCAAGGGTTAGGTAATCCATCTCGGCTACACCGTTCTGGCCAATTCGAGCGTCTGATTACGCGATGATCCGTCAAGAAATCCCTTCCGACCTGGCCGATCCCGCACCGGTCCTGATCGTCGGCGCCGGCCCGGCCGGCATCGTCCAGGCGCTGGAGCTGCGCCGCCAGGGCATCCCGGTGACGATGCTCGCCGGCGGCGCAGACGGGTTCGATGCCGCCTTCCAGGCCCAGGCGGACGCCGAGATCGCCGATCCGCGGCGCCACGCACCGATGCAGATCGCGGTGCGCCGCGCGCTGGGCGGCACGTCGCTGCTGTGGGGCGGGCGCTGCGTGCCGTTCGACGATATCGACTTCGCCGATCGCCGCCATGTTCCGGACGGCGGTTGGCCGCTCGCGCATGACGATATCCGCCCTTGGTACGCGGTCGGGATGGGTTACCTGAATGCCGGCGCGCCGGCATTCTCGGCGCCGCTCTCCGGCATCGGGACGATGGCCGACTGCCGGCTCGGCGAGCTCGAACGCTGGAGCGAGCGGCGCAATTTGCGGCAGCTTCATGCGGCGGCGCTGGACAACGATCCGGGGCTGCAAATCCTGCTCGGCGTGGTCGCGACCGGCATCGAGGTCGACCCGCTGACCGGCCAGGCCGAGGGGGTGCGCGTCGCGCTGCCGTCCGGGCAGCGCGCGACGCTGCGTGCCCGGGTCGTCGTGCTGGCGTGCGGCGGGCTGGAGACGACGCGGCTCATGCTGGTGTCGCGCATCGACCGGCCCCGCCTGTTCGGCGGGCCCGAGGGGCCGCTCGGCCGCTTCTACATGGGGCATTTCGAGGGGCGCATCGCCGATGTGGTCTTCGACCCGGCGCTGCCGGAGGACGCGTTCGATTTCTTTATCGACGGCAGCGGCCGCTACGCGCGGCGGCGGATCACCATCCGGCCCGGGGCGCAGCAGCGTCACGGCCTGCTCAACATGTGCGCCTGGCCGGACAATCCGGCGCTGGGCGATCCGGCGCACCGCAGCGCGATCCTGTCGCTCGCCTATCTCAGCCTTGCCGCGCCGGTGCTCGGCCGCTGGCTCGAACCGGAAGCGATCCGCCGCAAGCATCTGGAACACGGCGCCAACGCCATCGGTCGTCACATCGGCAACATCCTCGCCGGTTTGCCCGAGGCGGTGCGTGAGGCCGGCCGCTTCCTGTACCGCCGCTACGGCACGACGCCGCGTCTTCCCGGCTTTTTTATCCGCAACCCGGCGCGGCGCTACGCGCTGTTCTACCATGCGGAACAGGCGCCGAACCGGGCGAGCACGGTCAGCCTGAGCGAGGCGCGGGACGGCCTCGGCATGCCGCGGCTCAGGATCGATTTGCGCTACGGCGACCGGGATGTCGCCTCGGTGCTCGCGGGCCACGAGATCATCGACCGCAACCTGCGCGCCGCCGGGGTGGGTAGGGTCGAGCATCGTTTCCCGGCCGAGGAGCGCGCTGCGCATATCCGCGAGCAGATGACCGACGGCTATCATCAGATCGGCACGATCCGCATGGCCGCGGCGCCGTCGCGCGGCGTGGTCGATGCCGATTGCCGGGTGCATGGCTGCCCCAATCTGTTTGTCGCCGGCAGCGCGGTGTTTCCGACATCCGGCCAGGCCAATCCGACGCTGCTGATCACCGCGCTGTCGGCGCGTCTGGCGGCTCATGTCGGGCGGCTGCTCCGCCAGCCGGCCGCCACCACATATTTCCGTGAGGGAAAGCCGGCGGATACCGCCATTAGACCTTCCTTTACGCCTCAAGCCGATCCTGTCGCGGTGACCGCAGCCGAATAGGCGCGGCGGTTTTCTCGTCTCCCTGGCGAGGGTGAATGTCGAACAAGCTCATTGTTATCGGCGCCGGCCCGTACGGGCTGTCGCTCGCCGCGCATCTGCATGCGCGCGGCGTCGGCTTTCGCATCTTTGGCGAGCCGATGGCCAACTGGCAGCACAGGATGCCGCGCGGCATGCTGCTGAAATCGGAAGGGTTCGCATCGAACCTGGCGGCGCCTGCCGATAGCTTCACGCTGGCGGATTTCTGCGCCCGCGGCGGGCTGCCCTACGCGGCCGAGGGCCTTCCGGTGCCGCGCGAGATTTTTATCGATTACGGCAAGGCGTTCCAGCAGCGCTACGTGCCGGAAGTGGAGGAACGCCGGGTCGTCTCGCTGCGCCGCTCCGGCGACAATTTCTCGGCCCGGCTCGACGATGGCGAGATCGTCACGGCGGAGAAGGTCGTCGTCGCCGTCGGCATCAGCGATTTCGCGCATATGCCGGCCTGTTTCGCCGATCTGCCGGCCGAATTCGTCACCCACGCCTCATCCCATGAGGACATGGCGGCTTTTGCCGGCCGCTCGGTGGCGGTGATCGGCGGCGGCTCGTCGGCGACCGACATCGCCGCGCTGCTGCATGAAGCCGGCGCCGCGGTGCAGCTCATCACGCGGCGCGGGCGATTGCCGTTCCACAGCCCGCCGGCGCCGCACCGCTCGCTGCTCGATCGCCTGCGCTCGCCGATGACCGGGATCGGCCCCGGCTGGCGCAGTACCTTCTACACGCGCAGCCCGCAGTTGTTCTTTTCGCTGCCCGCCGATCTGCGGATGCGGATCGTCGGTTCGTGGCTCGGGCCGGCGGGCGGCTGGTATATGCGCGACCGGCTGGTCGGCCGCGTCGCCTGCCTCGAAGGGTACGCGCCGCAGGCGGCGGATGTCGCGGGCGGCCGGGTCCGCTTGCGCCTGGTCCGCGCCGACGGCTCGCAGCGGGTGGTGGCAGCCGACCACGTCATCAGCGCGACCGGGTACAAGGTCGATATCGACCGGGTCGGTTTTATCGACCCCGAACTGCGCCGGGCGGTCGCCGCGGTGTCGGGTTGGCCGGTGCTCTCGCGCGATTTCGAATCGTCGGTTCCCGGCCTGTTTCTCGTCGGGCCGGCGGCGGCCTACAGCTTTGGGCCGATGTTCCGTTTCGTGTTCGGCGCGCGCTATGCCGCCCGCCGGCTCGCGCGCCGGCTGGCTGCCGCGAGCCTGCGCCTGCCGTCGCCGCAGCGACCGGCGCTCGCGGCGCGATGAGGCGCCAGGCGGACCGTCCGGCGATGAACGGGTTGATGGTCGCCTTCGCCTTTACGCTGCCCTACCACGTGATGCGCGTCGCGACGGCCGCCGGGATACGGGTTCGGGTCCTCGGCGGCGGCGCCGCGCGGGGGCTTGCGGCTTCGCGCTACTGTCGCGGCTACCAGGAGACGCGGTCGGGCGGCGACGCCGACATCCTGCTTGCCGAGATCGCCCGGGCGGTCGACCGCTGCAAGATCGATGTCCTGCTGCCCGCAGACGACGTGTCGACCCGGCTGCTGGCGGGCCTGGCCGGGCGGCTGCCGGCACGCTGCGCGCCGCTGCCGGAGGTCGCGACCTTCGACCTGCTGAACGATAAATGGAATTTCACCGGCTTTTGCCTGAGCCGGGGTATCCGAGCGCCGCAGGCCTGGCTCTTCGAGACCGCCGACGGACCGCGCACCGCGCTCGATACGGGCACGCTCGCCTTGCCGATCACCGCGAAGCCGACCAATCGGTCGGGCGGTGTCGGGGTGCTGCATCTTCGCCGGCCGGCGGACGTGGCGCTGCTCGACATCGTCGATTACCGGCCGGTCCTGGCGCAACGCCATATCGGCGGCGAAGCGGTCAGCATCACCCTGCTGTGCGACCACGGCCGGGTACGCGCGCATGTTGCCCACCAGCGCGACGCCGCGCGATTTCGCGTCATCGCCGACGCCGACCTGCTCGCCAACGCCGTCCGCGTCGCCGCGCTGACCGGCTATCACGGTGTCGTCAATTTCGACGCGGTGCTGTCCGAGGAGGACGGCCTTGCCTATCTCGTCGAGTGCAATCCGCGGTTCTGGTATTCGATCTACCTGGTGATGCTCGCCGGCCTCAATTTTGTCGAGCTGGCGTTGGCGCCGCCCGGTTCGTTCGCCGAGCCGGCGACCCTCGCCGCCGGCGACATCCGGCTGTCGCTGCGCCGGGCGCTGGTCAAGCCGCGCCAGGCGAGGCCGCTCGACCGCGCCTTTGTCTCGTACTGCCTGAGCGACCCGGTCGCTTTCTCGCTGCAGCGGGCCAAGGTCTACGACGACAGCGCCGTGGCGGTCCCAGCGGCGCAGATGCGGCAAGCCCCGACCATCGGCGGCTCGGCGACCGTCTGATCGCCATTAGACCTTCCTTTACCGACGCCGCGGACACTGCGGCTTGCCACACGCATTTTCACAAGACGGCACGCGAACCCCGATGACCGACCAGGCTGCGCAAATCGCGACGACGCAGTTGTTCCGCAGCGTGCGCGCGGCGCGCAACTGGGTGCAGTCGGGCATCGCAAAGCTCGAGAGCTCCCCCTTTCCCGGCTGCGTCCTGCTGAAGCCCGGCAACGCCGAGCCGCCGGTCTTCATGCTCCCCGGCGCGGCCGGCAGCATCTTGCAGATCGCGCCGCTGGCCAGCGCGATGACGGTGCCGATGCCGGTTTACGCGATCAAGCCGCGCGGCCTGGAGCAGGGCGAGGCGCCGTGCGAAAGCCTGCGCGAGATGGCGGCCTACGCGATCGGCGTGATCCGCCGGGTGTGGCCCGAGGGGCCCTATCGCCTGGTCGGCTACTCGGCCGGCGGCCTGGTGGCGCTCGAAGTCGCCCAGCAGCTTTGCGCCGCCGGGGCCGATGTGCCGATCGTGGTGCTGCTCGACACCTATCCGAGCCGGGAAACCTGGCCCTTCATCTGCCACGCCGAAATCCTCGTCCGGCAGGCGGTCCGGGCGATGTGCACGCTGTCGCGGCTGGGTTTGCGGCAGGTCGCCGGGGATGCGGCGCGGCGTATCCGCAGCCTGCTGCTTTACCTGACGGCGAGCGGGCTGCGGCTGATGACGCCGCCGCCGATCGTGGCCGAGGGCAGCGACGCGGCGTCTCGCCGGGTCCACCTGGCGACGTATAATGCCGGAGAGGCCTATCGCCCCTCCCGCTACGACGGCAAGGTCGTCTTCATCCAGCCCGAATTCGTGCCCAATCTGGAGCCGCGGGCGCCGCGCCGGGTGTGGGACCAGTTCCTGCCGAACCTGGCGATTCGCCGCGTTCCCGGCTCGCATCTGGGGATGCTCGACGAGGGCGCGACGGCTGCGGCGGCGGAGATTTCGCGCTGTCTCGACGAGGCGCGAGCCTGATATCCTTTGCCGGGGAGCGGCAAGGCTTCCGAGGGGTTGCGGTGGTCGGCGTCTACGAAGCGTTACAACGGGTGCGGCAAGGCGGCTACGACCGGACGCTGCCGGGCGAGCGGGCGGCGCGTCCCGCGGCCGAACCGTTGCCGGCGATCACCCGCGCGCCGGGCCCGGTCGCCGTCGAGCTGACGCCGCTGCTGTCCGCCGTTCGCCCGCTGCTCGACGGCGACAAGGGCGCCATCGTGCAGATCGTCGCCGCGGCCCGCGGGGAAGGAACCTCGACGATCGCGCGCGAATTCGCCCTGCTGGCGGCGACGACCGGCCGGCGGCGCACGCTGCTGGTCGATGCCGTGCGCCGCGAGCCGCAGACCGCGCGCCATTTCGGCTGCGACGTGACCCGCGGCCTCGTCGACGGCGTGTGGATCGGCCACGACGACGCCAATCTGCGGCGCGCGGTGCAGGGCACGTCGCTGTCGGTCGCCTGTCTCGTCGGATCGCGCGGCAACGGGCCGGCCGATCCGGCGACGCTGGCCGCGCTCTACGAGCGGCTGCGCCAGGAATTCGAGCTGGTCGTCGTCGATTGCCCGGCGATGGAAGGCGGCGAGTTTTCGACATTGCTGCCGGAGGAGGCGGACGGGATCATCCTGGTGATCCGCGCCGAAGGCACCCGGCCGGTGGTGATCTCGCACGCCAAGACGCTCGCCGAGCAGGCCGGCGGGCATTTTCTCGGCGCGGTGCTCAACGCCCGGCGCAACTACATTCCCGGATTTTTATACCGGCTGCTGTAGAAGCGGACGCATTTGGGCTGAAGCGTTAGAAATTTTCGCTTCCCCCAGGCTTGACCCGCGGTCCACATCTTCCGTCGCTGGCGCCGCAGCCAAGCCCGGCTCCAAGGACGGATGGCCGGGTCAAGCCCGGCCAAGTTGATAGACGAAATCGGGTTGTGCTTGATCGAAGCTCGCCGGAGCCGCCGCGCGACGCGCTCTTATCGGTTAGTTAAGCGCTGCGGCGCAGAGTGCCGCCATGACATCCGATTTAGGCGCTCTGGCCCGGCCGCGGCCGCGGCTGATCGCGCTTTTCGCCCGGTATCGCTATGCCGTGGCGGCGCTCGATCAGATGGCGCTCAGCGTCTTCGGTTTCACGCTCAACGTGGTTCTGCTGCGCACCCTGTCGGCGACCGATTACGGCACCATCTCGCTGTGGATGACGATGGCGCTGCTCGCCGGCAGCGTGCAGGCGGCGCTGGTGCCGATCACCGTCTATGTCCCCGGCGCCCCCGACCCCGCGACGGCGCGGCGGCTCGAAGCGTCGTTCGCGACGGTAAACCTGATGGCGGTCGCGGCGGCGGCTGCTGTCGCGGGCGGCGTCGCGCTTTTGTCGGACGCCGAATGGGCGGCGCATGACGGTTTGACCCTGATCGCCATCCCGCTTTTCGTCGCCGCCGGGATGTACCGCGAATATTACCGCTACACCGCGTTCAGCCGGCACAACATGGCGATGCTGCTGTGGGTCGACGGCCCCTATCTCGCGGTGACCGGCGTCTGCCTGGTGGCGATGGTGCTGTGGCCGCGGCACTTCGCCAACCTCGCGGCGGCGTTTCTGGCGATGTCGGTCGGCTGCCTGGTGAGCCAGCTCTGCGTGCGGTGGCGCGGCGACGGCGTCGAGCGGGGGCTGTTTCGCGGCGGCTGGGTGCAGACCTATCGCGGCATCGCCAAGGAAGTGGGGTGGTCGCTGCTCGGCGTGGTGGCCAACCATGCCGAGAACCGCAGCTATGTCTACATCGCCACCAGCCTTGCCGGGATGGCGTCGCTGGCCGCGATCAACGCGGTGGGCCTGCTGTTCCGCCCGGTGAGCGTGCTGGTGGCGGCGTGGGGACAGTCCACCCTGCCGCATTTGTCGGCCGCCCTGGCGAACGGCCGGCTCGCCGAATTCGACCGCATGCTCGGACGCGCGCTGGCCGCCACCGCGGTCGGCAGCATCGCCGTCGGCGGGGTGCTGTGGCTGCTCTGGACCCCGGTCGCGCAGTATGTGCTCGCCGGCAAATACCCTCACGGCATTCTGCTGCTGTTGCCCTGGGCGGCGGCGTCCGCCACCAGCGTGATGCGCTATGTCGGCAGCATCGGGCTCATGGCGGCGCGCGAGTTCCGCTTTCTGGCAATGGCGCAGTCGGCCTGCGGCCTGCTCGCCGCGGCGGCGACCGCCGGGTTCATCCTTTGGCAAGGCTATGCCGGCGCGATGTGGGGCATCGCGCTCGGCAACGGGATCTGTTTCGGCTGGGAAATGCTGCGGCTGCGGCGGGTGCGCCACGGCGCGGCGGCCTCGGCCATGGCCCCATAGCAAGGAGAAGGCCCATGTCCCGCGGCAAGGTCGCGATCCTCAACCACGGCTACCTGCCGCATTACCGCGTGCGGTTCTACGAGCTGCTGGCGGAGCGCGGCGGGTTCGAGTACGTCGTCTTCCACGGCGCGCCGCCCTCCTGGGTCGGCACCCCCGAGCTGAAGGGCCCGTTCGCCTTTCCCCAGCGCCGCGTCGACAACCGCGAGTTCCGCGTCGGGCCGCTGACGCTGGTCTATCAGCCGGTCATCCGGGAGATCATGACCGGCGGCTACGATGCGATCGTCATCACCACCGAATCGAAGTTTATCGCCAACCTGGCGCTGGTGCTGCTCGGCAAGCTGCGCGGCATGTCGGTGCTGTATTGGGGCTTCGGCTACCATCCGCCGCGCGGCGCCCGCGAAAGCGACGTGCCGAACCCGCTGATGCTTAAAGTCACCACCGCGATCAAGAAGGGCTTCACGCGGCTCTCCGACGGCTTTATCGCTTACACCAGGAGCGGCGCCGAACGGCTGGCGGCGAGCGGTTATCCGCGCGAGCGCACCTTCTTTGTGCAGAACACGATCGACATGAGCGAGCAGCTCCGGCTGTGGGAGGCGGAGCGCGATACCGACTCGCAGGCGGTCCGCCGCGAGTTCGGGCTGCGGCCGGACTCGGCCGTGTTCACCTTTATCGGCCGCCTGGTGCCGATCAAGCGCGTCGACCAACTGATCGAGGCGGTCCGGCGGATCAACGCCAACAAGCTGTCGCACCGCCCGGTCGAGGCCGTGATCATCGGCGACGGGCTGTGCATGCCCGAGTTGCAGGCGCAGGCCAGGGACGTGCCCGGCATTCATTTCCTGGGGCACAAGCCGCCCAATGACGAGGTCGCGCGCTGCCTCAAGGTCAGCGCCGCTTCGGTCGTCGCCGGCATGGTTGGGCTCGTCGCCAACCACGCGCTGGCGCATGGCTGTCCGGTGATCACCCGCGAGCTGGACACGCACAGCCCCGAGCTCGAATACATCGAGCACGACCGCAACGGGCTGATCATCCCCGGCGACATGGATGCCTTCGCCGCCACCCTGGCGCGCCTGGCGGATGACGACGCGTGGCAGGCGCGGCTCGTTCAAGGCGCGCTGGCGAGCCGCGACGGTCTCAGGATGGACGACATGGCGGCGCGTTTCGACGAGGCCGTCCGCACGACCGTCGAGCGCCGGCGATCGCGCCGCCGCCTGCCGATGCCGCAGAGCGAGTCGCGCGCATGATCTCGCGCCGCGCTTTTCTCGCCGCGGCGGCAGCCGGTGCGTTGTCCCGGCCGGCGCGGGCGTCGCTGCCCCTGGAGCCGACACCCGGGCTGCGCAATATCGCCGCCGCGCGCGGGCTGCTTTACGGCAGCTACATCGATCCTTGGGAATTGAAGCAGGAAGCCGATTACGAGGCGGTCTGCGCCCATGAATGCGGGCTGATGGTGACCGGCCGGATGGATTGGGACCATCTCCAGCCGACGCCGGACCGGCATGATTTCACCGGCGTCGACGCCGATTACGACTGGGCCACCGGCAACAAGATGAAGTTTCGCGGCCACACGCTGGTCTACGGCGAGCGCGCGCCGAAATGGTATGACGGCCTGCCGAGCCGCGACGCCGCGGTCAAGGCGCTCGAACGCCATGTCGCCGAGACCTGCACGCACTTCGCCGGGCGAGTGCAGTCATGGGACGTGGTCAACGAAGCGATCCTGCTGGCCTCGCCGCGGCCCGACAAGCTGCGGCCCCACGTCTTCCTCGACAAGATCGGCCCCGACTATCTCGACATCGCCTACCAGACGGCCCGCGCGGCCGATCCCAAGGCGCTGCTCGTCTACAACGAGTTCGACATCGAGATGGAAAAGCCCGATCAGCTCGAAAAGCGGCGGGTGCTGTTCAATCTGATCGACGGCTTCAAAAAGCGCGGCACGCCGCTCGACGCGATCGGCCTGCAAAGCCACCTGTTCTACGAGGACATGCCGTTCTTCAACGAAAAGGCCTTTACTCGCTTTCTCGACGAGATCGCCGCGCGCGGCTTGCAAATCATGCTGACCGAGCTCGATTGCGTGGACAATGGTGCGCCGTCCGACATCGCGGCGCGCGACGCGGCTGTCGCCTCGGTCTATCGCCGCTACCTCGACGCGGCGCTGGCGCATCCCGCGGTGACGACGGTCATCACCTGGGGAGTCAGCGACCGGATGAGCTGGATCATTTCGGTCGGCGATCCGCGCACCAAGCGACCGGACGGCCTGCGCCCGCGACCCCTGCCGTTCGATGCCGACGACCGGCCCAAGCCGGTCTACTGGGCGATGGTCGACGCCCTGCGCCACGCGCCGCAGCACGGCCCCCTCCATCGCGCATCGAGAATGTAGCTAGCCCAAGCCCAAACCACGCAAGCGGGGTGGGGGTTGCGCCAAGCGAACCTACGTCTTGATCGCGACGATCGATTTGACGAAGCCGCAATAGCGTTCGAGCACGATCTCGGCGTCGGGGAAGAGGCGCCGCATCTCCTTGATCGTCAGCAGCCGGAAATCGGGCTGCGCCGGCTTGAACCAGCCGTGCGCGCCGAGGAACCGCGACAGGCGCATGTGCCAGCGCCGCGGCAGCAGTACGACGAAGAACGGCAGAAAGCTGTGCTGTTCGAGTGGGAAATATTTGTACGGCGTCTGCACGAAATAGCGCTTGGCGATGCGCCGCACCTCGGTCGCGAAATTGGCCTGCGCCGCTTTTGCCGAGCTGGCGAACTGGTCGGCCCGCGCGAGGTCGTAGACGATCTCCTTCGGCCCGGTGACATGCTCGATCACCGACGAACAGAACACCACGTCGTAGCGGCCGTCAGCGACCGGGAATTTCTCGCTGCCGTCCAGCTGGAGCGTCTTGAAGCCGTAATTCTGCGCGGCCGTCCGCAGGTTCCCGGCATCGAGATCGGCGATCGTCACATTGCCGCGGAACGGCAAGGTCTGCGCCATATAGCCGCCGCGCCCGCCGCCAAGGTCGAGGATCTGGTCGTCCGCCGCCGGATGCAGCCGTTCGATGAACAGCTGTCCGCGCCGCTGCCGGCAATCGACGCTCAGCTTTACCGCGGCACGACGGATGGCGTTGGTCAGCCGGGCCCAGCCGCGCGGGCTCGCCGTCTGCGCCGTCCAGCCGGGAGAACCCAACATGGCCGCCGGGCTTCCCGCGGCGCCGGGTGCACTGCCGTCATCCGCAACAACTGCAGTCATTTGCCGATCTCCAGTTCAAACTGGAGGTCATTCTACACGATTTGGAGAAAATAGTGGAGATACGGGATTGGTTACTGGTGTTATTAACTATCTTTCGAACTAATACTTACCAAGTTATTATTTGTCGTGATCATGACGATTGTGCCACCAGACGGCATTCCATTCGACCTCGCCAAAGCGGAACCGGTCTTGGCGGCAATGATCGACCACAGCGAAATAGGGTTCGAGGGCCGGTGCCTGACCGCCGTAATAGGTCACCAGGCAAGCGCGGCCGAGCCGAGACAGGCGGTCGAGAAATGCCGGGACGTCCTTGGCGTAATAGATCACCTCGCAGGCGGTGACGAGGTCGACCTCGGCCGGCATGTGTGCGAGCGGCGCGCTCTGCGGATCGCCGACGGCGAATTTTCCCGCGGGGCAGCGCCGCTCGGCGCGGCGCACGGCGCGCCGGCTGACGTCGATGCCGTAAAGCTGCCGGCAGGCGTGCGCCAGGTATTGCGACTGGTGGCCTTCGCCGCAGCCGATCTCGAGGATCGTCTCGAGCGGCGGCAGGTGTTCCGCGATCAGCCGGTTGGTCCACGCGAAACGCGCCTGCTCGCGCGCCGAACCCATGCGCCAGGGGTCCTCGACGCAGTAGAGCCGGTTGAGCTTGTCGCTGCGGTCGGCGTAATGCACCCGGCGCAACGCCAGCCGAATCCAATAATCCCGCAGCCGCGGCATGATGAGTTGGTCGAGGGTGCTCATGGTGCGGCGGCGCCGTGCAACGCTGCGAAGCCGGCCGGGTGACGGGCGGCGACGACATGGCGGCGCGCGGCGGCGCCGGCGGTGCGATGGACGACCACCTCCCGGCCGAGATAGGTCAGCACGGCGACAAACAGCGCCCACATCAGCCGTCCCGGCCGAAAGAACTCGTATTCGCTCAAGTTCTCGAAAAAGATCGCCACCAGCAAGGCCATGCAGAACGCCACATGCTCGGCATGCGGCGCGGCGGCGACGCGCAGCGTGCGGTAGAGCACCGCCAGCCAGCCGAGCGCCGCGACGCCGAGCCCGACCCAGCCGATCCCCAGCGCCATCTCCAGGTAGCTGTTATGGGCGTGCGGTGTCTTGAAGCCGAGCGCCACCCAGAAAATCTGGGCATCGGCACTGGTCTCCTGCCAGAACGCGCCAAAGCCATAGCCGAGCCAGGGGCGGAAGCCGATATATTCGAGCGCGAGCTGCCAGATCCGGGTGCGGTTGGTAAAGGTCGGGTCACGCCCGAGCGCGAGCAGCACGTCCTGCCAGGTCGCCGCCAGGAGCGCGCTTCCCGCCAGCCCGGCGACCAGCAGCGCATAGCCGACGATGAGGCCGGCGGCGCTGCGCCGCCGCAGCGCCAGCACGATCATCGCGCCGTAAAGTGCCGCGGTCATGAAGACGATCGGCGTCTTCGACTGCGAGCCCGCCAGCAGCACCACAAACGCGCCGAGCGTCCCCAGCGCCAGCCAGCGCGGACCGTAGCCGCGCTTCAGCGCGTAGGCCGACACCATGATCGCCTCGCCGCAGGCCAAGCCGAGGTCGTTCTTGTCGGTGAACGCGCCGCGCCAGGCATGGGTGTAATATTCGCCGGTCACCGTCGCCGCTTGCGGCAGGGCGACGATGGCGATGAACGAAGCGACCGCGGCGATCGCGAAGACCTTGACGAGCGCCGCGATCAGCTCGCCGAAGTCGCCGCGCGAAGCGATGTAGACGCCGAACAGCGTCGACAGCGTCACGGTGCCCGCGCGGCGAACCACGATCGACGGATAGTCCGACCAATAAGCGCTGAGAAACGCAAACAGGCACAAGGCAAGCACGGGCCAGGCGACGATCAGCGCCGGCGGCAGCCGCCGGCGCAGCGCGAGAAAGCCGCAGCCGAGAAACGGCGCCAGCAAGGCGAATTCGAGGAAATCGTAGATGTTCGACTGGCCTTGCGGGGTCAGCGTCGAGCCGGAGAAATAGGCGTCGGGCGGCCACATGATCCCGGCAAACAGGATCAGGTAGACAAAGGTGACGTTGCGTTCGAGGAACTGCGCGACTGCGGTCATCGCCGCGCCTCGCGCGGCATGCCGTTCCGGGGCGAACCCATGACCATGGGCGGCAGCCGGGTGGGCGGAAACGCCGCCCCTTTACCTGGACCGTCCGTGTTCATAGGTTCCGGGTTCGCTCGCCGCGCTCGCGCCCCGGAATGACCGTTAAATTTCTTATCGTCGCCTTGTTTTTTGTCGCCGGCCCCGCCTTTGCCGACGGGACGGTGATGCGTGCCAAGGGATGCGGCGACAAGGTCTTCGTCACTACCGAGAACGGCTATTCGGTCCTCGTCGCGAGCCAACCGGACGCCGCCGGCGACGGCGACAAGCTGGTCGGCGATGCCGACAAGATCGGCTTCGGCTCGTTCTACCTGCCGCAATTGGGGCGCCATTTCGCCGCCAGCGTCGACGAGCGCGGCTTGTCGAAGTCCGAGGTGATGACGCGGATCGCGGCGAGCTGTCACGCGGTCGGCGAGCGGCTCAGCAGCGGCCAGGTCGAGCGTGCCGCCGGCTGCGGCAACAAGATTTTCGTCAACACCAATGAAGGCTATGCGGTGCTCGAACGGCTGGCCGGCGGCAATGTCTATGCCGGCGACACGCTGACCGGCAATTTCAGCCGCGCCGGGCGCACCACGGTCAAGGACCGCCAGACCAACGCCGAGCTCGTCGTGTTCGTCGACGATTTCCAGCTGGCCAAATCGGCCGCGCAGCGCAAGATCGTCGAAAGCTGCAAATAGCGGCCGGCGCGGCTCGCTGCGTGCTCCGGGCGGCATTGCCGTGCCCGGTCCGGCCGAGACGGCGGAACGGCGAGCCCGACCCGGTGAACAAGACGCTAAGCACATCGCCGTCGCCGCCTATTCGGCCAGGGAGGGCTCGATGATCCGGCTGAGCGCCGCCCTGCCCGCCGCGAACGAGAAATAGCGGCAATAGCGCTGATAGGCGGCCGCGCCCCAGGCGGCGGCGGTTTCCGGGTCGCGCTCGATCCGACCGACGATGGCCGGCAGCTCCCCCGCCATGTCTTTGACCAGCCGCCCCGATTCGCCGTCGGCGATGTAGCCGCGCACGCTGCCGAAATCGTTGGCGATGACGGCCTTGCGGTTGCGCATCAGGCGCAGCATCACGCTCTGCCCGGACGCGCCGCTGTCGTGCTTCAACGGGATGATGCAGGCCTTCGCGCCGCGCACATAGGCCTCGAACTGTTCGCCCGGCAGGTCGCGCAGCACCGTCACATTGGCCGGCAGCGCGGCATCGACGATCTCCTTGTTGAGCGCCGAGCAGACGATGACCAGCCGCGCCGGCAGCCCGCGAAACGCCTCGATCAGCGCCGGATAGTCGCGGTTGCTGTAGCCGCCGGCGAAATAGTAGTCGCCTTGCACCGCCTCCGGCACCGCTTCGCTGTCCTCGGCCGACCAGTCGCCGTAGGGGAGGAAATGCATGCGCTCGCGCGCGATGCCGAGACGGGTCTCGTAGAGGCCGATCTCGAACTCGCTGAAAACGATGTAGTGGTCGCCGTCGCCGTCGAGCCGGCTGAGCGCGCGGAATACCGGAAACCAGCGCGGCGAGCGCACATGCCAGCCGAGGCAGAAGGAGGTTTCGTAGCGCACCAGGCCGAGGCGGCGCAGCAGTTTGAGCAGATAGGAGATTGGCCCGATCGCCACGACGACCCGACAGCGCCGCAGCCGTCCGAGGGCGCAGACCAGATCGAACGACTGGCGGATCAGGCCGCGCAGATGCGCCCATTTGCTCAGCGCGCGGTGGATCTCGTAGTCGCTCAGCTCCAGCACCTCGAAGCCGAATTTATCGGCGACGAACTTGACCATGTCGGGAAAGGCGTTGCGCCCCGGCTGGACCAGGACGCGCCGTTGCGTGACGCGGCTGCGGGGAAGGTCGAGTGCGATGGTCATGACGGGCGGATTGTCCGCGCGAAGCTTTAACAAACGGTGGATCGGCAATTTCCGCCTATAGCGGCAGCACCGCGACCTTGGCGCCGAACAGCAGCAGGGCGAAACTCGCCGCGGTCACCGCCCACGACACCCAGTCGCGCGCCGCGTAGAGGATCGGGTCGTGGTGCATCTCACCGCGCGCGGTGACCAGCCACAGCCGGCATTGCCAGAACAGGATCAGCGGCACGATGCCCCAGGCGAGCGTCGGCCGGTGGTCGTTCGCCGGCATGATCTCGCTCTGCACGTAGAGCGCCAGCACCAGCGAGGTCACAAAGCTCGCCGCGACGCCCATCAGCTCGAGGATATGCGCATCGCTCGCCAGGTAGCCGCGTCCGGCGACCTTGACCTTGCGCCCGCCGACCGCCTCGAGCCGCGCCGGCCCGCGGCGTTCGCGCCGCGCCAGGGCTTGCAGCTCGGCGACGCGCTTGACGATCGCCAGGCTGAGAAACAGGAAGCTCGAAAACGCCAGCAGCCAGAGCGACACCGTGTAGCCGGTCGCGATGCCGCCGCCGATCACCCGGATCGTATAAAGCGCCGCCAGCACGAACACATCGACCAGCGGCTGCGCTTTCAGGTGGAACGAATAGCCGAGCGACAGCGCGGCGTAGAGCCCGAGCACGGGCAGGATGCCGGCCGCCGCGCCGAGCGTTGTGCCGGCGAGAAGCAGCAGCGGCGCGGCGAGCAGCCCTGTCTGCAACGGCAGCATGCCGGAGGCGAAGGGCCGGTTGCACTTGCTGGGGTGCTGGCGGTCGGCGGCAAGGTCGCACAGGTCGTTGACGAGGTAGATCCCGGACGCGGTCGCGCTGAACGCCGCGAAGGCGAGCAGCGCCTCGCCCCAGCCGGCGAAATCGCCGAGCGCGCGGGCGGTGACCAGCGGCAGGAAGACCAGCAGGTTTTTCAGCCATTGATGCGGCCGAACGGCGCGCAGCAGCGCCTTCCCGCGGCCCGCATCGCGGGGGAAGACGCGTTCGACCGGCACGACGGCCGCAACAGCCTTTGCCAGACGCGGTGGGGCGTCGACGGTGATCGCCGCCGCCGCCCCGCGCCACACCGTCAGGTCGCGGCTTTCGTTGCCGATATAGGCGAAGTCACGCTCCGCCAGGGCGTCCCGGATCGCCGCAAGCTTTGCGGGGCCGGCCAGGTTGACGACGCCATCCGAGGCGAGCACGGCGTCGAACAGGTCGAGATACGCGGCGATCGCCAGCGCGATGCGCCGGTCGGCGGCGGTCGCCAGGATCAGCGGGCGGCCGCGCTTCTGCTCGTCGCGCAAGAACGCGAGCAGTTCGCGGTTATAGGGCAGCAGTGCCGGGTCGGGGATGGCGATCTCGGCCAGCGCCGCCTTCAGCGCCGCCTTGCCGCGGCACAGCGCCGGCAGTGCCCGCGCCAGCTTCAGCGGCCGGGGCAGCGCCGCGACGAAACATTCGATCAGCGTATCGGTGCGGACAAGGCTGCCGTCGAGGTCGACGACCAGCGGCCGGTGATCGCCAGCCGCTGCGTGCCGCGCCGTCGTGAGGGCCGACGTGCTCACCCGAACGCCTCGTCTCGCTGTGCCCGTGGGGTTGCCGGGCGCCGCAAACGTTATCGCGCAGGATGCTTAAGAAAGGGTGGAGGCCGGCTGACCTTCGCCGGATGGGTTACCGCGCCCACCCGGCCACGGCAGCCGAGGACGGGGGTGGCGGCAGGATCAGCTGGCGGTGGCGCCGGCCCCAGAACCGGCGGCGCGCCCGCACCGGGCTGGCCACGCCGGACTTCGCGACAAACTCGCGGATGGCGCTGTCGGCGAGCCAGGCGCCGACCGGCCGCTGACCGGCGCCCAGCCCGGCGATCAGCACATTGTCGGCGAGGATATTGATTGCGCGGGGCAGGCCGTTGGCCGCCTCAGCGATGCGCCAGGCGGCGCTCGGCGACAGGATTTGCGTCAGGTCCTCGGCGCCGCTCGCCAGCAGGCGGTGCTCGATATACTCGATGCTTTCGGTCACGCCGAGCGGCGCGAGCCGCGCCCGCAGCGCCACGCGCTGGTTGACCTGGCGCATGTCGCGCCGCGCCAGCGTGTTGTCGAGCTCGGGCTGGCCGACCAGCACGGTCTGGATCAGCTTTTCCCGGTCGGTCTCGAAATTCGACAGCAGGCGTAGGAATTCGAGTGTTTCGGGCGGCAGCAACTGGGCCTCGTCGACCATCAGCACGACGGTCTTGCCGCTCTCGAAAATCTCCAAGAGCTTCCATTGCAGGCGCGGCACCGCGGCGAACACGCTGACCGGGTCGTCCTCGTCGAGCTCGCGGCAGATGAAGGTCGCCATCTCCAGCGGGCTGACCTGCGGCGCGAAGATGTAGATGATCTCGAAGCTGTCGCTCATCGCCTGGTCGAAGAACGCGCGCACCACCGTGGTCTTGCCGGTGCCGACCTCGCCGGTGCAGACGATGAAGCCCTTGCGCGTCTCGATGCCGTAGACGATCGTCGCCAGCGCCTCGCGGTGGACGCGGCTCATGAACAGCAGGCTCGGGTCCGGCGTCACCGCGAAGGGCTGGCGATGGAGCCCGTAAAAGCGCTCGTACATCGCTCCCCCAACCGGACGACGCAGGCGAGCGCGAACCTTATCCCCCGCGTGAGACGCGGGCCAGGGCTCTCCGTTCGAGTTTGAGCTAACCGGGAATCAGCCCGAAATATCAGCGGGTTTGCCGATCAGCGCAGCGCCGCCGCCGAGCCGCGAGCGACGCGTCCTGGCCCAGGCCGCGTCATACGCCGCGAGCAGATTCGGCACCGAGTACTCGAAGGCCAGCCGGTTGCGCAGCCGGTCCCGGCCGAACGCGCCCATCTGCCGCCGCCGTTCGGGGTTGTCGAGCAGCGCCAGGACGCCTTGTGCCATCGCCGCGGGGTTGCCCGGCTCGACATAGAGCGCCGCCGCGTCGGCCGAGACGCGCGCCTCGGTCAGCTCGCCGACCACGATCGGCAGGCCGAAGAACATGTATTCGAGCACCTTGTTCATCGTGCTGCGGTCGGACCAGCCGTTTTTCGGCAGCGGGTCGATCGCGATATCGGCGGAGGACAGGATGCGGCACAGCCTCTCGTCGCTGATCACGCCGGTGAAGGTGCACAGATGGCCGACACCGATCTCCTGGGCATAGGCGGCGACGGTCGGCTGATAAGTGCCGCCGCCGATCAGCACGCAATGAAAATCCTTGCGGTCGAAATCGTCGTGCAGCACGCGCAGCGCACGGACCAGGTTGTCCACGCCGTCCTGTGGACCCATCTCGCCGAGATAAAGGATCAGGTTCGGCTTGCCCTGCTTGAACGACGGGTCGGGGTCGAACAGCGTGAATTTCGCCAGGCTGGGCGCCGAGCGGACGATAAAGATGTCCTCGGGCTTCTTCCGGCCGCGCTCGATGGCGATCTTCTTGTAGCTTTCGTTGGTGGCGACGACGATCTGCGCCGCGGCAAAGCTCAGCCGCTCCAGCAGCGTCAAAATCTTCATGATCATGCCGTCGCTTTGGCCGAACTTCGCGGCGGCCAGCTCGGGCGACAGGTCGCGGTGGTCCCAGATGAAGACCTTGCCGAAGGCGCGCCAGAACCACGCCATCGGCCAATAGATTTCCGGCGGATTGCAGACATGCAGGATGTCGAAGCCGCGGCCGAAGAGCTGCACCCGCAGCGACAGCAGGAAGGTCGCGCAAAAGCACCACAGCGACTCGGCGATAAAGGCGAGCTTGCCTTCGCCCTCGATCGGCCGCCAATAGCGATAGATGTCGACGCCGTCGCGTTCCTCGCGCGACGCATCGTAGCCGCGCCCCTTGGGGCAGATAAAGCTGACCGCGTAGCCGCTGCGCGCGAGGGTCGTGGCGTGCAGCCAGGCGCGACGGTCGAACGGCACCGGCAGACCTTGCAGCACGTAAAGTACGCGTCGTTGCGGAGACTTCATGATCGCCGGCCCCTTGGTCGCATCGCGCGAAGTGTGCCGACCGGTGATTAAGAACTGGTTTGCCCGGGTCTGCGTCCGGGCAGCCCCCTTGGCGGGTCTACCGCGCGTTCGCCACGATCAGTTCGGGCCGGGAGGGCGCAACGCCGCTCAAATCGTCGAACATGCGCTCGCGCCAGTGCGCCAGACGCGGATCGCCGCGGCGGCGGGGGCGCGCCAGCTCGATGCGCTGGTCGCGACGGACCTCCCCCGGCCGGCCGAGCAGCATGATCACCCGGTCGGCGAGCATCAGCGCCTCGTCGATATCGTGCGTGACGAACAGCATTGTCGGCCGGTCGTCGCGCCAGATTTCGAGCAGGTGCTCCTGCAGCGACAGGCGGGTGAACGCATCGAGGGCGCTGAACGGCTCGTCGAGCAGCAGCACCGAGGGCCGGGTCACCAGGGCGCGGGCGATGGCAACCCGCTGGGCCATGCCGCCCGACAATTGGCGCGGCCAGGAACGCGCGGAGTCGGCGAGCCCGACACGTTCGAGCGCGGCCTCGGCGCGCGCCCAGCGTTCGCTTTTCTTCAAGCCGGACAGGCCGAAGGTGACGTTTTCGCGCACGTCGAGCCACGGCATCAGCCGCGGTTCCTGAAAGACGAAGCCGAGTTTTTCGCTCGGTCCGGTGACCGGCTTGCCATCCAGGAGAACGCAACCGGTCGAGGCCGGCTCGATACCGCCGACGATCCGCAGCAGTGTGCTTTTGCCGGCGCCGCTGGTGCCGAGGATGGCGACGATCTCGCCATCCTCGACCGTGAAGCCGATGCCGTTGAGCGCCGCGGCGCCGTCAAAGCGCTTGGACAGGTTCTGAATTTCGAGCATGGACGTCGCTGTTTCCAAACGAATCTTGCCAGGCGAGCGCCCGCCGCCCGAGCGCGGCGAGCGCGAGGTCGGTCAGCTTGCCGAGCCCGGCAAACAGGATGATCGCCGCGATGATGGTCGCCGGCCGGCCGGTCTGCTGGCCGTCCACCAAGAGGAACCCGAGCCCCTGGCTCGCCCCCATGATCTCGGCCGCGACGACAAACATCCAGCCCAACCCCAACCCGCCGCGCAGTCCGGTCAGGTAGGCCGGCAGGGTCGCCGGCACGAGGATCCGGCGAACCAGGGTCAGCGCGCTGAAGCGGTACACCCGCCCCACCTCCACCAGGCGGCGATCGACGTCCTGGATACCGGCCATCAGGTTCAGGTAGACCGGGAAAAACACCCCGATGGCGATCAGCGTCACTTTCGCCGCCTCGAAGATCCCGAGCCACAGCACAAACAGCGGGACCCATGCGATCGACGGAATGCTGCGCAGCCCCTGCAGCAGGGGATCGAGCAATTGCCGCCACAGTCGCGAATACCCGGTCAGGGCACCGAACAGGGTACCGGCCGCGGTGCCGATGAGAAAACCGGCCACCACCCGCAACAGGGTAATTTCGACATGCTCCCACAACTCTCCGCGCCGGGCGAGATCGACCAGCGTCGCGACGACCGCGGACGGCGGCGGCAGCAGCGTGGGGCGCACCAGCCTGAACCAGCCGATCGTCTCCCACCCCGCCAGCAGGATCAGCGGGATGACGAGACCGAGCGCCCCCTGCCGCAGCGCCGCGGCCGAAGCGCGCCGGATCATTTAGCCGCCGCCTTCTTGATGTCGAGCTGGGCCACGTATTTCGGCTCGATCAGCTTGTCGGCGGTCGCGGCGATATCGGTGTCGGCGGGGATCACCTCGGCCTTCTTCAGCACCGCGCCGGCCGCGACGATGGCGTCGTGGTGCTCGGCCCCGATCACCGGGTTGCTGAGGTTGGTGCGCTCCAGTTCCTTGGCCGCGACCGGGTCGCTCAGCTTGGCTGCCTTGGCGAGCACCGCCTTCAGCTCGTCGGGATGGGCGAGCGCGTATTGCCGGCCGCGCTCGTAAAGCCGCAGCACGCGCAGCACGTCGTCCGGATGCTCGGCGGCAAACGCCTCGCGGACGTTGAGGAAGCCGTAGGTGTTGAGTTCAGGTGCGCGGAAGAACAGCCGCGAGCCGTCATCGAGCTCGGTCTGCGCCATATACGGGTCGAGCCCGGCCCAGGCGTCGACATCGCCGCGCACCAGCGCGGTCTTGCCGTCGGGGTGCTGCAGCAGCACCATCTTGATGTCGGGGGTGGCCATGCCAAACCTGTCGAGCGCGCGCAGCAGAAAGATATGCGGGTCGGTGCCGCGGGTAACCGCGACCCGTTTGCCCTTGAGGTCGGTCACCTTGTGGATCGGCGAGTCCTTCAGCGTGACCAGCGCCGTCCATTCCGGCTGCGAATAGATGTAGACCGCTTTGATCGGGTTGCCGTTGGCCTTCGCCATCAGCGCCGCCGACCCGGCACTGGAGCCGAAATCGACCACCGACCCGTTGAGGAATTCGAGCGCCTTGTTGCTGCCGAGGCTCAGCACCCATTCGACCTTGGTGCCGGTCTTGCCGAACTCCTCCTCGACCCAGCCCTTGTCCTTCATCAACAGGGCCACCGGGTTGTAATAGGCGTAGTCGATCCGCAAGGTGTCGAGCGCCGCCGCCCGCCCCGGGCGGAGGACAAAGGGACTGCACAGGCCGACCCCGGCAATGCCGGCGGCGGTGATGAACTTGCGGCGTGACCAACGAACCGACATGACCCGGCCTCTTCCCATCTCATTCGTCGCCCGGGCGGGATCAGGCCGACAAAAACCCGCCGCAGCCGGGGCCGGGCGGGTGGGGGTTCACGCCCTCGCTTTAGCTGCATTTTTCAAGCGCCCGCAAGCTGAAGCTCAAATCGGCGCTGCCCGCACGCTATTATCGCAGTCCGAGGGTGTCAATATATCCATATAGACAAATATTAAATGTAATAGATGCGGCCTCGGTTGACGCACCGAGGGGCTGCTCCTACCCTGTCACGACGGGGCAGGAGGTTGTCGCATGGCCAAGCTCGTCCTGGGGATCGGTACCTCGCATACGCCGATGCTGAACGCGCCGCCGACCGACTGGCCGCGCTTTATCGAACGCGATACGCGGCGCAGCAACCTGCTCGATACGGATGGCAACCCGACGAGCTACGAGGCGCAGTTGAAGCGCGCCCCGGCCGATATCGCCGCGCAGATCGCGCCCGAGCGCATGGCGAGCCGGCATGCCGCGGTCGAAGGCGCGATGTCGCGGCTCGGCGACTTCCTCAAGGAGGCGCGGCTCGACACGCTGATCGTCGTCGGCGACGACCAGGAGGAGCTGTACCACGCCCATAACATGCCGGGCATCCTGGTCTATTACGGCGAGACGATCCGCAACATGCCGATGGCGCCGGTCGCCGACCCGAGCTGGGGCTGGCGTGCCAGCGCCCGCTGGCACGAGGAATCGGCGCCGCGCGACTACCCGGTCGATGCCGGGCTGGCCCGCCACCTGATCGACCGGCTGATCGACGACGAGTTCGACCTCTCGGCCTCCGCCTCATGCCCCGACGGCGAGGGCGAAGGCCACGCCATCGGTTTTGTCCACCGGCGGATCATGAAGGAGGTGGTGCCGGTCGTGCCGGTCTGCATCAACACCTACTACCCGCCCAACCAGCCGACCCCCCGCCGCTGCTACAAGCTCGGCCGGGCGATCCGCGCCGCGGTGGAGAGCTATCCGGGCGACAAGCGGGTCGGCATCATCGCCTCCGGCGGATTGTCGCATTTCGTCGTCGACGAGGCGCTCGACCGCGGCTTTCTCGACATGCTGAAGCGCAACGACGGCGAGGCGATCCAGAACCTGCCGCGCAAGCTGTTGAATTCGGGCAGCTCGGAAATCCGCAACTGGATTTGTGTCGCCGGTGCGGTCGAGCATCTGTCGCTCGAATGGTCGCTCTACGAACCGGGCTACCGCACGCCTGCCGGCACCGGCACCGGTCTCGGCTTCGCCTTCTGGTCATAAGAGAACAGGGAGTCCCGCGATGCGCCAAAAGGACAGCGACGATCTGGTCCGCGTCGGCCCCGGCACGACGATGGGCAACCTGATGCGGCAATATTGGATGCCGGCGGCGATGTCCTCCGAGCTGAAGGCCGACGGCGCGCCGATGCGGCTGATGCTGCTGGGCGAGCCGCTGATCGCGTTCCGCGACAGCGCCGGCCGCATCGGCGTCATGGACCATAAATGCCCGCATCGCTGCGCCTCGCTGTTTCTCGGGCGCAACGAGGAAAACGGCATACGCTGCGTCTATCACGGCTGGAAATTCGACGTCGACGGCAACTGCGTCGATATGCCGAGCGTGCCGCCGGAGCGCGACTTCAAGCATCTCGTGCACGCCAAAGCCTACAAGGCGGTCGAGCGCAACGGCCTGGTCTGGGTCTATATGGGCGAGCGCAAGACGGCGCCGCCGCTGCCGCAGATCGAGGCGACCTTGCTCCCCGAGAGCGAGGTGCAGATCCAGTTCGTGCAGCGCGAGTGCAACTGGCTGCAGGCGCTCGAGGGCGACATCGACACCTGCCATTTCGGCTTTCTGCACGCCGGCGGGATCGATGCCGACATGCTCGACCCCGCCAGCATCTTCCGCTACACGGTGACCAACCGGGCGCCGGACTACCATGTCGGCGACACCGATACCGGCACGATGTACGCCGCCTACCGCGACGGCGGGCCGGGCGAGACCTACTGGCGTTTCGCCAACTTCATGCTGCCGTTCTGGACCCAGACGCCGCAGGGCAAGTTTGCGACGCATCTGCACAACCGCGCGTGGGTCCCGATGGACGACCACCACACGATGTTCGTCAGCCTGCGGTGGAAGCACGAGCCGGCCTTTGTCACCAACGACAAGACCGGCCAGTTGATGCCCGGCTTCAGCCGCGTGTTCGACTACATTCCGAACACCACCGACTGGTTCGGCCGCTGGCGGCTCAACGGCCGGCCCGAGAACGACTGGCTGATCGACCGCGAGGCGCAGGCCACCGGCGGCAACTACACCGGCATCGCCGGCATCCACCAGCAGGACCAGGCGGTCACCGAAAGCATGGGGCCGATCACCGACCATCTGTTCGAGCATCTCGGTCCCAGCGACATGATGATCATGCGCACCCGGCGCCGCCTGCTGGCGGCGGCGCGCGCGCTCGCCCGGAAAGGCACCGTGCCGCCGGGAGTCGACGACCCCGAGATCATGTACCGGGTGCGCAGCGGCGATTTCGTCACCGAGGCCGGGCTCGACTGGCGGCAAGCCTATGGCCGGCAGATG
>DASZOZ010000051.1:0-5238 GCA_035550515.1 Allostellaceae bacterium
ACGTCATCGAGCGCACCAACTGCCGCATCAAGGACTTCCGTGCCATCGCCACGCGATACGACAAACTCGCCCGCAACTTCCTCGCCGGACTATCCCTCATCGCCGCGCTGATCTATTGGTGCGTTTGAGTCCACACCCTAGGGCGGGTCAGCGTCGCACGACCCGCCGTGCTGTCGATGCTCAGGCCGATTTGAGCTGCGGGAGCGTGGCGTCGGCCGGATCGCGCAACACATAGCCGCGGCCCCACACCGTCTCGATGTAGTGTTCGCCGCCGGTCGCCTGGGCGAGCTTTTTGCGCAGCTTGCAGACGAAGACGTCGATGATCTTCAGCTCGGGCTCGTCCATCCCGCCGTAAAGATGGTTAAGGAACATTTCCTTGGTGAGGGTCGTGCCCTTGCGCAGGCTCAGCAATTCGAGGATGCCGTACTCCTTGGCGGTCAGGTGCAGCGGGTTCTGGTCGACGCTGACGACCCGGCTGTCGAGGTTGACCAGCAGCTTGCCGGTGCGGATCGTCGACTCGGGATGCCCCTTCGAGCGGCGGACGATCGCCTGGATGCGGGCGATCAGCTCGCGGCGGTCGAACGGCTTGGTGAGGAAATCGTCGGCGCCGAAGCCGAGCCCCTTGATCTTGTGGTCGAGCTCGACCAGGCCCGACAGGATCAGGATCGGCGTGCGCACGCGCGCCGCCCGCAGCCGGCGCAGCACCTCGTAGCCGTCGATGTCCGGCAGCATCAGGTCGAGGATGATGATGTCGTAATCGTAGAGCTTGCCGATCTCCAGACCGTCTTCGCCGAGATCGGTGGTATCGCAAATAAAATTTTCCTTACGCAGCATCAACTCGATACTGGCGGCGGTCGCAGCATCGTCCTCAACCAACAACACACGCATGGGACGCCTCCGGGAAGCGCGGAACAGCGCCGTACGGCGCTCCGTTCGTTAACCAGTATTAGCGACAGCGGTTAACAAATGATTATCCCCGTCCTGCTGGCTTGCATTGCGGTCCGCTGTTTCGCTTAACCGGATTTTAGCACCGTGGGTGAACGATTGACAGGCACCCGCGGTTGCATCGCGGCGCGACCGCGTGAAATCACCGAAATCGTGTTTCATCAGGGGAATATTTGATGAATTCGCGCACCGGCATTCACCGTGCCCAGCAGTGGCAGCTTGCCGAGCGCCAGCGCTATCTGAGCGACCTCGAAGCGCTGAGCGTCCGGTTGCGCGCCGATGTCGACGCTTTGCATGCGGAGATCGAGGAGGCCGGCGGCGAGGCGGCGGTGGCCAAGACCGGGCGGCTCGACCCGCATTTCGTTCGGCCGCTCGTCGAGCGGCGCGACAAGCTGCTGCGCTCGATCGGCGAAATCGACGTCCAGATCGAGGAGGCGCGCACCGCCTTGGCCAGCGCCCAGCAGGAGGCGAGGCTGGTCGAGGGCGCCGCGGCCCATCGCGGCCTCAAATTCGAGGATCGCCTGACCCGCCGCGCGCGGCGGTCGATGTGAACCGACCTGCGGTGACGCCGGCGCCTCAGTAAATCGCGAACATCTCGTCGCGGACGCGCGATACGCCCGGAACGCTCTCCGCCAGCGCGGTCAGCGCGCGGCGCTCGGCGTCCGAGGTGATCAACCCCCATAAATGGACCACGCCGTTGTGCACGGTCACGTTGCGTGCACCGAAATCGGTCCATTTCTGCTCCTGCTCCAGCCGCCGGATCAACGCGTCGCGGATGCGCCGGTCGTCGTCCTCGTTCGCCGCGGTCGCGACGGTGGCCGACGCCAGCGCCTGGATCAGGTTCGACCGGCTGACGATGCCGACGACCCGGCCGTCGCGCACGATCGGCACCCGCTTGATCCGCCGGCGTTCGAGCAAGGCGGCGATATCCGAGAGCGACGCGTCCTCGCTCGCGGTGGCCACGGCGGTGGTCATGATCTCACCGACCTTGCGGCCGTGCGCGCGGGCGAAATCCTCGGCCAGCGTCGCGGCGGCGGTCAACGATTCGACCAGCCAGGAGCCCCGCTTTTCGGTACCGATCTCGGCGCGGTGCAACAGGTCGGCCTCGCTGATGATGCCGACGAGGTTGTCGCCCTGGTCGACCACCGGCAGGGCGCTGATGTCGCGCTCGACCAGCAGCTTTACCGCATCGGCCACATCGGTCTCGGGATGCACCGTCACGACGTCGCGGACCATGACATCGGCTGCGTTCATGTGAGCCTCTAGAACAAGTAGATGAACAGCGCGAACAGGCTGGCGGACAGCGTGATCGCCGCCGGCAGGGTCAGCACCCAGGCCAAGGCCAGGTTCTTGACCGTCGCCCATTGCAGCCCGGAGCCGTTCGCCGCCATCGTCCCGGCGACCCCCGAGGTCAGGATGTGCGTCGTGCTGACCGGCAGCCCGTAGGCGTCCGCCGCGGCGATCGTCCCCATCGCGACCAGCTCGGCCGAGGCACCCTGCGCGTAGGTCAGGTGCTCCTTGCCGATTTTCTCGCCGACGGTGACGACGATGCGCTTCCAGCCGATCATCGTGCCGAGGCCGAGCGCGATGGCGACGGCGACCTTGACCCAGTTCGGAATGAACTTGGTCGAGTTGTCGAGCGATTTCTTGTAGGCGTTGAGCTTGGCGACGTCGTCGGGCGACAGGTCGGCCGCCTTGTCCTTTGCCAGGAGCCGCAGCGCCTCCGACGCCAGATACATGTCGTTGCGCGTATTGCCGACGAGGTCGCCGGGGATCTTCGCCAGCGAGCCGTATTGCGTCACCTGATGCGAGATGTCGTCGATCAGCGCCGCGAGGGACGGGTAGGTGCCCTCGTTGATCCGGTGCTGCGCGACATAGAGCGTCACGGCGGGCCGCGGGTTGCCGATCACCTGATAGCCGGCGGCCTTGCCTTTGACGACCGCCGTCACCGCGCTCGAACTTTGCTCGAACGAAGCGAGCTGGCTGTCGGGCAGGGCTTTGTTGAGCGCGTAGGTGGTCGGGACCGTGCCGATCAGGATCAGCATGATCAGGCCCATGCCCTTCTGCCCGTCATTCGAGCCGTGGGCGAAGCTGACGCCGGTGCAGGTGAGGATGAGCAGGCCGCGGATCCACCAGGGCGGTGCCGCCGCGCCTTCCGGCGCCTTGTAGAGCGATGGGATCTTGATCAGCAGCTTCGCCAGCAACATCAAGGCGGCGGCCAGGATGAAACCGCACAGCGGCGAGAACAGCAGCGACTTGATGACGCCGACCGCCTGCATCCAATCGACACCGCTGGTTCCGCTGCCCGAGCGCGCCAGCACCTGGTTCATGATGCCGACGCCGATGATCGAGCCGATCAGCGCGTGCGAGCTGGAATTGGGAATGCCGAAATACCAGGTGCCGAGGTTCCAGATGATCGCCGCGATGAGCAGCGCGAAAACCATCGCGAACCCGGCGTCGCTGCCGACTTGCAGGATCAGCTCGACCGGCAGCAGCGAGATGATCCCGAACGCGACCGCACCCGTCGAGGTCAACACGCCGAGGAAATTGAACGCACCCGACCAGACGACGGCGACGGTCGGCGACAGCGAATGGGTGTAGATCACCGTCGCCACCGCGTTCGAGGTGTCGTGGAAACCGTTGCACATCTCGAAGCCGAGCGCGATCAGCAGCGCGATGCCCAGCAGGATGTAGACGAACGACGACCGCATCGGCGCGGTCGACACGTCGGCGTATAACTGGCTGCCGGCGTAGACGATTCCCCGCGCAAAGCAGCAGGGTGATGACGACGGCGAACCCATTGCCGCTGCCCCGCGACGAGATGCGGGTATCGTAAAGCGAAGCGGTCGACATCGGGGAGGCTCCATCGGGCTGCGGACGGTGCGCAACCTACAATCCGCGTCATGATTGGTTTGTGACGGGACGGAGAAGCTTTAATGGCAGGCGCGGCGCCGTGACGGCGTCCGCGGCTTTGCTTCCTCCCCGGCTGGGCGATACGCTGACGGTCAGCGTTTTGCCCAGGTTGGACCGGTCATGAGCATACCCAAGCAGTCTTTCGCGGCCGATGCGGCCTGCCCGCTCGACGGCATCCGCGTCGTCGACATGTCACGGCTGGTGGCCGGCAACGCGGTGTCGTCGCAGCTTGCCGATTTCGGCGCCGAGGTCATCAAGATCGAGGACCCGGGCAAGGGCGACCCGCTGCGCGCCTGGCAGACCAACGGCGTCAGCGTCCATTGGAAGCTCTATGCCCGCAACAAGAAAAGCCTGGCCTTGAGTCTGCGTCCGGCGCGCGGCCGCGAATTGCTGCGCGAGCTGATTTCCACCGCCGAGGTGCTGATCGAGAATTTCCGGCCCGGCACGCTCGAAAAGATGGGGCTCGCGCCGGCCGAACTGCATGAGCGCAACCCGCGTCTCGTGATCGTCCGCGTCTCCGGCTGGGGCCAGGACGGACCTTACAAGGACCGGCCGGGTTTCGGCACGCTGGTCGAGAGCCTGTCCGGCTATGCCTCGCGCACCGGCTTTGGCGACCGCGAGCCGGTGCTGCCGCCGACCGCGCTCGCCGACATGGTCGCCGGGCTCTACGGCGCCTTCGCGGTCATGGTGGCGCTGCGCCGGGTCGAGGTCGAGGGCGGTGCGGGACAGGTCATCGACCTGCCGCTGCTCGACCCGCTGTTTTCGTTTATCGCCACTGAGGCGCCGGTCTACGACCTCACCCGACAAGTTCGCCCGCGTACCGGCAGCCGCTCCGAGACCACCAGCCCGCGCAACGTCTTCCGCACCAAGGACGGGCGCTATATCGGCATCTCGGCGTCGATCCAGACCATGGCGGAGCGGCTGTTCCGCGCCATCGGCCGCGAGGACATGATCACCGACCCGCGTTTCGCCGACAACACCGCCCGGCTGCGCCATGTCGAGGAAACCGAAGCGCCGATCGTCGCCTTTATCGCCGCGCGCACCCTCGACGAGAACATGGCGGTCTTCGCGGCCGCCGAGGTCACCGCGTCGCCGGTCTACGATATCGACCAGTTTCTCGCCGACCCGCATGTCCAGGCGCGCGGCATCGTTACCGAGGTGCCGGACGCGCAGCTCGGCCGGATCGCCATGCACAACATCATCCCGCGTCTTTCCGACACGCCCGGCCGCCTGCGCCGCCCCGCCCCCGCGATCGGCGAGCACACGGCGGAGATTCTGCGCCAGCTCGGCGTCGACGACGCCCAGCAGCGGATGCTGGCGGCCGAAGGGATCATCGGGCTGGCGACGTAGGAGCATGTTGCCGCCCCACCCCGCACGGAG
>DASZOZ010000052.1:0-7320 GCA_035550515.1 Allostellaceae bacterium
GCCCGCGCCCCTGCGCCTCCAAGGCCAGCGCAAAGGTCGAATCGGCATCGATGTTGATGGTGTGGATCGGATCCATCTGGATCGCCACCGCCAGACCCATGTGAGTCTCCTCGCCTCCGGATCAAGCTCGGCACCGGCCCGCTCCCCCGCCCGGCCACCCAACAAGAGTATGCTGATTGGGTGGCCGGGCGGGGGAGCGGGCCGGTGCCGTAGGACACGCGAAAGCGCGTCCTACGTTCTGATCGTGATCGTGCTGCCCGGCCCGAGCAAGCTCAACAACGAAATCAACGTCTCGCGCGCGATGGCGATGCAGCCTTCGGTGCCGGTGAAATCGGGCGCGGCGCAATGCAGGAAGATCGCGCTGCCGTTTCCCGGCACGACCGGGTCGGTGTTGTAGCCGGTCACCACGATGAGGTCGTAGAGCCCGTCGGCCCGCCACAGCGCCTCGTGGCTTGCGGCATAGGGAAGCGTGACGAACGTGTTGTAGTGCAGGTCGGCGGGATCGTCGCACCAGCCGTCGCTCGGCCGCAGCGCCGCCAGCGGCAGCGCGGTGCCGAGCGGGGCAAGCCGGTCGGGCCGGTACAGCGCCCGCAGCAGCGGGAACCTGCCGGCCGGGCTCGCATGGTCGCCCTCGCGCTTGTCGACACGCACCCCGGCCTTGCCGCACACCGCCCGCGCCGATCCGCCGGGCCAGGACAGCCTGCCGCTTTCATAGACCAAACCGACAGGGACCAAACCGACAGGGTTCATCGCGGACACCGGCAGCGGTGCGGCCGCCAATGCGGCAAGGAGCGATCGGCGCGGGATCACCATGTCATTATAGCGGAACAGCGGCCGAGCGTCTTTGCAGCTCGGTTGATTGACGCTCCCGGCGGCAGCGCCTAGGCTTTTCGCACCAGGAGGACAGGCATGCGCAACAGCCGGATCGAGGTGAAACCGATCGCCGGGGGATGCGGCGCCGAGATTGGCGGCGTCGCGATCGGCGATGATCTCGACGACGACGTGATCGCCGAAATCCGCACGGCGCTGCTCGAACACGGCGTCGTGTTTTTTCGCGACCAGCAATTCGACGTCGAGCAGCACAAGGCCTTCGCGCGCCGCTTCGGCGACATCTTTGTCCATCCCAATTATCGCGGCATGCAGGCCGACGACGAGATCGTCATGATCCGCCGCGAGCCGGGCGATCAGCACATTGTCGGCGAGGACTGGCACGCCGACACGACGATGATGCAAGAGCCGCCGATGGGGGCGATCCTCTACGCGCTCGATGTGCCGCCCTATGGCGGCGACACGCTGTTCGCCAACCAGTACCTGGCCTACGACACGCTGTCGGACGGCATGAAGAAGCTGCTGACGGGGCTGCGCGCGGTGCACAGCGACCGCCTCGTCGCGGGCCCGGTCGCCAACCGCAATGCCTATCGCGCCACCAAGGTGCGCCAGGGCGACGATTGGCGCGAGACGGTCAGCCTGCATCCCGTCGTGCGCCGCCATCCCGAGACCGGGCGCAAGCTGCTCAATGTCAACAAGGCCTATACGGTCGGTTTCGAGAGCATGACCGAGGAGGAATCGAAGCCGCTGCTCGATTACCTGCTGGAGCACGGCAACCGCCCCGAGTTCACCTGCCGCTTCCGCTGGGAGAAAGGCTCGGTCGCCTTCTGGGACAACCGCGCGGTCAAGCACCTCGCGATCCATGACGCCGGCCCGTTCTTGCGCGTGATGCGCCGCGTCCAGATCGCCGGCGACAAGCCGTATGAGTGAAGCCGGGGTTACGGCCGGCGCGTCCTCCGATGCCGCCAAAACCTGAGCTTTACCGCGACCTCGTGGCGCAACTGGCAGCGCTGGTCGCCGGCGAGCCCGACCGCATCGCCAATGCCGCCAACATGGCGGCGCTGCTTTATCACGGCCTTCCCGATCTCAACTGGGCGGGGTTCTATTTTACCCGGGACGATGCGCTGGTGCTCGGGCCGTTTCAGGGACAGCCGGCCTGTGTCCGCATCGCCTGGGGCAGCGGCGTTTGCGGTGCCGCCGCCATGCGGCGCGAAACCGTGCTGGTGCCGGACGTGCATGACTTTCCCGGCCATATCGCCTGCGACCCGGTCTCGCGGTCGGAGCTGGTCGTGCCGCTGATCGAGGGCGGTCGCGTCACCGGCGTGCTCGACCTCGACAGCCCGCGCCTCGGGCGCTTCGATGCGGCCGACCGCGCCGGCTGTGAAGAGCTGGTGCGCATCCTGCTGTCGGCGGGGCGGACCTAGGTCTATTTCTCCATCAGCGCGGCGGCGCAGCCGAGGAAGGCGGGCAAGGGATGGGTCACGACATAGGTCGGGACCGCCGCCAGATACGCCTGGAACCGGCCTTTCGCCGCAAAGCGCTGGCGGAACTCCGAGGCCGCGAACCGCTCGCCGAGCCGCGGCACGATGCCGCCGCCGATATAGACGCCGCCTTTGGCGCCCAGGGTCAGCGCCAGGTTGCCGGCGACCGTGCCGAGCATGGCGCAGAACATCGCGGTCGCCTCGCCGCACAGCGCGTCGCCGCGCGCCGTATCGGCGTCGGTGATCTGCGCGGCGGTATATTGCCGCGCCGGCACGCCGTCCACCTCGGCCAGCGAATTGTACAAATTGACCAGACCGGGGCCGGACAGCACCCGTTCGGCGGAGACGTGATCGAAATGCCGGCGCATGGCGCCGAGCACCGCGCTCTCCCGGTCGGTCAGCGGCGGCATCGTCGCATGACCGCCTTCGCCGGTCAGCGGGAGCCAGCGCTTGCCGGACGGGATCAGGCCGGAGACCCCCAGCCCGGACCCCGGGCCCAGCACGCCGATCGGATAGCCGGACAGCGCCTCGCCGGCGCCGACCTTGACCTTGTCGCCGTCTTTCAAATGCGGCAGCGCCAGCGCCTGGGCGGTAAAGTCGTTGATCACGTCGAGCCGCTGAAAACCGAGGCGGGCTTGCAGCGCCGATATCGAGAAAGCCCACGGGTGGTTCGTCATCCGCACCTCATCGCCGGCGACCGGCGAGGCGATCGCAATCGCGCCGCGCCGCGGGCGCGGCAAACCGTCGCGATCGGCCAGATAGGCTTCGACCGCCTCGCCGATGCCGGGGTAATCGGCATCGGCCAGGACGCGCGAATGCAGCAGCTCGCCGGCGGGCGAAACCAGCCCGAAGCGGGCGTTGGTGCCGCCGATATCGCCGACGAGCCAGGTCGTTGAGGCTTTTGCTGGGGTCATCGAATCACCGCGCTTTGTTCCTTTCCTTGTGCGCCGCACAGTCTACGACGGGATCGCCGTCCGCTGATTTATCCACTGGAAAATGCTGACGGAGGCGGACGTTTTGATGACAGGGGTTGACACCAGCGCAGCGCACACTAAATTGTGCAGTGCAGTATCGATCGTCGATCGACGGTCCTACTGCACGTCTTCTAGGCGTTTCCTCCCTGAACTCGGGCCGTGCTCCGCACGGCCCGTTTTTTTATCCGGCCCGGCCGTGCTCCGCAGGGCCCGTTTTTTTATCCGGCCCGGCCGTGCTCCGCACGCCCCGTTTTTTTGTCCGCGCTCCAGGCCCTCAGCAGATTTGCGCCAGGTCCTGGGCAAATGCGCCAAGCTTGGCGACAAGCCCCGCCATCTCCTCCCTGAGCCGGTCGAAGCCGGGCCGCCGGTGATAGTTCCGTTCGTCCATATAGAGCGCCCGGTTGATCTCGATCTGCAGCGCGTGGCGGCCATAGCGCGGCCGGCCGTAATGGCCGGTCGTAAAGCCGCCGGCGTAAGGCGCGTTGAGGGCCACGGCATAGCCCCGTCGCGCCAGGTAATGCCGGGCGCATTCGACAATCTGCGGTGAGCAGGCGGCGCCGTGGCAATCGCCGAGCACGATATCCACGGGCTCGCGGGCCGCGCCACCCTGGGTGCCGCCCTGGGCGCCCCCCTGGGCGCCCGACGGCATCGAATGGCAATCGAGCACGAGGCAAAAGCCGAACGCCAGCGCGGTGTCCTCGACCAGCTCGTTAAGCGCCGCGTGATACGGATGGTAGAGCTGCTCGACGCGCTCCTGCGCCTCGGCAAAGGAGAGTTTGCCGCCATAGATTTCCTCGCCGCTGGCCACGACGCGGGCGATCGTGCCCAGGCCCATGCGCACGCGCGGGGAACGCATATTGACCCAGTCGGGAAGCGCGTCGGCGAACATCGCCGGGTCGAGCTCCCACGCCTCGCGATTGACGTCGAGATAGGCGCGGGGGAAACGCGCCGCCAGCATCGGCGCGCCCAGCCGCGGCGCAGCGGCGAAGATCTCGTCGACAAAGGCGTCCTCCGACCGCCGCAGGGTCAGTGGGTCAAGCCGCGACGCGGCCACGAATTCGGCCGGATAGTTGGCGCCGCTATGCGGCGAGGCCACCACCATCGGTACGGTTTGCTTGGCCGGCCGCCGCAGGTCGAGCGGCGGGATCGTCGTGGTCGCGGACAGGTCGGAGCCATCCATAAACGCGAGCTTAGTGCGCCAAAGCGTCGCTGTCAGCCTCCCGCCGCGCTCGCCTTGCGGAAATCGACGCCCCGGCTTTCGCGATGCCGGACAACGTGTTAGATGCTCGCGCGATACCTGCGTTACGGTAAACGAG
Source organism: Allostellaceae bacterium (assembly GCA_035550515.1). Lineage (GTDB taxonomy): Bacteria > Pseudomonadota > Alphaproteobacteria > ATCC43930 > CGMCC-115725 > DATARH01. Next base: position 4,600 of record DASZOZ010000052.1, read on the forward strand.
ACGAGCGGGAGTTTTCTGTCATGGCGCGCATCCTGCTCGCCGAAGACGACGACCAGATGCGCCTGTTTCTGTCGCGCGGCCTGCAGCGCGCCGGGCACGTCGTGGATGCGGTGGGCGACGGGATCGCCGCGTTGGACTTGGCGAAAACTGCCGATTTCGACCTGCTGCTGGCCGATGTGGTGATGCCGGGGCTCGACGGCATCGAGTTGGCGCGCAAGGTCGCCGAGCGCCAGCCCGGCATCCGCATCATGTTCATCACCGGCTTCGCGGCCGTGGTCATGCGCGAGGAAAGCTGGTTGTCCAACCGGCCGCGGGTGCTGGCAAAACCCTTTCACCTGCGTCATTTAATCGAGGAGATCGAGGCGCTGCTGTTGGAGTAGCTTCCGGTCACCGCAAACGAGTCGGGAGCACGGCGATGCGGCTTCTTCCTGCGATCCTGGGACTGGTGTTGTCGACGGCGCTGTCCGCCGGCGCCGCGCTGGCGCAAGGCGGCGACGTGCAGGTCAGCGATGCCTGGGCGCGCGCCACCCCCGGCGGCGCGCAGGCCGCCGCCGCCTATGTGACGCTGGAATCGGCGGCCGGGGACAAGCTCGTCGGCGTGTCGACCCCTGCCGCGCAAAAGGCCGAGATCCACTCGATGACGATGGAGAACGGCGTGATGAAGATGCGCCCGGTCGAGGGCGTCGATTTGCCGCCGGGACAAAAGGTGACGCTGAAGCCGGGCGGCTACCACATCATGCTGACCGGGCTCGCCAAGCCGCTGGCCGAGGGGCAAAGCTTTCCGCTGACCTTCGACTTCGCCAAGGCAGGTGCCCGGCAGGTCACGGTGAGCGTCCAGAAGGTCGGCGCCATGGGGCCCGGAGGTGCGATGGGCGGTGACACGAACATGCACGGCATGACGATGCCGATGCATCACTGACGAGGACGGGATTTGCCGCAAGCCGCCAAGCCGCGGCGCCCGCCGCCGTTTCCGCTGCTGGCCACGGTGCTCGCCGGGGTGCTGGTGCTGGTCGCCGGCCTGCTGATCGCGTTCGCCTTTCGCGACCAGGGCAAGGGTGTCGCGGGCAGCCCGCTCGCCGCGGCGATTGGCGGTCCGTTCAGCCTCGTCGACCAGAACGACAAGCCGTTTACCGACGCCAACCTCAAGGGCAAATGGCAGCTGGTGTTCTTCGGCTACACCCATTGCCCGGATGTGTGTCCGACCACGCTCAACGACCTGTCGCTCGCGCTCGACCAGCTCGGCGACAAGAAGAACCGGGTCGGCATCGTCTTTATCAGCGTCGATCCCGAGCGCGACACGCCGGCGGTGCTCAAATCCTACGTCGACAGCTTTGGCGGGCCGGTCGAGGCGCTCACCGGCTCAGCCGACGCGGTGGCGCAAGCGGCAAAGGACTATAAGGTCTATTACGCTAAGCACCCGCGCAGCGACGGCGGCTACGACATGGACCACAGCGCGCTCATTTACATCATGGACCCGCAAGGCCGCTTCACCGCGACCTTCACCCCGGAGGACCAGCCCGACAAGATGGCCGAGCGGCTCAAGAAGCTGCTGGGCTAGCAATCACCCCCGCGTCGCGGAACGCGGCGATCTCCGCCGCGTCGTAACCGGCCTCCGCAAGGATTTCGACATTGTGCTCGCCGATCTTCGGGGGCGGCCGGTCGATGCCGCCGGTGCCGTGCGCCAGCCGGAAGCCCGAGCCGACCAGGGTCAATTCTCCCTCGTCGGACTGCACCTTCTGCAGCACGTCGCGATGCGCCAGTTGCGGATGATGGACGATCTCGGAGATCGCCCAGATCCCGGCGCACGGCACGTCCATCGCCGTCAGGCGCTGCTCCCAGTTCTTGGCGCTGTCGCCGGCGAGCGCGTCCTCGATGATCGCGCGCAGCGCCGGCTCGTTCCTGGCCCGCGCGGGCCAATCCGCAAAGCGCGGGTCGGCGAGCGCGTCCTCGCGGCCGAGCCCCTTCATCAGGTTGGCGAATTGCCGCTCCGTCATCACCGCCAGCATCAGCTCGCCTTCGCCGGCCTTGAAGCGGTTGCCGGTGACCTTGCCGGTCGACGACAGGTTGCCAAACTGACGGTGGATATGGCCGGTGACGGTGTGTTCCGCGACCTGGCCCGAGATGAACGAGAGCGCGGCGTCGAGCATCGACACGTCGACAAACTGGCCCTCGCCGGTGACGGTGCGCTGGTACAGCGCGCTGGCCACCGCAAAGGCGGCGGTCATCGCGCCGATCGTGTCGCACAGCGCAAAACCGGCGCGGGTCGGGCCTTTGTCTTCATGCCCGGTGATCGACATGATGCCGCTCATCGCCTGGAGCTTGCCGTCAAACGCGGCGGTGCCGCGCTCCGGTCCGTTCTGCCCGAAGCCGGAGACGGCACAGTAGATAAGCCGCGGATTGATGCCCCTCAGGGTTTCGTAGCCGAGCCCGAACCGCTCCATGATGCCGGGGCGGAAATTCTCCCAGACGATGTCGGTGTCCTGGGCGAGCCGTTTGACGATCTCGACCGCCTGCGGCTTTTGCAGGTCGAGCGTCAGGCTGCGCTTGTTGGAATTGATGCCCATGAAGGACGGCCCGAGCCCCTTCCATGTCCCTTTTCAAGTAAAAAGTTGCGCAGCTCCGCTCACCGTGCCGAAGGCGCGGCGGCGACGATAGTTCAGCTTCCTGTCGAGTAGGGGGCGGAGCGGCGATGGCGACGGTCGATCAGTCTTCCATGCGCGG
>DASZOZ010000053.1:0-3997 GCA_035550515.1 Allostellaceae bacterium
CGATCTGATGCGCGCATGGGCGTGCGGCGAGCGCACGATCTTGCCGTACAGCGCGCCGGGCATCGCCATGTCGGCGGCGTACATCGCGCGGCCGGTGACCTTCGGCACGCCGTCCGGACGGATCGGCCGCGTTCCCACCCATTTGTAACGAGACGGCGCAACATCGTTCACGGCGGTATCTCCTTCGCGAGACAAGACTCTGCCGGGGAGTTTAGCTCTCCGATACCGGGCAGACAAATACGATCAAGTGCCGTGCGCCGTTTCGGCCGCGACATTTACCTCGCTATATTCCAATAAATATTACGATCGTTATATTTTTCAGGATATTTCGAGGTCTCAGAAGGTGAACATCGTCGCGTCGGGGGCGAGCCCGAGGAGGATCTCGCCGACCGTCTCGAAATGCCGCTGCGCCCCCTGCATTTGCTGCGAAATCGTGTGGATGTCGCGAAAACGGCGCTCGAACGGCTGCGCGTCGAAGATCGCCGTCGCGCCGGCGGCGTGATACAGCTCCTCGACCACCTCGCGCGCCTGCTTGATCGCCCAGGTCGAGGCGAGGCGGATCGTCGCATTCTGGTCGAGCGTCAGCTCCCCGGTCTCGGCGACGGCGGTCCAGATCTCGGCGAGCGACATGATCAGAAAGGCGCGGGCCGCGCGCAGCCGGGCGCTCGCCTGGGCGACCTGCGACTGCACCACCTGGTTGTGCCGTAGGGTCGTCCTGGCGCCCCGCGCCGTCTTTTCGCCGGCGAGGCCGACGAAGTCATCGTAGAACCCGCGCGCCACGCCAAGCGCCAGCCCGGCAAAGCCTGAGGCATAGAGATTGCTGAAACTGAAGCGATAGAGCAGCCCGCCACTGCGCGGCGGCATGCGGCTGCGGTCGTGCAGCACGGTGTGGTCGTCGGGCACGAACAGGTCCGTGACGCTGTACTGGTCGCTGCCGGTGCCGCGCAGCCCCATGACGTGCCAGATGTCGGTCATCACCGCCGCGCTTTTCGGGAACAGCAGCGAGCGCAGCACCGTGCCGCCGTCGGCGCGCCGCAGCGCGGCGCCGTCGGCCTCGCGCTCGAAAATATGCGCGCCGAGCCAGCTCGCGTTGTGGCTGCCGCTGGCGAAGGCCCAGGTCCCGGTCAGGCGATAGCCGCCCGTCACCTTCTTGACCGTGGCGGCAGCACTCGGCGGGCCCCAGGCGAGGATGCCGTCGGCGGGGCCGAAAATCTCGCGCGCGACGGCGGGGTCGAGAAACGCCGCGCAGGCGCCGCAGCCGTTGCCCTGGCCGACGCACCAAGCGGTGCTGGCGTCGTGATAGGCGATCTCGCCCATCGTGTCGGCGAATTCCATCGGCGTCAGCTCGCCGCCGCCGAGTTCGCGCGGCTGCAGCAGGCGGAACAGCCCGGCCTCCGCCAGCGCCAGGGTCAGCGGGCGCGGCAGCTCGCGCAGCCGCTCGACCTCGTCCGCCGCCGCCGCGATCGTCGGTCCCATGGAGCGGGCGCGCGCCACCCAGTCGACCGCGTCCGTTACCGAGTGATCCTGGCTGACGCCGTCCATCCCGCTGATCCTTTCGCCGATTGCGCTCCGGTCTACCGTATCCGAAACGCGACGCGTTGACCCAGATCAACGACCATGCCGGCGATGCCGGATCGCCACGCAATGGTGGCATCTGGATTCCGCTTGGCAGCGTTGCCCGGCCTGTCGTTGGCGCGTCGGTGGTCAACGGTATGCCGGGATGCCGTGCCAGCACCAAGAAGGCCTCATCCGAGGGAGGTCGCTTCACCTTATCATGATCATGCTTTCGCGATATAAACCCGACACAACAACAGAAACTACGGGGACGGGGGCATGCAGACCCTTTTCGCGCCGGCGCTTGTCCAGGCGGTCGCCGACCTCGGCAATGTGGTTGTCGATCCGGCCGCCTGGCCCGCGGAATTGGAAAAGATAGCGGCCGCGGCGAACGCCGAGGGCGCGGCGCTGCTCGGGCTTTCGGACCGGCCCGCCGACATTCCGCGCACCCCGTCGGTCGACGAGGGGTTCCGTGCCTACTTCCAGCACGGTTTTCACCTGCGCGGGCTGCGCGAGTTGCGCGGCACGCCGCTGCTCGCGGGGGGCGCCCGCGTCCTGATCGACCAGGACATCGTCACCGCCGACGAGGTGCGCTCCACGGAATATTACGACTGGCTGCGCAGCGCCGGCGTGCAGTGGTTCAGCGGGGTGGCGCTGTGGGCGGGGGCCGACCCGTGGCTGGTCACCATCCAGCGCACGTCGCGGCAGGGGATGTTCGAGCCCGAGGACAAGCGCGCGCTGGAGCTGCTGGCGCCGCGGCTGACCGAGGCGGCGACCTTGTCGAGGACGATCGGCCAGACCGCCTTGTCCAGCGCCGGCAAAGCCCTGGCGGCGATGCGCTACGCCGCCGTCGCCATCGGGCGCGGCGGCAAGGTGCTCGACGCGAACGCCGCGGCCGACGCCCTGTTCGCTTCCGATCTCTACGTCAAGGACGGCCGGCTGCATCTCGCGAGCCCGCTTGCACGCGACGAGCTCGGCCAGGCCATCCGCAAGCTGGACGCGACGACCGACGCGCCGGTCGCGGTCGATCCGATCGTGGTCGCGCGGCGCGAGGCCCCGCCGCTCGTCATCCGGTTCTTATCGGTGCCGGCCGCTGCCCGCGCCCCGTTTCTCGGCGCGCGGGCGCTGTTGGTGCTCACCCCGGCCGAGCCGAGGCGGGGACCCAGCGCCGCGATGCTGGCGAGGCTTTTCGGACTGACCCCGGCGGAGGCGCGCCTCGGTTCGTTGCTGGCCGAAGGAATGGCCCTCGAAGCCGCCGCCGCGGAGCTGCGGATCGGCAAGGAAACGGCACGCACGCAACTGAAGGCGATCTTCGACAAGACCGACACCCATCGCCAGCCGGAGCTCGTTGCCTTGCTCGCCCGCATCGGGTGCTGAAAAGCCGTGCCGGCGGGCGGGACGATCTATTCGACCAGCAGGCCGAGCAGGCTGGGGATGGACACGACGGACATCCAGGTCGACGCGACCACCAGTCCGGCCACCTCGTCGGGTTCGTTGTTCCAGCGCTGCGCGAAGACGTAACTGAGCACCGCGACCGGCATCGAGCATTGCAGGATCAGCACGGAGCGCGCCACCCCGCCGAGCCCGACCATGTACGCGACCCCGACGGCGATCGAAGCGCCCATCGCGATGCGGAACAGCGAGAACAGGGCTGCCCGGGTCACGCTGGTGACCGGGATGCGGGCCAGCGAATGGCCGACCAGGATCAGCATCAACGGCACCGTCATGCCGCCGAGCAGCGAACAGCTGTTGGCCACGGCGACCGGCAGCGGCAGCCCGGCTATGCGGACCAGGACCCCCAGCACCACGGCATAGAGCAACGGACTGCGCATCACTGCGCGCCAATTGGCCGCGCCGGCGGCGTAGGCCTGTACGACGGTGCAGTTGAAGACCTGCGACCCGGCGGCAAACGCAATGGCGTGGGTCAGTCCGATATTGCCGAAAGCGTAGAGCGCGACGGGATAGCCGATAAAGGCGCCGTTGCCCCAGGTCAGCGACGGCACGTAGGTGCGCAACCGCAAGCCGGCGCAGCGGAGCGCCACCGCGCCAACGGCGCCCAGCAGCGCCAGCGACAGCACGCCGGCCCCCGCCATGCGCACAAATTCGACCCAATCCGTGGTGCCTTTCGCCAGCGTCCCGAATACCAAGGCCGGCATCGCGAAGTCGGTCGCCAAGCGCGAGATCGTTTCGGTATCGATCTGCCGTTTGCTGCGCGCCATGACAAAGCCGATGGCCACCGCCAGCGTGATGGGCAGCACGGTGGCGAGAACGATCGCGAGGATTTCGATGTGCATGGATCGATCCCTTCCATGTCCCTTTTCAAGTAAAAAGTTGCGCAGCTCCGCTCACCGTGCCGAAGGCGCGGCGGCGACGATAGTTCAGCTTCCTGTCGAGTAGGGGGCGGAGCGGCGATGGCGACGGTCGATCAGTCTTCCATGCGCGG
>DASZOZ010000054.1:0-1734 GCA_035550515.1 Allostellaceae bacterium
ACATCGACCGAGCGCGCCTCCATCATGTGGCGGAACGGCACGATGCCCCAGACGTACTCGCCGCCCTGCTGCACCGGCACTTCCTTAAACATCATGCCGAGCCACGGCATGTACTCGACCGTAAGGCCGTTCGGCACCGCGCCGATCAGATGGACATGCACCTCCGGGATCAGGTGGCTGACCACCGGCAAATTGAACGCCTCGGCCATGCCGGCGACCTTGAGCCATTGGGTGATGCCGCCGACTCGCACCAGATCGACCATCGGCACATCGACCGAGCGCGCCTCCATCATGTGGCGGAACGGCACGATGCCCCAGACGTACTCGCCGCCCGCGACGGGCGTCGACAGCGCGTCGGAGACGCGGGCGAGGCCGGGGTAGTCGTCGGCGGTGGTCACGTCCTCCAGCCAGAACAGACCGACCCCGGCATCCTCGACCCGCTTGCCGATATCGACCGCCTGCTCGGGGCGCCAGCGCTGGTTGATGTCGCACATCAGCTTGATGTCGGGGCCGATCGCCTCGCGGATCTTGACCATGCGCTCGACCTCGATCGCCGGCGTGGTGTGGCCGGGCAGCGCGAGCTGGGTCTTCATCTCCTTCCAGCCGCGGTCCTTCAGCGTCGCCGCCGCCTTGACCACGCGGTCGAGCGACAATTCGCGCATCAGCGCGCCCGAGGCGTAGGTCGGCACGCGGTCGCGGGCGCCGCCAAGCAGCCGCCACAGCGGCAGGTCGACCGCCTTGGCCTTCAAGTCCCAGACCGCGATGTCGAGCGCCGACAGCGCCAGATTGTAGATGCCGCCGGGTCCGGCCGAGCCGCCGGCGGCAGCCTTGAGCCTGGCGTGGACGGCTTCGGTGAGCTGCGGGTCGCTGCCGATCAGCAGCGCACCGAGCTCGTCGATCGCGTGGCGCAGGGTCCCGGTCAGCGCGCCGCCGAAATAGGCGACACCGATCCCCTCGGCGCCGCTGTCGGTACCGACGCGAACCCAGGCGATCGGGCGCTTGCCGTCGGGATTGGCGGCCGCGTCGGCCAGCGGCTCGTGAGCCGGCAGATTGACGATGCCGGTGCGGATCGTGGTGATTTTCATTGCATGACCCTTTCGGGGTTTAGGACAGGATCGGGACGGAGGTCAGCCAAAGAATTTCGTGGCGAGCAGGATGCCGGTCATGACGACCAACATGCCCCCGAGCCGTATCGTGACGCGTTGCTCCGCATCGCGAAAGCCCGCGGTCATCTCTGCTCGCAGCGCCGCAATCCCTGAGTGCAGTTCAGTCCGCAGCGCTGCGATCTCGGATCGCAACTCGCCGGCGAGATCCTTGAGATCCTGCTTGGTGGCCATTTGGCCTGCGACGGCATCCGCCAGCGCATCGGCCGTTGCCTCGGCGTGCTCTTGCGAGAAGCCGGCTTTGTCGCGCAATGCGCGAGCCAGTCTCAGGGTGTCGAACGGAGCCGCCATAGAACGAGCATAAGTCGTCCGCGCGGCGAATGTAAAACACAGCCTGTTGCGCTACAGATCGGCGAGCCTGATCCAGGTGCCGAGCGCGGCGGAGATCGCCGCGCCGAGCACGACCATCGCGATGCTGCCGGTGCCGAATAGCAGCAGCCACAGCACGAAGACGACGATGCCGGAGAAGATGCCGCCGATCAGCGACGGCATCGACCGCTTGAGATGCGACTGGGGGAGGCTGAGCGCCATCTATGCGGCCTTCGGCTCCGCCTTGGCGAGCCGGGAATCG
>DASZOZ010000055.1:0-118735 GCA_035550515.1 Allostellaceae bacterium
CCGATCACGACAAGGCTTTCGCCGACGGCGCAGTCGATGTCGATGCCGTCGAGCACGCGTTTCCGCCCGAACGACTTTTCGAGCCCCCGCACCGCGATTTTCGGGGCGCCGCCGTTCATCTGCCGAAGAAGGCGGTGGTCAGCATGTAGTTGGTCACGAGGATCAGGATCGAGGCGGAGACCACCGCATAGGTCGTCGCCTGGCCGACGCCCTCGGCGCCGCCGCGCGAATGGTAGCCGTGATAGCAGCCCATCAGCGACACGATAAAGCCGAACACCCCGGCCTTCACCAGACCCGAAACCACATCCATGTACTGCAGATAGGTCTCGGTCTGGGTGAGGTAGCTGGCCGGGTTGAAGCCGAGCTTGTAGGTGCCGACGAGATAGCCGCCGAAGACGCCGATGATGTCGGCGACGACGACCAGAAACGGCAGGGCGATCAGCCCGGCCAGCAGGCGCGGCAGGACCAGGTAGCGGAACGGGTCGGTCGACAGCGTCGTCAGCGCGTCGATCTGGTCGGTGACGCGCATCGTGCCGATCTCGGCCGCCATCGCCGCGCCGACGCGGCCGGCGACCATCAGCCCGGCGATCACCGGCCCCAGCTCGCGGGTCACCGACAGCACCACCACCGTCGCCACCGCGCTCTCGGCGTTGAAGCGGCTGAACCCGGTATAGGACTGGAGCGCCAGCACCATGCCGGTGAAGATCGCGGTCAGGCCGACCACCGGCAGCGAGAAATAGCCCATATAGACGATCTGGCGCAGGATCAGTCGCGGGTAATAGGGCGGCCGGAACGCCGCGGCGAGACCGGTCAGCGCAAAGCCGGCGAGGCGGCCGGTCGTCGCCAGAAACCCGAGAAACGCGGCGCCGATCGAGGCGAGGAAATCGAGCATCAGCCCGGCCGGCTTTCCATCGGCCGGCTTTCCGGCGGCGGCTGGCGGTAGACGCGGTGATAGCGCGCCCCGAGCGCGGTCAGGATCTCGTAGCCGATCGTGCCGGCGTCCGCCGCGGCGTCGTCGACGCCGTAATGCGGCCCGATCAGCTCGATCAAATTGCCCGGGTAAAGCTCGCTTTCGGGGATGCCGGTGACGTCGAATGTCGCGAGGTCCATCGACACCCGGCCACGCAGCCGCACCTGCCGGCCTGCCAGCCAGCCGCACCCGCGATGGCTCAAGGAACGCAGCCAGCCATCGGCGTAACCTATTGACACGGTTGCCAACATTCCCGGCTCGTCCATGACGTGCGCGGCACCGTACCCAACCGACTCCCCCCTGTCAATTTTGCGGACTTGCAGGATCCGGGCGGCGGCGCGCACCACCGGGCGCATCGGGTTGGCGCCGCCGGGCAGCGGGTTGACCCCATAGAGCGCGGCGCCGGGGCGAACTTCGTCGAAGTGGAAGTCGCGGCCGAGAAAGATGCCGGAGGAGGCGGCGAGGCTGGCCTTGAGGTGCGGCAGCCGCTCGCGGACGGCGAGAAAGCGCCGGCGCTGCGTGGCGTTGAGTTCGTGGCCGCGCGCGTCGGCGCAGGCGAGGTGGCTGATCACGGCGGTGACGCCGATCCCGCTCAGGCGCCCCGCCCACGGCGCGAACTCCCGTGGTGAAAGACCGAGCCGGTTCATCCCGGTATCGAGATGGACCATCGCCGGCGCCGGCGCGGCGAGATCGGCCCAGGCCGCGAGCTGGCCGGGGTCGTTGAGCACGGGGATCAGGCCGGCGGCGACGAATTCGCCGGCGCTGCCGGGGAGGGGGCCGTTGAACACGGCGATCTCCGCGCCGGTCCCGAGCGTCTGGCGCAGCGCGATCCCCTCGTCCAGGGTCGCGACAAAGTATCGCCGGCAGCCCGCCGCAAGGAGGGCGCTCGCCACCGGCGCGGCGCCGAGGCCATAGCCGTTGGCCTTGACCACCGCGGCGCAAGCGGCCGGCGCCACTTGCGCCGCAAGCAGCCGCCAATTGGCGACGATCGCGCCGAGGTCGATGTCGAGAATCGCGCCAGCGCGCGCCGCGGGGTCGGAGGTCACAGACTCAGAACATCGAAACCGCGCCTCCTTCGTCATGGCCGGGCTCGACCCCATGGCTGTCCGGTCAAGGAAGTTCGGTTGTGCGCGGTGGGCCGGTGCTCGCTTTGTCGTCATGGCGGGGCTCGACCTGGCCATCCACGCCTTTGCGTTTGGACCTTGGCGAATGAAGACGTGGACCCCCGGATCAGGCCCGGGGGAGGCGAGAGGCAGAGGGTGGCGCCTGGGCAGGGCAACCTAATACGCCGCGGGCAGGTTTTCGGCGCCGATGAAGTTGTCGAACTTCGTCGTTTCCGCCTCGAAATGCAGCTTCACGGTGCCGATCGGGCCGTGGCGCTGCTTGGCGATGATGACTTCGGCCAGGCCGTAGGTCGCCTCGCAGCGCTCGCGCCAGCGGTCGTGGCGGTCATTGAACTTGTCGTCAGTTTCCTCGGGACGGCGGGTCGGTTCGCCGCGCGACAGGTAGTATTCCTCGCGGAAGATGAACATCACCACGTCGGCGTCCTGCTCGATCGAGCCGGATTCGCGCAAATCGGCGAGTTGCGGGCGCTTGTCCTCGCGCTGCTCGACCGCGCGCGACAATTGCGACAGCGCCAGCACCGGCACTTCGAGCTCCTTGGCGATCGCCTTGAGGCCGCGGGTGATCTCGGAGATTTCCTGCACCCGGTTTTCCGCGCCGCGGCTGCCGCCGCCCGCCGGCCGCAGCAATTGCAGGTAGTCGATGACGATGACCCCCAGCCCTTGCTGGCGCTTCAAGCGCCGGGCGCGGGTCCGCAGCGCCGAGACCGACAGCGCCGGGGTATCGTCGATATAGAGCGGCACGGTCGAGAGGCGCTGGCTGGCGGCGACAAAGCGGTCGAAATCTTCGCGCCGCACATCGCCGCGGCGGATGCGGTCGGAAGAGACTTCGCTCTCCTCCGCCAGGATGCGGGTCGCCAGCTGCTCGGCCGACATTTCGAGCGAGAAAAAGCCGATGACCGCGCCGTCCTGGGCGATCTTGCGGCCGTCCGGGCCGACACCGGCGACGTAAGCCTTGGCAGCGTTGAAGGCGATGTTGGTGGCGAGCGAAGTCTTCCCCATCGACGGCCGGCCGGCGAGGATGATCAGGTCCGACGGGTGCAGGCCGCCGAGCTTCTTGTCGAGGTCGATAAAGCCGGTGGCGACGCCGACGGTGCGGCCGCTACGCTGGAACGCGGCCTCGGCCATTTCCAGTGCGTTGCGCAGTGCGAGGTCGAGCGGGCGGAGCCCCCCTTCCGCCTGGCCGGAGCTGGCAAGCTCGAACAGCCGCGCCTCCGCCCGCTCGATCTGGTTGACCGCGTCGTCGTCGAGGTCGTGGCGGAACGCGTCGTTGACGACGTCCTCGCCCAAACCGATGAGCTGCCGGCGCAGGTGCAGGTCGTGGATGCGCCGGCCGTAATCCTCCGCGTTGATGATCGTGACCGCCGATTCGGCGAGCTGCGTCAGGTACTCGGCGCCGCCCAGCTCGGCGAGCGCGCCGTCCTGGTCGAACAGGTTCTTCAGCGTGATCGGATTGGCCGGCTGGCCGCGCTCGATCAGCTTGGCGATCGCCGCGAAGATGCGCTGGTGCACCGCGTAGCTGAAATGCTCGGGCAGCAGGAAGTCGGAGACGCGGCCGTAGGCGAGGTTGTTGCGGAAGATGGCGCCGAGCAGCGCCTGCTCGGCTTCGGTGTTGTTCGGCGGCACGCGCGCCGGCTCGGGATCGGCCTCGCGCAGCGGCGCTATCCAGGAGACGGCGGAAGACTGCATGCCGCGAAAGATACCATCGCCGGCGGCGGCGGCACGCCTTTCCTCGCGGAGATATGCGGGGATATTGGGGACAAACCTACTAGATGTTGAAAATCAGCGGCTTGCCTTCACGCTGCGCGATCGTCGGCCTGGCGGTGGGCGCGCTCCCAATCGATCATGTAATCGCGGGTCAGCGGCACCGTGTCGACCCGCTTCGCCATCTGGATCTGCATGTTGAGATGGCCGCCATAGCGGAATGCCATCTCGGAACCGACGAGATAGATCTCCCACATCCGGCAAAAACGCTCGTCGTAGAGTTTCAGGATCTGGTCGCGGTGTTGCAGGAAGCGGCGGCGCCACGCTTTCAGCGTCTCGGCATAATGCAGCCGCAGCACCTCGATGTCGGTGATCCACAGCCGGGTCCGCTCGATGACGGGCACGACCTCGGAGATCGCCGGGGAATAGCCGCCGGGGAAGATGTACTTGCGCAGCCAGGGATTGGTCGCGCCCGGGCCGTCCATGCGGCCGATCGAATGCAGCAGCGCGACCCCGTCGGGCTTGAGCAAGGCGTCCACCTGGGCGAAGAACGCCTTGTACTGGGTGACGCCGACATGCTCGAACATGCCGACCGAGACGATGCGGTCGTAGAGGCCACGCTCCTCGCGGTAGTCGCGCAGGATAAAGCGCACGCGGTCGGAGAGCCCGGCCTGCGCCGCCCGGCGCTGCGCCACCTTGAGCTGCTCGACCGACAGCGTCAGGCCGGTGACGTCGACGCCGCACTCGCGCGCCAGGTAAAGCGCCAGCCCGCCCCAGCCCGAGCCGATGTCGAGCACCTTCATGCCGGGGCGGAGCAGCAACTTTGACGCGAGATGCCGGCGCTTGTTGAGCTGGGCGGTCTCGATGTCGTCGTCGGGGCTCAGGAAATAGGCGCAGGAATACTGCCGGTCGCGGTCGAGGAAGAGGTCGTAGAGCTGGTCCGACAGGTCGTAGTGATGCGCGACGTTACGGCGCGAGCGCTTGATCGGGTTGTACTGGTGCAGCCGCCGGGTGAGGCGCTGCAGGCGGCTGAGCGCGCGCCACGCGACGCTGTCCGCCATCCGCTCGTCGTTGCGGACCAGCAGCTCGATCAGGCTGTAGATGTCGCCCTTCTCGATCGTCAGCGTGCCGTCCATATAGGCTTCGCCGACATGGAGCCGGGGGTTGAGGACGAGTTCCCGGTGCAGCGCCGCATCGTGCAGCCGGACCGTCACCACAGGGCCGGGCGATCCGTCAAAGACGTGACGCCCGCCCCCCGCGTCGAACAGTTCGAGCCGACCAATACGGACAAACCGCGAGAGCAGTCGCGCAAGCAGCATGGCAAGATGCCCTGCCAGAACCAACCGAGCGGCTAGTATCAGCCACTTCTATTTGCGAAAACAAGTAGGTATGCGGGTTGCTCCGGGGCGCGGCTATTTATCCCACGGTCATCCCGCCGCGGGCTGTTCTTCCTCGGCTTCTTCGTCGTCTTCTTCTTCGGCGGTGAGCGGGTTGATGCCGGCCTTCTGCATTTCGGCCGCCTCGGCCGATTGCGCCACATTGGCGGTCACCGTCGCCGCGACTTCCGGATGCAGCATCACGCGCACGGGATGCAGACCCAGCGTCTTGATCGGCCGGTCGAGCACGATCTGCTGGCGGCCGACGGTAAAGCCCGATGCGGTGACCGCATCGGCGATGTCGCGGGACGAGACCGAACCGTAGAGCTGGCCGCTCTCGCCGGCCTGGCGAATCAGCACGACGGAGAGACCTTCGAGCTTCTCCGCAACCTGTTCGGCATCACCCTTGCGGGCCAGGTTGTTGGCTTCGAGCTGGGCGCGCTGGGTCTCGAAATAGGCGAGGTTGTCCTTGGTCGCGCGCATCGCTTTTTTCTGCGGCAGCAGATAGTTGCGGGCGTAGCCGGGCCGGACCTTCACCAGTTGCCCCATCTGGCCGAGCTTTTCGACGCGTTCGAGGAGGATCAGTTCGATCATCGCCGGCCCCTCCTACTGGACCATATAGGGCAGGAGACCAAGATAGCGCGCGCGTTTGATGGCGCGCGACAGCTCGCGCTGCTTCTTGGTCGAGACGGCGGTGATGCGGCTCGGCACGATCTTGCCGCGCTCGGAGATGAAGCGCTGCAGCAGGCGCACGTCCTTGTAGTCGATCTTTGGCGCATTCGGCCCGGAGAACGGGCAGCTCTTGCGGCGGCGGAAAAACGGACGGCGCGCCGCGGCGGCGCGGGCCGGGCTGCCGGAACCGGTCTGGCTTTCCATTTACGCCTCCACCGCCGGCGCCGCCGGCACTGCCGGCGCTTCGGCCGGCGGGCGCTCGTAGGAACCGCGGTCCCCGCGGTCGCCGCCGCGATCCCCCCGATCCTCGTAACGGTCGCGGTCGCGCCGCGGCCGGTCCTCGCGGCTGCCGCGGTTGAGCATGACCGGCGACGGCCCTTCTTCGTGCGTGTCGACCTTGATCGTCAGGTAGCGCAGCACGTCCTCATTGATGCGCATCGTGCGCTCCAGCTCGGCGATCGCCGGCGCCGGCGCATCGATGTTGAACAGCACGTAGTGGCCCTTGCGGTTCTTGCTCATGCGATAGGCGAGATTGCGCAGGCCCCAGTTCTCGCGCTTCTTCACCTCGCCGCCCTGGTCGGCGATGAGCTGGGTGAACTGGTCGGCGAGCGCGTCGACCTGTGCGCCGGATATGTCCTGGCGCGCGATAAAGACATTCTCATACAGCGGCATTCACGGCCCCTTATGGCTGGTGATGGCCCGGAGCGCGACCGCCGGCCGGGCCGAGCCGGCTGCTTGAGACAGCCGGCAAGGGAGCGCGGCACTATACGGAAAACGCGATGCGGCGCAAGCGCGGACGGCCCTCAGCCGCCTCCCGCGAACGGGAGAGGCACCCAGGTCGGCCGGTGTGGGAGGAAGGCCGGGGTCAGGCGCGGACGGCGACGCCTTTTTCCTCGAGCATCTGCTGCAACTCGCCGGTCTCGAACATCTCGCGGACGATATCGCAGCCGCCGACGAACTCGCCCTTCACATAGAGCTGGGGGATCGTCGGCCAGGCGGAGAATTCCTTGATGCCCTCGCGTACCGACGAGTCGGCGAGCACGTCGACGCCTTTGAACTTCACGCCCATATGGCTGAGGATCTGCACCACAGTCGCGGAGAAACCGCATTGCGGGAAGACCGGTGTGCCTTTCATGAACAGCACCACGGGGTTCTCGGTAACCTGCTGGCGGATGCGGTCGTGCGTCGTGGTGTCCATGTGATCCTCGTCGGTCTGAGAGGGATTGATCGGGCGGTTCAGTCCTGTGGGGCGCTGGTCTGCAACGCCAGCGCGTGAAGCTCGTTGCCCATCCGGCCGCGCAAGGCCTGATAGACCATCTGGTGCTGCTGGACCCGGGTTTTGCCGCGAAACACCTCGGCGACGACGGTGGCGGCATAGTGGTCGCCGTCGCCGCGCAGATCCTCGATCGCGACCTGCGCGCCGGGCAGCCCCTCCTTGATGAGACGCTCGATCGTCGCCGCGTCCATCGCCATCGCGTTCGGTCTCCTCGGCTCCCGCGGCTAGTTTCCCGCCATGTAGGCCGGAAGCCAAGCCTCATTGGCAGCTTTCAGCTCGCGCACCGATATGGCACCGCCACCGGGGAGTGTCAACGCATCGCCCCCGACCGTGCCGATGATCTGTGCGTATATGCCCGCAGTTTTTGCCGCGGCCAAAACCTGTTGCGGCGCCGCAGTTTCGACCAAGTAGCGGCCCTGATCTTCGCCGAACAACGCGGCATTGGTTTGGGCGAGGCCGGTCAGGCGCACTCCCTTGCCGGCGGCCATCGCCATCTCGGCGACCGCGACGAGAAGGCCGCCATCGCTGACGTCGTGGCAGGCGGCGACATGGCCGGCGGCGATCCGTTCCCGGACGAAATCGCCGTGCCGGCGCTCGGCGGCAAGGTCGACCGGCGGCGGGGCGCCGGCTTCGCGGCCCTCGATCTCGCGCAAATAGAGCGACGCGCCGAGATGGCCGCCAAGCGGACCCGGCGTCTCGCCGATGAGGATCAGCGTGTCGCCGTCATGCTTCAGCGCGAGATCGACCGCTTTTGCCGCGTCGGCGATGAGCCCGACGCCGCCGATCACCGGCGCCGGCCAGATCGCGCTGCCGCTGGTCTCGTTGTAAAGCGAGACATTGCCCGACACGACCGGATAATCGAGCGCCAGGCAGGCGGCGCGCATCCCGGCGCAGGCGCCGGCAAATTCGGCCATGATCTCCGGCTTTTCCGGGTTGCCGAAATTCATGTTGTCGGTGATCGCCAGCGGCGTGGCGCCGACGGCACAGAGATTGCGCCAGCTTTCCGCGACGGCCTGCATGCCGCCCCGTTCGGGGTCGGCGCGGCAATAGCGCGGCGTGCAGTCGGTCTTCAGCGCCAGCGCCTTGCCGGCGTCGTTGATCCGCACCACCGCCGCGTCCCCGCCCGGCCGCTTGACGGTGTTGCCCATGACCAGATGGTCGTATTGCTCCCAGACCCAGCGCTTCGAGGCGAGATCGGGGCAGGCGAGCAGCTTTTTGAGGCAATCGAGGGGATCGCGGGCGGGGAGGGCGCCGGCGTCGACCGCCGCCGGCGCGGGCCGCGGCTGCGTCGGGCGATGGTAAAGCGGCGCCTCGGTGACCAGCGGCCCGACCGGGATATCGGCGGCAACCGCGCCGTGCATCTTGAGGACCAGCCGTCCGGTGTCGGTCACCCGGCCGATCACCGCGAAATCGAGCTCCCATTTCTCGAAGACGCGGCGCGCCTCGGGCTCGCTGCCGGGGCGCAGCACCATCAGCATGCGCTCCTGGCTTTCGCTCAGCATGATCTCGTAGGGGCTCATGCCGGTCTCGCGCATCGGCACCCGGTCGAGGTCGAGCTCGATGCCGAGGCCGCCTTTGCCGGCCATCTCGACCGCCGACGAGGTGAGCCCGGCCGCGCCCATGTCCTGGATCGCCACGATCGCGTCGCCGGCCATCAGTTCGAGACACGCCTCGATCAGCAGCTTTTCGGTGAACGGGTCGCCGACCTGCACGGTCGGGCGCTTTTCGGCTGCGGTGTCGTCGAACTCGGCCGAGGCCATCGTCGCGCCGTGGATGCCGTCGCGCCCGGTCTTGGCGCCGACATAGATCACCGGGTTGC
This sequence comes from Allostellaceae bacterium, assembly GCA_035550515.1. Classification (GTDB taxonomy): domain Bacteria; phylum Pseudomonadota; class Alphaproteobacteria; order ATCC43930; family CGMCC-115725; genus DATARH01. The sequence continues at coordinate 8,939 of DASZOZ010000055.1, forward strand.
CGGCGCCCGATGCGGCCGAATAGAAGATGCGGCCGGCCTTGGCGAGGCCGACGCACATCGCGTTGACCAGGATGTTGCCGTTGTAGCTCGGGTGGAACTGCACCTCGCCGCCGACCGTCGGCACGCCGACGCAATTGCCGTAGCCGCCGATCCCGGCGACCACGCCGGCGACCAGATGGCGCGTCTTCGGGTGGCTCGGATCGCCGAAACGCAGCGAATTGAGGATCGCGACCGGGCGGGCGCCCATCGTGAACACATCGCGCAGGATGCCGCCGACCCCGGTCGCCGCACCCTGATAGGGCTCGATAAAGGACGGGTGGTTGTGGCTCTCGATCTTGAAGACGACCGCGTCGCCGTCGCCGATATCGACGACCCCGGCATTCTCGCCGGGGCCGCAGATGACGCGCGGCCCCTCGGTCGGCAGCGTCTTCAGCCAGACTTTCGACGATTTATACGAGCAATGCTCGCTCCACATCGCCGAGAACACGCCGAGCTCGGTGAGGTTCGGGGTCCGCCCGAGGATGCTTTCGACGCGCGCGAATTCCTCCGCCGAGAGGCCCATCTCGGCGGCGAGCGCGAGGGTGACGTTGCTATTCATGCTCGACTCTCTTACCCGAAGCCCAGCGGGAATCAGGCCGGCGGTAGCGCGTCGGCCAGCCCGCTGAACCGGCTTTGACTATCGGTGCCGCCGAGGGTCCATCTCATCCCGAGCATAGGCGGCGCTCAATGTGCCGGCGGCAAGTAGCGAATTGCGGCCAAGACGACGCCCGTCAGTGCTAAAACGAGCGCGCCAAGGCGGATCACCATTCGATCGATTTCCGCCTTCAGGCGTGCTTCCACCTCGCGCAGATCGGCCTTCAACTCGGTGCGCACCGCTTGCAGGTCGCTTTTCGTCGCGACATTGTCATGGATCGCATCGTAAATCTCGGTCGCGATCCGCTCGGCGGCCGGCCGGTCGATCTTCGCTTCGGCGAGCGCATTCGCCAGGGAAGGCCGGTCGGTCATGACAGCGCGCTGACCAGCCCGTCGAACAGGCCTTGGCCGTCGGTGCAGCCCAAGAGCGGGTCGGTCGAGTTTTCCGGGTGCGGCATCAGGCCGAGCACGGTGCGCGCCTCGTTGAAGACGCCGGCGATGCAGCGGGCGGAGCCGTTGACGTTGTCCTCCTCGGTCAGCGCGCCGGCGGCGCTGCAATAGCGGAAGGCGACGCGGCCCTCGGCCTCGAGCCGGTCGAGCGTGTCCGGATCGGCGGTGTAGTTGCCCTCGCCGTGCGCCGTCGGCACCCGGATCGTCTGGCCGGCCGCGTAGCCGCAGGTGAAAATGGTCTGCGAATTCTCGACGCGCAGATGCACGTCGCGGCAGATAAAGCTCAGCGTCTTGTTGCGCAGCAGGGCGCCGGGCAGCATCCCGGCCTCGGTCAGCACCTGAAAGCCGTTGCAGATGCCGAGGACGGGTGCGCCCTTTTGCGCGCGGGCCTTGACCTCGCGCATGATCGGCGAGTGCGCCGCCATCGCGCCGCAGCGCAGATAGTCGCCATAGGCAAAGCCGCCGGGCAGCACGATCAGGTCCGCGGCGGGCAATTCGCTGTCGCCGTGCCAGACCACCGCCGGCTCCCGGCCGCTCGCGCGTTTGAGCGCGGCGCAGACATCGCGCTCGCGGTTGGAGCCGGGAAAGACGATGACGGCGGCTTTCATGCCGGCGCCCCGAGGTGCCTCGCGCAGCGAGCGGCCGCCATCACTCCAGCTCGATCGCGTAGTTTTCGATCACCGGGTTGGCGAGCAGCTCCTGGCACATCTTCTCGACCTTGGCCCGGGCGGCGGCCTTGTCGGCGCCGTCGAGCTCGATTTCGATCAGCTTGCCCTGGCGCACCTCGCCGACGCCGGTAAAGCCGAGCGACGCGAGCGCGTTGCCGATCGCCTTGCCCTGCGGGTCGAGCACGCCCGCTTTGAGGCTGACATGGACGCGCGCTTTCATTGGCCGGCCTTCATTGGATCGTCCTCGGGCCTTTGAAGTCGGCCGGGCCGCCCTCCGGCAGGATGCCGAGCCGGCGCGCCACTTCCTGATAGCCCTCGGCGACCCGCTCCAGATCCTCGCGAAAGCGGTCCTTGTCGAGCTTCTCGGAGGTGCGGATGTCCCACAGGCGCATGTTGTCGGGGCTGATCTCGTCGGCGACGACGATGCGCATGTCGTCGTCGCTGTAGAGCCGGCCGAATTCGAGGCCGAAATCAATCAGCCGGATGCCGATGCCGAGAAACAGCCCGGTCAGGAAATCGTTGATCCGCAGCGCGATCTGCATGATCTCGTCGAGGTCCTGGGTACTCGCCCAGGCAAAGGCGGTGATGTGCTCCTCGCCGACCAGCGGGTCGCCCAGCTCGGCCTTCTTGTAGTGGTATTCGATGATCGAGCGCGGCAGCGGCGTGCCCTCGCCGAGACCGAGCCGCTTGGCCAGCGACCCGGCCGCGACATTGCGCACCACGACCCGGATCGGGATGATCTCGACCTCGCGCACCAGCTGCTCGCGCATGTTGAGCCGGCGCACGAAATGCGTCGGGATGCCGATCTCGGCGAGCTTCAGCATCAGGAATTCACAGATGCGGTTGTTGAGCACGCCCTTGCCGGTGATCGTGCCGCGCTTCCGGTTGTTGAAGGCGGCCGCATCGTCCTTGAAGTACTGCACCAGCGTGCCGGGCTCGGGGCCCTCGAACAGCACCTTGGCCGTGCCTTCGTAAATCTGCCGGCGTCGCGACATCCGGGCTCCCGCGGGGAAATCCTCCTTCATATAGCAAGCGGCGCCGGGGCCAACAACGTCAGCGCGGCGGGCTTTCGGCGGCCGCGCCGACATCGGTCCAGGGGAGCGGCGCCGGCTGCCACTGGGCATAGCGAAAACGCGGTTTTCGCTCGGCGGTATCGGGCGCCGGCAGCGCAATCAGCGCGCTCGACACCGTGCCGTAACCATGCGGCATGCGAAACCGCAGCGCATTTTCCGGCGGCTCGCCCGCCGGCGATTCGGTGTCGGCGAGCAGGCCTTGCCAGTCGGCCCAGTCGTCGGCGTCGGGATCGGGCGGGGCCGCGGCGCGAAACCGCGGCGCGGCGAGCGTCACGCGGCGGTTGTTGGGGCGGTTGAGCTCGCCCGAATCGATCAGCGACAGCCCCTCGGGGATCGGCCAGGCGTCGATGTTGCGGCCATCGGCGTGGCGCAGCCAGAACGCGTCGCGGTTGTCGGCGACGATCAGGTTGAAGGTGCGGTAGGAACCGGGGTCGAGATGCGCCAGCGCCTCGGCGGCGGCGACCGCGTCGGGATGGTCGAGCGCCTCCAGCACCAGCTCGCCGCGCGAGCGCTGCCCCGGCGCCGGGCCGAGCGAGCCGTGGCGGTTGAGCACCGCCGCCGCGACGCCCCAATCGTTGAGGCCGAGCCACGAGCCGCCGGCCAGCTCGTCGAGCCCGGCGACGACGTCGGGCCGGTCGGGCCAATGCCGCGCCGGCGGCCGCGCCGGGCGGGTGAGCATCTCGTCGCGGTTGGCGCCGATGATCACCGGCCAGGGATGCTCCGGCCGGCGCAGAATGACTAAGGTGCACACGGCGCCGGCGCTTCGATATAATGGACGCCACGCACTTCAGATGGGACGATCATGCCGACCTTTGAGGATCGCGAGCGAGAATTCGAGAACTGGTTCAAGCACGAGCAGGAGCTGCGCTTCAAGGCGATCGCCCGCCGCAACTACATGCTCGGCGTGTGGGCGGCGCAGCGCATGGGGCTCAGCGGCGCCGCCGTCGACGACTATGCGAAGGCGGTGGTCAACGCGGAGTTCGAAAAGGGCGGCGACAAGCACGTCGTCGAAAAGATCGTCGCCGACCTCGCCGCCAAGGGACACACCGTCACCACCGCGCAAGTGCAGTTCGAGCTCGACCATTTCGCCGCAACGGCCCGCCAGCAGGTGATGAAGGAATAGCGGCCGCCATCCCCTCTCCCGCATTGCGGGAGAGGGCGGATCGCGCCGTCAGGCGTGGAGGGGTCTAATACGGCCGGTCGCCGGCCACCGTGACGCGGTTGCCGGAGCGGGTGTGCGGCCAGTAGTCCCACATCGCGTGGTGCTGGACGCAGCGGTTGTCCCAGAAGGCGATCGAATTCTCCTGCCAGCGGAAGCGGCACTGGAACAGCGGGCTCGCCATGTGCTCGTACAGATAGCGCAGGATGCCGTCGCTTTCATCGCGCGGGATGCCGTTGATGTAGCGGGTGAAGCCCTTGTTGACGTAGAGGCACTTGCGCCCGGTCACCGGGTGCGTGCGCACCACCGGGTGGTCGGCGTGCGGGTAGCTCTCCTTGTCCTGGACCCCGTAATTGGCGTACTGGCCGCGGTAATGCTCGCCGTTATGCCGTGCGGTGAGGCCGTCGAGATAGGTTTTCATGCGGTCCGACAGCGCTTCGTAGGCGGCGTACATATTGGCGAACAGCGTGTCGCCGCCGCGCGGCGGGCATTTCTTGATGTAGAGGATGCTGCCCATCGGCGGGGTCGGGTCGCACGACACGTCGGAGTGCCAGCCCTCGCCGTTGGCGCGGAACGAGTCCTTGTCGGCGTGGATGATCATCAGCTCGGGCAGGCCGGGCTCGGCCGGCGCCGCCGGATGGAGGTGCAGCTCGCCGAAGCGGCGGCCGAAATCGAGATGCTGTTGCGGCGTCAGGTGCTGGTCGCGAAAGAAGATCACCAGGTTTTCCGCCAGCGCGCGATGGATTTCGTCCATCTGCCGGTTGCTCGGCTGGCGCAGATCGACATCGCCGATCTCGGCGCCGATGATCGGCGTCAGCTTGTCGACGGTGATCGCCTCGTAGGGCGACTCCTCGGGCGTGTATTTGATGCGGGGGCCGTTGTTACTGCGCAGCGAGCTCATCGCGCTTCTCCCTAGTGGCAGCTTCTTCGCCGAAGACGCGGCGGAAGATCGTGTCGACATGCTTGAAATGATAGGCGGGATCGAACGACGCGTCGATCTGCGCCGGGGTGAAAAATTTCGTCACTTCGGGGTCGGCCTTGAGCAGGTCGGCGAATTTGCCGTCGCCGTGCCCCTGATCGTTCCAGCTCGCCATCGCATGCTTCTGGACCAGGCGATAGGCGTCCTCGCGGCTCATCCCGGCCTGGGTCAGGGCCAGCAGGAAGCGCTGCGAGTCGGGGAGGCCGCCGAGCGAAGCGAGGTTCACCGCCATGCGCTCGGGGTTGACGATCATCTTGTCGATGACCCCGGCCAGGCGGTCGAGGGCGAAATCGAGGGTGATCGTCGTATCGGGGGCGATAAAGCGCTCGACCGAGGAATGCGAGATGTCGCGCTCGTGCCAGGTGACGATGTTTTCCAGCGCCGGGGTCACCGCCGCGCGGATGACCCGCGACAGGCCGGTCAGGTTCTCCGACAGCACCGGGTTGCGCTTGTGCGGCATCGCCGAGGAGCCCTTCTGTCCCTCGGCGAAATACTCGGAGGCTTCGCGCAGCTCGGTGCGCTGCAGATGGCGCAGCTCGGTGGCGAAGCGCTCGATCGCCGCGGCGGTCAGCGCCAGCGCCGCGAAGAACGCGGCATGGCGGTCGCGCGGGATGATCTGGGTCGAGACCGGTTCGGGCACCAGGCCGAGCTTTTCGGCGACGTATTCCTCGACGCGCGGGTCGATATTGGCGAATGTCCCGACCGCACCGGAAATCTGGCAGGTGGCGATCTCCCGGCGCGCCGCGACGAGCCGCTCGCGGTTGCGGGCGAACTCGGCGTAATGGCCGGCGAGCTTGAGCCCGAACGTCGTCGGCTCGGCGTGGACGCCGTGGCTGCGCGCGATGGCCGGCGTGCAGCGGTGCTCGAAGGCGCGTTTCTTCAGCGCGGCGAGCACGCGGTCGAGATCGGCGAGCAGGATGTCGGCCGCCTGGGTGAGCTGCACCGCGAGGCAGGTGTCGAGCACGTCGCTCGATGTCATCCCTTGATGGACAAAGCGGGACTCGGCGCCGACATGCTCGGCGAGGTTGGTGAGGAAGGCGATGGTCTCGTGATGCACCTCGCGCTCGATCTCGCGGATGCGCTCGACCTCGAATTTCCCGCGCTCCCGCACCGCCCGGGCGACGCCCTTGGGGATAACGCCGAGCATCTCCTGCGCCTCGCAGGCGCAGGCCTCGATCTCCATCTGGATGCGGAAATAGTTTTCCGGCTCCCAGATTTTCGCCATTTGCGGCCGGCTGTAGCGCGGGATCATGCGGTGACGGCCTTTTTCGACAGGGAACCGGACTCTACCACGAGCGGCAGCGCCATCAGTATGTCGTCATGGTACTGGCCGTGATACTTGGTCGCGTGACGCTCGACGCCGTACGCGACAAAGCCGAGACGGGCGTAGAGCCGCCGGGCCGGCGCGTTGTCGCTGACGACGGACAATTGCAGGATCTCGACCTGCTGCCGGGCGTGGCCGATGATCGCCTCGACCAGCGACTGGCCGATGCCGCGGCCGCGGGCTTGCCGCCGGACATACATGCCCCATAACACGCCCTTATGGCGATGCTTGGCTTTCGGCTGAATGTAGAACCCGGCGACGCCGAGCAGCTCGCCGTCGCCGAACGCGCCGAAGACGACGTCGTCGGCAAGCCGCGCGGCAAAGCGTTCGACCGGCTGGGACCGCTCGTCTTCCAGCGTGCCGGCGAAAGCGTGCGGGGTGTCCGCCAGCCCCTCCAGCCGGATGTCGCGGTAGAGCAGGGCATCGCCGGGGCCCAGCCGGCGCAGCTCGACCGGCGCGGTCATGCCGGCAACGTCACGGCGGCTTCGCGCCGCTCGCAGCCAAGGGCGGCCAGGGTCGCGCGCATATGCGGCGGCACCGGCGCGGTGACCCGGACGGCCGGGCGGGCGGGATAGAGCGGGATGCCGATCGCCCGGGCATGCAGTTGCAGCGGCTCGCCGGTGCTGTCGGACGGCATGGGTCCGCGATAGGTCGGGTCGCCGACGACCGGACAGCCGAGCACGGCGCAATGAACGCGGATCTGATGGGTGCGGCCGGTCTTGGGGCGCAGCTCCAGCCACGACCGGCCGCCGGCCGTGGCGAGCACCCGGTATTCGGTGACGGCGGTCTGCCCGGCCGGATCGACCTCCATGCGCCAGCCGACCCGCCGCGTCGTATCCTTGCGCAGCGGCGCGTCGATGACGCCATCCGGCTGCGCGGGAACCCCGGCGACGACGGCCCAGTAGACCTTCTCGATCCTGCCCTCGCGGAACAGCGCGCCGAGCCGGCGCAGCGCCTTCGGGTGGCGGCCCAGCACCAGGCAGCCGCTGGTGTCGCGGTCGAGCCGGTGCGCCAGCGCCGGCGGCCGCGGCAGCCCGAACCGCAGCAGCGGCAGCCAGTGCTCCAGATGCGGCCCGCCGCCCGGCCCGGCATGCACCGGGATGCCGGCCGGCTTGTCGACAACGAGGATCAGCCCGTCGCGATACAGCACCCGGTCGGTCAGGCTGGCGGGCAGCGGCGCGGCGGGGATTATCGCGAAGGCGATGGCCTGCATCGGTAGCCGTCGTTGTTTCATGCGCCTGCCGGTATTTGGCGGCCCGGCCGGGGCGCGGCAACCCTCGTAGCCGCTCATCGGCCCGGGGACAAGCAAAGCTTCGGCGAGCGGCTGTTCCGGAGCAGCTCGCGCGGTATCATGTTTGCCAGGTACCATTCGCCCCGGGAGGCCGGCATGACCCTGTCGCCAACGATCGAAACCCACATCTTCGCCGATGACGGCACTGTGCCGAACAGCCCGCTGCCGCTCGTGCTGTATCGCGGCGCGCTCGGGACGGAGGGTGATCTCGCGGCGCGCTGCGAGGCGCTGTTCGAGGCCAATGGCTGGCCCGGCGCCTGGCGCAACGGCATCTATCCCTATCATCACTACCACAGCAACGCGCATGAGGTGCTGGGCATTGCCCGCGGCTCGGCGCAGGTGCGGCTCGGCGGCGAGAACGGTGCGACCGTCGAGCTGCGGCAGGGCGATGTCGTGGTGATCCCGGCCGGCGTCGCGCACAAGCGCGAGAGCGCCAGCGGCGACCTCCTGGTCATCGGCTCCTACCCGAAGGGCCAGCGGCCGGATATTTGCCAGGCGGAAGCGCGGTCGCACGACAAATCCGCGCACAATCTCGTGCGGGTGCCGCTGCCGGGCTGCGACCCGGTGACCGGCGCGGCCGGCCCGCTGCTCGATTGCTGGCGGCGCGGCGGTTCGCTATAACCCGCCGCCTTTATTGCACCGCAGCGAGCCCGAGCCATGCCCATCGAGCGCACCTTGTCGATCATCAAGCCCGACGCAACCAGGCGCAACCTGACCGGCGCGATCAACGACCGGTTCGAAAAAGCCGGCCTGCGGATCGTCGCGCAGAAACGCCTGCACATGTCGAAGGACATAGCCGGCCGGTTCTACGCAGTGCACAAGGAACGGCCGTTCTATCAGAGCCTTGTCGATTTCATGAGCTCGGGGCCGGTGGTCGTGCAGGTGCTGGAAGGCGAGGGGGCGATCGCCAGGAACCGCGATATCATGGGCGCCACCAACCCCGCCAACGCCGCGTCCGGCACGATCCGCAAGGATTTTGCCGAGTCGATCGAGGCCAACTCGGTGCACGGCTCGGACTCGCCGGAGACCGCGGCGCAGGAAATCGGCTTTTTCTTCTCCGGGCTCGAGATCGTCGGGTAGGAGGCTACAGCAGAAAAATCGCCATCCCGATGAGGATCAGCACCACCACCGTCACCATGATCCGCATGAACCGGCAGAAGCCGAGCCAGGTTTGCTGGTGGCGTTCGGTTTCGGCGTCGACCGTGGTGATCATCCTCGTCCCCATAAGCGAAAGCGCGCGAGCGCCTGTATAGCCTAACCGGCCGGTGAGGCAAGCCCCCACCCCGGCGCATCGAATGTCAGCCGCATTCGTCGGGGTTCAGCACGGAGATGCCCGGCGCGGCGCCGCCCGCAACGGCGACGCGGTTGCCGGCGATGCGCAGCCGGTGCCCGGCAAACAGCCGCAACGCCAGCGGATAGAGGCGGTGCTCGGCGGCGAGGATGCGGGCGGCGAGACGATCTTCGTCGTCGTCGTCGAGCACCGGCACCGCGGCCTGCGCGATGATCGGCCCGGTATCGACCGCGGCGCGCACGAAATGCACGGTGCAGCCGGAGAATTTCACCCCGGCCGCCAGCGCCTGGCGCTGGGGGTGGAGCCCCGGAAAGGCCGGCAGCAACGACGGATGAATGTTGATCATCCGGTCGCGCCACGCCTCGACAAACCCGGTGTCGAGGATGCGCATGAAGCCGGCGAGCGCCACCAGCGCGACGCCGGCGTCGCGGAGTATCCGGTCGGCGGCGGCGGCAAAGGCGGCGCGGTCGGGATCGGCGACGACATGCGCCGGAATGCCGCGGGCCGTCGCGCGCCGCAGACCCGGCGCCTCGGCGCGGTTGCTGATCACGGTGGCGATTTCCGCCGGGTAGGCGGGATTGGCGGCCGCGTCGAGCAACGCCTGCAAGTTCGAGCCGCGGCCGGAGATCAGCACGCCGACCCTCAGCCGCGCCATGCCGGCTCCTTGTCGCGCGGGCTGTCCAACCGGCTGTCGATGGCGTCCTCGTTAATTCTGCGCTATGACCGGGGCGCGGTCGGGGAGCCGCGAGGATAGAGAACAAGGGCGCGTCGCCCAAGGGGATGTTGGCAACAGGAGATGTTGGCGAAGCTTGGCCCGGGGACCCTTGGCATGACTTCGACGACGATGCGCGGCAGGGCGCTGCTCGCCGCCCTGTTGCTGCTGTTCGCGGCGCCGCTGCCGCAGGCGGCGGCGCAGGACGACGCCTACACCGCCACCGTCACGGTCGACGCGACATCCGACAGCGTCGCCAAGGCGCGCGACATCGCGCGCATCGACGGGGCGCGCCGCGCCCTCAACACGATCGTCGAGAAACTCGCCGGCGGCGCCGGGAAGGGGAAGCCGCTGAAGCTCAGCGACAACCAGGTGACCGATCTGGTCGCGAGCTTCGAGGTAGCCAACGAGAAAATGTCGGCGGTGCGCTATACCGCGGATTACACCTACCATTTCAAGCCGAACGAGGTCGCCAGGGCGATGCAGAGCGCCGGCATCGCCGTGGCCGACACGAGCGGTGCGGGCGCGAACCAGAACCAGGGTCAGAATCAGAATCAAAACCAAAGCACCGCTCCTCCCGCGGCGGCGAAGCTGGCGGTGGTGCTGCCGATCTACCAGAGCGGCGACAGCGCGCTGCTGTGGGACGACCCGAACCCGTGGCGCGAGGCGTGGTCGCACCGGCCCGCGGGCAGCGGCGGTACGCTGACGGTGCCGCTTGGTGATGTCAGCGATCTCGCGGCGATCGACGCCGACAAGGCGCGCAGCGGCGACTCCGCGGCGCTGACGGCGATCGCTCAAAAGGAGGGCGCCGACGACGTGCTGGTGATGATCGCCGCGCCGCGGACCGGCGACAAGCCCGGGCTCGACGTGACGGTGCGGCGCTACCGTGCCGGCCAGTTCGTCGATGCGCATGTCGACTCGATCGACGCGAAGGCGAACGAAGCCGATATCGATCTGTGCCGCCGCGCCGCCGACGTGATCGCCGCCGATCTCGACAACGGCTGGAAAAATGCCAAGGGCGGGGCGGGCGACCAGCAGGGCAGCGTGACGGTGGTTGCCGCGATCACCGGGCTCGACGATTGGATCAAGCTGCGCGACCGCCTCGCGACGATCCCGTCGGTCCGCAAGATCGATGTGAAGGCCCTGTCGCGCCAGGAAGCGACGATCGAAATCCAGTATATCGGCGGCCTCGACCAGTTGAAGGCCAATCTCGGCGCGGCAAAGCTCGACCTGCAAGGCGGCGACCCGATCTGGCGGCTGGCGCACGGCGGCGACAAGCCTTAGCCCGCGCGTGATCGTCCATGACGCGGCTGGCCATGAACATTCCCAATCTGATCACGCTGACGCGCCTGATGTCGGTGCCGCTGATGATCTGGCTGATCGTCGGCCAGGAATTCGGCGTCGCGTTTTGCGTCTTTGTCCTGGCCGGCCTGAGCGACGCGCTCGACGGGTTTATCGCCAAGCGGTTCGACTGCCGCACCCGGCTTGGCGCGCTGCTCGACCCGGCGGCCGACAAGGCCTTGCTGTCGAGCGTCTTTGTCGCCCTGGGCCTGTCCGAGCAGCAATTGTTGCCGAATTGGCTCGTTATCCTCGTGGTGTTTCGCGACGTGACCATCATCGGCGGTTTCATGCTGCTGCAATTCCTTGCGGCGCCGCGCAATTTCGACCCGCTCTACATCTCCAAGCTCAACACGCTGGTGCAGATCGCCCTGGTCGGCTATGTGCTGGGGCGACTGGGCCTCGGTTTCAGCGACGGGGTGTTGACCGAGATACTGGTGGGCTTGACCGCGGTGACCACGGTGCTGTCCGGGCTCTCCTATCTGGTGCGCTGGGCCCGCCTCCTGGCGGGCGCGGAGCAGGCGTCGTGAGCGGACGGTCCTATCGCCTGCTGTTCTGGCTGGTCTTTCTCGTCGTCGTCATTGTCGCGCTCGGGCTGCTGGAGAGCGTCCTGCTGCCGTTTGTCGCCGGGCTGGTGATCGCCTTCATGCTGGCGCCGCCGGTGGCGCGGCTCGAACGCTGGGGCATCGGGCGCAGCCTGGCGAGCGTCGCGGTGCTGCTGATGTTCCTGGTCGGCGTCGCGCTGGTGTTCACGCTGCTGGTGCCGCTCATCCAGAACCAGGTCGTGGTGCTGATCGGCAAGGTGCCGAGCCTGGTCTCGTTCCTGCAAGAGCAGCTCGGCAACCTGATCAGCCTGATGCAGCAGAAGCTGCCGGCCGATCAGGTGCAGAAGGTGCAGGACGCGGTCGGCGCCAAGCTCGGCGAGGCGCTGTCCTGGCTGGGCTCGCTCCTGCAAGGGCTCGTCACCAGCAGCTTCGCGATCCTGAACATCGTTTCGCTGGTGATCGTGACGCCGATCGTGACGTTCCTGGTGCTGCGCGACTGGGAGAAGATGGTCGGGCTGATCGACGACTACCTGCCGCGCCAATCGCTCGGCACCGTCCGCGAGCAGGTGCGCATCGTCGGCGACATGCTGGTCGGCTTTGTGCACGGCCAGGCGCTGGTGTGCCTGATCCTGGCGATCTATTACGGGGCGACGCTGTCCTTTGCCGGGCTCGATTCGGGGCTTGCGCTCGGCCTGCTGATCGGGGTGCTGGCGATCGTGCCGATCCTCGGCGGCGCGACGGGGTTCGTCCTCGCCCTTGGCCTGGCGGCGTCGCAATACGGCACCTGGCGCGAGGTCATCATCGTCTGCATCATCTTTGCCGTGGGCCAGACGGTCGAGGGCAATTTTCTCACGCCGAAGCTGGTCGGCGACCGCATTCACCTGCACCCGGTCTGGGTGATGTTCGCGTTGTTCGCGGGGGTTACCCTGTTCGGCTTTATCGGGCTCATTTTTGCGGTGCCGATGGCGGCGGTCTGCGGCGTGCTGATCCGCTTCGCGCTGAGCCGCTACCGGCGCAGCGCCGTCTACGACCCGCGGCAGCCGCCGACGGTGCGCGGGCTGACCCCGTATCGATGAAGCAAGGCGTCTTCGACCTGCCGGTCGAGCGGCGGTACGAACGCGCCGACTTTCTGGTATCCGGCGGCAACCGCGCCGCGTTCGAGCTGGTCGAGCGGTGGCCGGACTGGCCGGCCCGCGCGGTCGTGCTCTACGGGCCTGCCGGGTGCGGCAAGACCCATCTCGCGCATCTGTGGTGCGCCCGGAGCGGGGCGGCGCTGGTGCGCGGCGAGGCTCTCGCGGCGCCCGAGCGGTTGCCGCCCGTTGTCGCGCTCGACGCCGCCGAACGGGCGCCGGAGCGGCTGCTCCTGCATCTCTACAACCTGACCTTGGAGCGCGGCGGCAGCCTGCTGCTGACGGCGCCAGCGCCGCCGGCGCGCATGGCGCTCGCGCTTGCCGATCTCGCCTCGCGGCTGCGCTCGCTGCCGGTCGCGGGGATCGCGCCGCCCGATGACGGCTTGCTCAAGGCGGTGCTGGTCAAGCATTTCGCCGACCGCCAGCTGCGTGTCGCGCCGGAAGTTTTCGCCTATCTGATCGCGCGCATCGAGCGATCGTTCGCGGCGGCGGCGGAGATCGCCGCGCGCCTCGACCGGCTGGGCCTCGAAACCGGCCGGCCGGTCACCGTCAGAATGGCGCGCGCGATGCTCGCGACCGACGGCTACTCGCCGCCGCCGAGCGACTTGACCGTCACGTAATCGATCAGGCGGTGGCGGGTGCTGCCGATCGCCGACCAATCGGTGGCGACGACAAAGCGGCAGCGCACGCCGGTCGGGAATTTCCCGTTGGCGAGCGTGCTGAACCCGGCCGAGCCGGGCGAGGCGAGCATGATCGCCAGCTCGTGCAGCCCGGGGTTGTGGCCGATCACCAGCACCGATTCGATGCCCTCGTCGAGCTGCTGCAGCCGCTCGATGAGCTTGTCCGGGCCGGCGAGGTAAAGCCCGTCCTCGTAGCGGACGGTCGGCCGGACGGCGAAGCCCTCCAGCGCCAGCGCGGCGGTTTCGCGCGCCCGCAGCGCGGTCGAGCAGAGCACGAGATCGAGGTGCCCCACCGCCTGCGGCAGGCTCTGGCCGATGAGCCGCGCCGCCTCCCGGCCGCGCTTGTTGAGCGGCCGGGCATGGTCGTCGGCGTCGTCGTCCCAGCTCGATTTGGCGTGCCGCAGCAAATGCAGCTGGTGCATCGGCGAACCCTCCCGCGCGTGTTCTTACCGCCTAGAACATGTCAGGCGTGATCACGTTCTGCGGATTATTCGTCAATAATGCGGCACGCATGGTTTCGGCCGATTTGCGCCGCGTATCCATCCAGGAATGCGGCGTCAGCCATGCCGAGTGCGGGGTGATGACGACGCGGCCTTCGAGCCATTCCTCCTTCGCGCGATAGGCGCGCAGCAGCTCGGGAACCGGCTCGACCGGCGGCTCGACCGGCAGCACGTCGAGCCCGGCGCCGGCGATATGGCCGCTCTTCAGCAGCGCATGGAGCGCGTCGAGGTCGAGGATCGGGCCGCGCGCGTCGTTGACCACGACCGCGCCCGGCGGCAGCAGCGACAGCTGGTCATGGCCGATCATGCCCTTGGTCTCGATCGTCAGCGGGCAATGGATCGACAGCGTGTTGGTCTGCCGCATCAGGTCTTCGAGCGTCGCCGCGCGCTCGATGCCGAGCCCGAGCTCGTGGCCGTTCGGATGCCTGGGGTCGTAGAACACGACGCGGAAATTGAAGGCCTTGGCGCGCAGCGCCACGGCCGTGCCGATGCGGCCCAGCCCGACGATGCCGAAAGTCTGCGTGCCGAGCCGCTCGATCAGCGGGTTCTGGAACGAGCGCCAGGGTTCCGGCGGGCTGTGCCGCTGGTATTCGTGGTGCAGCAGGATGCCGCGGCGCAGCGTCAGCGCCAGCGCCATCGCATGGTCCGCGACCTCGGTTGTCCCGTAATCGGGCACGTTGCACACCAGCACGTTGCGCGCTGCCGCGGCGGGCCGGTCGAGCTTGTCGTAGCCGACGCCCATCCGCACGATGCAGCGCAGTTTCGGAAAGCGCGCGAGATCGGCGCCGGTCACCGCGAACCCCATGATCATCAGCCCGTCCGCCTCGGCGCAGTCGGCGCCGCTGATCTCGGACAGCGACGCGGCGGCCTCGCGCTTGACCATCTTCACATCGGCGCCGAACACACCCTGTTCCATCGCGTCGGGCTGCTGGCGGGCTTCGGGATAGAGGACGGTGACGGGCATGTTCTTCCTTTCCGGCGTGTGCTGATGGCGACCAACGGCCCAGATTAGCCGGTTCGGTGCTATAGTGTAGCGGTGAATGCTGATGACGCTCTCGCGACGCTTCGACGAAACCAAGACACGCTGCGCGCCCGCGGCGTCGCGCACGCTGCGTTGTTCGGCTCGACCGCGCGCGGCGAAAATAGGCCTGACAGCGATGTCGACATCCTCGTCGAATTCGATCCGGACGCGCGGGTCACGGTCTATGACTATGTCGGGCTGAAAGCCTATATCGCCGAGCTTTTCACCGTTCCGGTCGACGTGATCGATCGCGACGCATTGAAACCGGATCTGCGGCAGCCGGCTGCTCGAGACGTCCTATATGCGTTTTGATGCCGAAAGAAGCGCGCTTCGCGATATCCAGCACAACATCGTCCTGGCCGAGCATTTCTACAGCGACCAGGACTTCCAAAGCTTTAGTGACGATGTGATGCGCGTCTATGCCGTCACGTGATGTCTTGAAATCATTTCCGAGGCATCGCGACGCCTGTCGACTGAATTGAAAGCCCGGCATCGTGACATAGCCTGGCGTGAGATGGCAGGCGTTGGAAACATTTATCGCCACGACTATGAGGATGTTGCGGCGAAGCGGGTGTGGGATACGGTTCAGATAGCCCTGCCGCCGCTTAAGGCCGTGATCGAGCGGGAGCTGGGCGAGTAACCGCAGGCGCTAGTCCCGCGCGACCTTGACGGGCTGGCTTGTCGTGGCGGATTGGACGATCGCCTCGAAGACTGCGACGGCATGCAGCACCTGGTTGGGTGGAATGGGGTAGGCGGGGCCGCCGTCGATCGCATCGGCGAAGGCTTCCAGCTCGGCGAGGAGACCGTTGAAGCCGGGGTATTCGGTGATCTGCGGCGGCACCGCGACCTGGCGGCCGGCGGGGCGCTCCGATGGGATCGGCGTGAAGTGGAAATCGAGGTTCGGCGTGCGCAGCTCGGCGCAGCCTTTGGTGCCGAACACCGCCAGCCGGTAGCTGACCGCGGTCACCAGCGAACACACCATGCTGGCCGACATGCCGTTCTTCATCCGGAACAGGATGCTGGTGGTGTCCTCGGCGTCATAGGCGACGGCACGGCGCAGGCTCGACGCGTAGACCTCGTCGATCTCGCCGAACAAGTGGATCATCGCGTCGACATTGTGGACGCCGAGCGCGGTCATCGCGCCGCCGGGCGCCTCGGCCTGGGTGGCGCGCCACGAGCCCTCGGCCATCCACAGCCCGGCGGGCGTGTTCTGCTCGCCGTAGCAATGGGCGATCGTGCCGAGCGCGCCGCTGTCGATCCGCGATTTCAGCTCGACCATGCCGGGATGAAACCGCCGCGGATAGGCCACGCCCAGCGTCACGCCGGCCCGCGCCACCGCGTCCAGCGCGGCCGCGGCGCTGTGGCGGTCGAGGGTGAACGGCTTTTCCATGAAGACGTGCTTGCCGGCCGCCGCGGCGCGCTCGACATGGCCGCCGTGCTCGCTGTGCGGCGTGGCGAAATAGACCGCATCGATGCCCGGATCGCGCAGGATCGCGTCGAGGCTGTCGCGCAGGGCGATGCCCTTCTCGGCACAGAACCCCTTCACCTTGCCCGGCGTGCGGGTCTGCCCGGCGACAAAACGGATCTTGCCGCTGTTGCCCTGCACCGCGTTGACCACGGTGCGTCCCCAATGACCGATGCCCACCACCGCCGCGCGGATCATCCGCTCGTCCCTCCTGCCGCTGTCCAGCCTGTTCTACACCGGCCTCGCCCCAGTGGTCACTTATGCCGCGCCCGCGGTAGCGCGGCAGTTTGCATTTCGGCTCTCGGCATCAAAACCCGCCTGGAGGCGAACGAGACGGGGCGTCGGTTACTGCCCCAAGCCCCGCCATTCGTCGGGTGGCCAAGGCTTGCCGGGAGCCGTCCCAGCCACTATTCAATATTTCGGGGCGCGCTTCCAATTGTGCTTCGCGTGGATGTGCTGCGGCCGGCACTGTTCCCGACGGGGGGAAGTCGGGATTGGTTTGACGGGGGCATCGAGCGAGAGACGCATTGCGCATTGCGTGCCCTCGGCAAAGCTCTTCGACCTCTTTTCGCAACGACCTGGACAAGCGCTCATCGAGACCAGATACGGAACGCACCCCGAAGCCACATCGGCTGTGGAAGGGCGCATTCCACGGAACGTCGCGGAAAGGATGCGGGCAATCACGACAACGCCTATGCCTACGGCTCGCCGCGTACCGAAACTGAAGATCCGTGTCCGATTCGTCGGACCGGGAGCACGCCGCCACTTGCAATGTAGACACCCCCCGAAATCAGCAGCATTGCGATCCAGTCGTTCGTCGCCGGCCATTCGCCGAGAAGCGGAATAGCCAAGATTGCGGTTACCGCGGGGGCTAGCGCCGCGAACGCCGAGCCGCTCGATGCACCAAGAAGGCTGATGGCGCGTCCCCAAAGCACGAGGGAGATCACGGCGCAAAGGATTCCGTGCACAAATCCTTGCAAAACAAGGTCGGGCCACGGCGCATTGAACAGATGGGCTCCGGAAACGACCGCGTATGCTGGCACGTAAGCGATGAGCGACCCGACCGCCGCAATAGTAGCGGCGTGAAGCCCATCCAGCCTCGCTTTCCGCATGGCCAGGGTATACCCCGCGAACAACAGGCCCGCGCCGATGAACATGGCGTGGCCGATGTTCTGCTGCGTTCCAATCGTGCCGCCCGTACCCCAGACGATGCCCAGAACGCCGGCAACGACCAGACCGAGTCCGATCCGCTTAGCCATGGTGAATGCCTCGCCCAGCACGACAGCGGCGAGGATCGCGACATAAAGAGGGATGAGGGCGGTAAACAGTGATGCGGCGTGCGCCGCGGGCGCGAATACCAGACCACCGTAGGAAACCAACACCGTCGGTGCGCCACCCAGCAGGATTGCTGCCAGTCCCACCCAGCCAAGGCGGTCGATGGCCAGACCCTTCTTTAGCAAATACGGTAGCAGGATCAACCCAGCCACGCCGAAACGAATGGCCGTGATGTCCCAGGGGGTGAGGTTCGTCCTTATCCCGAGCCGCACGGCCAAAATCCAGGCCGTCCACATGCTCACCGCGGCAATGGCGTATAGCGCGCCGCGCAGGTATTCGGAGGTTGTTGGTTTCGACGGGGTGACTACCTCGCGCGTTTGAACCGTCCGCCGCCACAGGTCGATCGCGGCTACGTCGGCGGGGAGGATCGCATACTGCTGATTTGCGAACTGTCGCCACGCCTGGTCATGGGTCGGCGAGATCGAGGTCAGCAACGGAAGGTCAGTAGCGACTGCGGCTCGGAATGCATCGGCAAGGCCATCACCGGCAGCTTCGAGCTGACCGAACTTGTTCAACAGGACGAGGTCGCAGCCTGCGGCGATGTCGTGTTGCACGGCGGCGGCCGCGGCGATCGCGCCGGCCCTGTCGAGGTGGCACTCATCCGTCCCTGGTCCCCGGTCGCGAAAGACCGAAAACAAAGCTCCCGTCGCGAGGTTCCGCAAATAGCCCGCCTGACAGAACCGGTCGGCTAGGCCGTGGCTTTCCGCGACGACTCCCGCCAAACGAAACTCCGGCTGCCAGCGTTCGGCCAGCGCCCGGAAAATGTCCTGGATTTCCGCATTCGATGCGCCCCTTACCACGGCGATGTTTGGTGCGGCTTGATCCATCTTGGGTTTCATTCGCTATTCTTAATCAGATATAGCGGATGATGGGGCAATATCGGTCTGCGCACAACATGTCGTAGTCGCACGCGACGCGGGTGGTTGTTATCGCATTCCTCGTGCGCCCCAGATCGCTGACAACCTATGGCGCAACTTCGCCGTCGCGGTTGCATTGAAACTACTGGCGGAGCGAGTGAACGGCGGGCGCGCATGACAGCGCCGTCACCAGCCTGTAAACTCGCGCCGCTAGGCTGAGCCCGGCGGGGGCATGGCCGGAGAAAGACGCCGATGAGCACGGGCGCGCAGATCGTCGAGATTCGGCCGGGCGACATGGCGTCGCCGACGCGTTTCATCAATCGCGAGCTGTCCTGGCTCGACTTCAACGAGCGGGTGCTGGCGGAAGCGGAAAACGAGCGGCACCCGCTGTTGGAGCGGCTGCGTTTCGTGTCGATTTCGGCGAACAATCTCGACGAATTCTACATGGTCCGGATCGCCGGGCTGAAAGGCCAGCAGCAGGCCGGCATCGTCACCGTCAGCCAGGACGGGCTGACCCCGGCACAGCAGCTCGACGCGATCTACCAGCGCGCCCACAAACTGATGCAGGGGCAGCAGGTGGCGTGGCTGGCGATGCGCGCGAAGCTGGCCGAGGCGGGGATCATGGTGATCGATCCGACCGACTTCGAACCCGGCGACCGCACCTGGCTCGAACGCCGCTTCGAGGCCGACATCTTCCCGGTGCTGACCCCGCTGGCGCTCGACCCGGCGCATCCGTTCCCCTTTGTCGCCAATCGCGGCTTCGCGCTGGGGCTGCAATTGGAGCGGGTCAGCGACAATCAGCGGCTGCAGGCGCTGATCCTGATCCCCGCCTCGGTCGACCGTTTTATCCGGCTGCCCGGGGAGCGCATCCGCTACCTGCCGGTCGAGCAGATGATCGGCCTGTTTCTCGATCACCTGTTTCCCGGGTTCGCGGTCGTCGCGCAGGGGGTGTTCCGGGTGCTGCGCGACAGCGAGGTCGAGATCGAGGAGGAGGCCGAAGACCTCGTCTCGGTGTTCGAAACGGCCTTGAAGCAGCGCCGGCGCGGGCATGTGATCCACCTCGCGCTCGACGCGCGCATGCCGGCGGAGCTGCGCGATTTCCTGGTCGAGAAGCTCGACGCGGCGGCCACCGACGTGTTCGCCACCGCCGGGATCCTCGGGCTCGACGCGCTGTCGGAGCTGATCACCGACGACCGGCCCGACCTCAAATTCACCCCCTACAACGCGCGTTTTCCGGAGCGCATCCGCGATTTCGGCGGCGACTGCTTCGCGGCGATCCGTCAGAAGGACATCGTCGTCCATCACCCCTATGAGAGCTTCGACGTCGTCGTGCAGTTCCTGCGGCAGGCGGCGCACGACCCGGCGGTGGTGGCGATCAAGCAGACGCTCTACCGCACCAGCAACGACAGCCCGATCGTGCGGGCGCTGGCCGAAGCGGCCGAGGCCGGCAAATCCGTCACGGCGATGATCGAATTGAAGGCGCGGTTCGACGAGGAAGCCAATATCCGCTGGGCGCGCGACCTGGAACGTGCCGGCGTGCAGGTCGTCTATGGTTTCCTGCAGCTCAAGACCCATGCCAAGGTCTCGCTGGTGGTGCGGCGCGAGGGCGGCGAACTGCGCTCCTACGTGCATTTCGGCACCGGCAATTACCACCCGTATACCGCGCGGGTTTACACCGACCTCTCGTTCTTCACCTGCGACGCGGCGCTGTGCCACGACGCGGCGCGGCTGTTCAACTTCATGACCGGCTACGCGACGCCGGCGCATCTCGACAAGGTGGCGGTGGCGCCGATCAATCTGCGCGAGCGGCTCGATACGCTGATCGAGGCCGAGATCGAGCATGCGCGGGCGGGCCGGCCGGCGCAGATTTGGGCAAAGATGAACCAGCTGGTCGATCCGGCGATCATCGATCACCTCTACCGCGCATCGCAGGCCGGCGTGTCGATCGATCTCGTGGTGCGCGGGATTTGTTGCCTGCGTCCCGGCGTTCCCGGGATGTCGGAAAACATCCGGGTGAAGAGCATCGTGGGCCGCTTTCTGGAACACGGCCGCATCATCTGCTTCGGCAACGGCAACCGGCTGCCCTCGGACCAGGCGCTGGTGTTCATCAGCTCGGCCGACTGGATGCCGCGCAACCTCAACGGCCGGGTCGAGGCGATGGTGCCGATCGAGAACCTGACCGTGCATCGCCAGGTGCTCGACGAGATCATGGCGGCCAACCTGCGCGACACGCTGCAGAGCTGGGTATTGCATGCCGATGGCAGCTATACCCGCGCGCCGCTCGACGAAGAATTCTCCGCGCATACCTATTTCATGACCAATCCCAGCCTGTCGGGGCGCGGCAAGGCGCTGCGCCGCCGCCAACCGCGCCTTGTGGCGCGATGAGGTGATCGCCGCGCCGATGCCGGATCACAACCCGACACCTTCGTTCAGCCGTATCGCGGTCATCGACATCGGCTCCAACTCGCTGCGCCTGGTCGTCTTCGAGCGGCTCGGCGCGACGTTGATGCCGCTGCTCAACGAAAAGGTCATGTGCGGCCTCGGGCGCGGGATCGGCCGCACCGGGCGGCTCAACCGCGAGGGCGTCGAGCTCGCCTACGCCAACCTTCAGCGCTTTGTCGCGTTGGCGCGCGCGCTGGGCGCCGACCACCTGATGGGGATCGCCACCGCGGCGGCGCGCGACGCCAGCGATGGCGCGGAATTCGCCGCCGGGATCGAGCGTCGCAGCGGGCTTCAGGTGCGGATCGTCAACGGGCCGGAGGAAGCGCGGCTGTCGGCGGCCGGCGTGCTCGCCGGCATCCCCGCGGCGGATGGGGTGGTCGGCGATCTCGGCGGCGGCTCGGTCGAGCTGGTGCGGATCGACGGCGGCCGGCGCGACCGGAGCGGTGCGATCGGCGAGGGGATCTCGCTGCCGCTCGGGCCGCTGCGGCTCGGCGAGATCGACGACCCGCGGCGCCTGCGCGAGGTCGTGGCGACGAGCGTGGCGACTGCCGGCCTGTTGCGCGAGGCGCAGGGCAGGGCGCTGTTCCTGGTGGGCGGGGCGTGGCGGGCGATCGCCCGGCTGCATATGGAGCAGGCGCATTACCCGCTGCACATCATCCACCAGTACACGGTGCCGCGCCGCGCCGCCGAGGCCTTCCTCGACGTGCTGGCGGGGATGTCGCGGCGCTCGCTGGAGCGCATCACCTCGGTCAACCGCAAGCGCCTCGAACTGGTGCCGCTGGCGGCCGTCATCCTGAGCGAGCTGATCGCGGCGGGGCAGCCCGACCGGATCGTCTTCTCCGCCTTCGGCCTGCGCGAAGGCTATGCCTATGGGCTGCTGCCGGCGCAGCCGGATGTCGACCCGCTGATCGCCGCCTGCGTCGGCATGGCCCTCAGCCAAAGCCCCGGCCGCAGCGACGGCGGGCTGCTGGAGCAATGGACCGCGCCGGTCTTCGGCCATCTTCCGGCGGCCGCGCGGCGGCTGCACCGCGCCGCCTGCTGGCTCAGCGACATCGCCTGGACCGAGCACCCCGATTACCGCGCCGAGCAGGCCTTCACCCGCAGTCTGCGGATGCCGATCGGCGCGATCAACCATCAGGAGCGGGTGTTTATCGCCTCGGCCCTGCATGCCCGCTACGGCGGCCCGCCGGACGACCCGATCAAGGCGCCGACGCGCATCCTGCTGGACGATCGCGAGGCGGCGGAGGCGCGCAGCCTCGGCCTGGCGCTGCGCCTAGCCTACACGCTGTGCGGCGGCGCGCTCGAGCTGCTGGGCGAGGTCCGGCTGTCGCGCGCCGACGGGATGCTGACGCTGGAGATGCCCGAAACCGGCAGCCTGTTCCAGGGCGAGGCCGTCGAGCGCCGCCTCGCCGCGCTGGGGCGCGCGCTGGGCCTCGCGACGCAGACCCGGCGCCGGCGCGAGCGCCGTCCGGCGCTCGCCTAGGAGCGGCTCCCTCCCCGCTGGCGGGGGGAGGGTTGGGTGGGGGTGCTACCGCATCGGCATGGTGCCGGGCACCGGCCGGTTGCCCGGTCCGGCGACGCCTGGGCCTTCGCGCAGCTGCTGCCGCAGCACCGCGAGCAGCGCGCTCGGCTGGCCGCCGTTGTTCTGGATGATCTTGGCGAACTCGTCGCGCTGGGTGACCTTCATGCTGACGCCGTCGACATAGACGTCGGTGACCTTATAGCCGTCGCCGGCGGGCGCGACATGCCAGTCGATGCGCACCGGCGCGCCGTTCGCGCGGATGACCTCGCTGCTGACGACCATTCCGTCACCGGCGGGCGCCGCGCTCAGCACGCGGAACTGCGCACCGCCGTACTGCCCCAGCTTCTCGGCATAGGCCTGCACCGTGTAGTCGCGGAACAAGCGGATGAATTCCTGCTGCTGCTCGGGGCTGAAGGCCTGCCAGTAGCGGCCGATGGCGAACCGTCCGATCCCCTGGACATCGAAATCCGCCTGAAACAGCTGGTGGAAGCGGGCGACACGCTGCGCCGGCGGCACGTTGGGGCCCAGCGTCTGGATGCCCTGTTGACCGAGATCGCCGATAAACGCCTTGGGGTCCATCGCGGCATTGCCGTGCGGAGCGCCGGCAAGCAGACCGAAGGCGACAGCGATCACGCCAACCGAGAAAAAATGTCGCGGCATGTTTGAAACCTCACCATCAATCGGGATGCTAGGAAACGCACCCGGTGCGATAGGGGTTCCTCGCCGGTCAGCGGGCGCGCCGGGGCAACGGCACGAGCTCGATCCGGTTGCGTCCCGCGGTGAGCGCCAGCGTCCCGTGCTTGAGCGCCAGAGCGTCGCCGCCGAACACCTCGCGGCGCCAGCCGGTTAGCGCCGGGACCGGGGCGTCGTCGTCCGCCGCGATGGCTTCCAGATCATCGGCGGACGCGACAAGTTTTTGCGCGACCTCGAAATCCTCGCAACGCTGCTTCAACAGGACGCGCAGCAATTCGATCAGCGGTCCCAGGCCGGGCGGGTTCTGCGCCTTTTGCGGCACCGCCGGCGGCGGGTCGGGATCGGCGAGGCCGGCGGCGACGGCGTCGAGGATTTCCTTCCCCAGCTTGCCTTCCGCGACGCCTTTGGCGAGGCCGCGGGTACGGGCCAGCGTCTCGACGCTGCGCGGGGCATGCGCGGCGATCTCGAGCACCGCCTCGTCGCGCAGGATGCGCTGGCGCGGCAGGTCGCGCTGTTGCGCCGCCGCCTCGCGCCATCCGGCAAGCGCGCGCAGCACGGCGAGAAAGCGCGAGTCCGCCCGGCCGCGCAGGCGAAACCGATGCCAGGCCTCGCTCGGGTCGGCGCGGTAGAGCGTGGCGTCGGCGAGCGCCGCCATCTCTTCGGAGAACCAGCTGGTCCGGCCGTTCCTGGCCAGTTGCTGCTGCATCCGCTCATAGACCGTGCGCAGATGGACGACGTCCTCGAGCGCGTATTTGATCTGCCGCTCGGTCAGCGGCCGGTGCGACCAATCGGTAAAGCGCGAGGCCTTGTCGAGCCCCGCACCGGCGAGCTTGCGCACCAGCGTCTCATAGCTCACCGAGTCGCCAAAGCCGCAGACCATCGCGGCGACTTGCGTATCGAACAGCGGCTCCGGCACCGCCCCGGAGAGGTGGCAAAAAATCTCCAGGTCCTGGCGCGCGGCATGAAACACCTTGAGGATCGCGGTGTCGGCCATCAGCGCCAGCAGCGGCTGCAGGTCGATGTCGGGCGCCAGGGCGTCGATCGCCACCGCTTCCGCCGGCCCCGCGACCTGCACCAGGCACAGGATCGGCCAGTAGGTGCGCTCGCGCATGAACTCGGTGTCGACCGTGATGTAGTCCGCGCCCTTCTGGCGCTCGCAAAAAGCGGCGAGCGCGGCGCTTTCGGTGATCAGCTCCATCGGTGCAGGTTTAGCGCGAAAACGCCGGCGCCGGAACCGGCTGGCGCAATGCACCGGCCGTCGGGCGTTAGCGCTGAAGTGCCGGAGCGACAAATCCGCCGGGTGCGGCGCTCGGCTTGACATGACTGACGATCCGTGCGGTGTTCGCCGCTCTCCACCGCCCGCGGACGCGACAAAGGAATTTGCGGCGATGCACGCCTATCGCACCCATACTTGCGGCGCGCTGCGCCTGGGAGATGCCCTGGGAGATGCCCTGGGAGATGCCCTGGGCGATGCCGGGCAGACGGCGCGGCTGTCGGGCTGGGTGCATCGCAAGCGCGACCACGGCCAGCTGCTGTTCATCGACCTGCGCGACCATTACGGCATCACCCAATGCGTGATCGACGTGTCGTCGCCGCTGTTTGCGGCGGCCGATGCGCTGCGGCTGGAAAGCGTGATCACCGTGACCGGCAGGATCGTCGCCCGCTCCGACGACACGGTGAACCCGAATATCCCGACCGGCGAGGTCGAGCTGGCGATCGCCGAGCTGGCGCTGCAATCGGCGGCCGAGCCGCTGCCGCTGCCGGTCAACAGCGATGCCGACTATCCCGAGGAGATGCGGCTGACCTACCGCTTCCTCGACCTGCGGCGCGAGCGAGTGCACGCCAACATCGTGCTGCGCTCGCGGGTCATCGCTTCGATCCGGCGGCGAATGATCGAGCAGGGCTTTACCGAGTTCCAGACGCCGATCCTGACCGCCGACTCGCCCGAAGGCGCGCGGCCCTATTACGTGCCGAGCCGGCTGCATCCCGGTCAGTTCTATGCGCTGCCGCAGGCGCCGCAGCAGTTCAAGCAGCTGCTGATGGTCGCCGGGTTCGACCGCTATTTCCAGATCGCGCCGTGCTTTCGCGACGAGGCGAGCCGCGCCGACCGCGCGCCGGGCGAATTCTACCAGCTCGATTTTGAGATGAGCTTTGTGACGCAGGAGGATGTGTTCGCGGCGATCGAGCCGGTGCTGCACGGCGTCTTTGCGGAATTCGCCAACGGCCGGCGGGTGAGCCCGGCGCCGTTCCGCCGCATCCCCTATGCCGAGGCGCTGCTGCGTTACGCCAGCGACAAGCCCGACCTGCGCAACCCGATCCACATCCACGACGCGACCGAGACGTTTCGCGGCTCCGGCTTCCGCATCTTCGCCGGGATGATCGACAGCGACCCCGAGGTGCGGGTGCGCGCCATCCCGGCGCCCGGCGGCGGCAACCGCGCCTTCTGCGACCGGATGAACTCCTGGGCGCAGGACGAGGGGCAGCCGGGCCTCGGCTACATCTTCTTCCGCGACGGCGAGGGCGCGGGGCCGGTGGCGCGCAACCTCGGCGCCGAGCGCACCGCGGCGCTGCGCCAGGAACTCGGCCTCGAGGACGGCGATGCGGTGTTCTTTGTCGCCGGCCAGCCGAAGAATTTCCTGCCGTTCGCCAGTCTGGCGCGGCTGCGCATCGGCAACGAGCTCGGCCTCACCGCCAAGGACTGTTTCGAGTTCTGCTGGATCACCGACTTCCCGATGTACGAGCTCAACGAGGAGACCGGGCGGATCGACTTCAGCCACAACCCGTTCTCGATGCCGCAAGGCGGGCTGGAGGCGCTGGAGACGCAGGACCCCCTGACGATCAACGCGTTCCAGTACGACATCGTGTGTAACGGCACCGAGCTGTCGTCCGGCGCGATCCGCAACCATCGCCCGGACATCATGTACAAGGCGTTCGAGATCGCCGGCTATTCGCGGGAGGAGGTCGACGCCCGCTTCTCCGGCATGATCAATGCGTTCAAATACGGCGCGCCGCCGCATGGCGGGTCGGCGCCGGGCATCGACCGTATCGTCATGCTGCTGGCCGACGAGCCGAATCTGCGCGAGATCGTCGCGTTCCCGATGAACCAGCAGGCGCAGGACCTGCTGATGCAGGCGCCGGCGCCGATCCCGGCCGAGCGCCTCAAGGAGCTGCACATCCGGCTGGACCTGCCGCCGGCGCGCGGGCTGCGTTCGTGAGACGAGAGTTCGAGGAGAGCGAGACTTGACGATGGCAGGATGGCGCGGGCTATGCGGCGCGGCGGCGGCGGCCGTCGTGTGTCTCGGCGGCGGTTGGGCCTGGGCCGTCGAAACCCGGCCGGCGGCGCCGGTCGAGATCGCCGCGCACCGCGCCCTCTATACGATGAGCCTGGCCGGCGCCAAGACCGATTCCGGGGTCACCGGCGCGCATGGCGAGATGGGCTATCAATGGGGCGAGACCTGCGACGGCTGGACCGTCGAGCAGCGCTATACGCTGACGATCAACTATGCCGAATCGCAGGATGTGAAGATCGTCTCCAACTTCGTCACCTGGGAATCGAAGGACGGGCTGCGCTACCGCTTCAACCAGAAGGAAAGCCGCAACGGCACCACCGATCAGGAGATCCGCGGCCAAGCGCAGCTCGACGGGCCGGGCAAGGGCGGCACGATCACCTTCGAGAAGCCGCAATCGCAGACCATGAAGCTGCCGGCCGGCGCGCTGTTCCCCAGCGCGCACACGATCCTGCTGATCGAGCGCGCCCAGGCCGGCGACAATTTCGTCTCGCGCCAGGTGTTCGACGGGGCGACGGTGGAGGGCGCCGTGCTGGTCTCCGCCGTGATCGGCGCCAAGACCGAGCCGGCGACAAAGCCGGGCGCCGATGCCAAGGCCGGCGCGGCGGCCAAGCCCGCCTCCAACACCGACCCGTCGCTTAACGACCCGATCCTGCAGCGGCCGGGATGGCATGTCCGGCTCGCGTTCTTTCCCGCTGACCCCAATGCCGAGAAACCGGATTACGAGCTCGGCATGACGCTGCTCGACAACGGCGTGTCGCGCGACATGGTGATCGATTACGGCGACTACACGATCAAGGCCAAGCTCAACAAGATCGAGGCGCTCGGCCACCCGCATTGCTGATACCTGGCTCGTCGCCTCGGCCGGGCTCGACCCGGCCACCCACGTCTTCACGTCTGACACATCTGCGAATGAAGACGTGGATCCCCGGGTCAAGCCCGGGGAAGGCGAAAATTGAAGTGACCCGATCGGTCTCCTAGACCGTCCGCCCTATTCTCACAACGTCGTTGCCGTGGCGGCTGCGGATATCGTCGACCGCGCGTTCGAGGCGGCGCGGCTTGCCGTCTTCGCGGTCGAACAGCGTCGGCAGGTCGGCGGTGTCGGCGCCGGCCAGGCTGTCGGCGCCGACCCCGATCAGGCGAAACCGCGTGCCGCCGTCGGCCTCCGCGGCCAGCAGATGGCGCGCGGTGCGGAACAGCGTGTCGGCGAGCTGGCTCGGATCGGCCAGCTTGCGCGAACGGGTGCGGATGCGGAAGTCGCTGGTCTTGAGCTTCAAGGTCACGGTTCCGGCCGCCAGGGCCGACGCCTTGAGCCGGCCCGAGACCTCCTCGCACAGCGGCCACAGCGTGCGCGCCAGCGCCTCGGCGTCGCTTTCGTCGCGCGCGAAGGTGGTTTCCGCCGAGATCGACTTGGTGCGCGACACCGGCTCGACATGGCGCCGGTCGTCGCCGCGCGCCAGGCGCGCGAGCCGTCCCCCCATCTTGCCGTAGCGCCGCACGAGCTCGCGCTCGTCGAGCGCGCGCAGCTGGCCGACCAGCGCGATCCCGTCGGCCGCGAGCCGCCGCTGCATTGCCGCGCCGACACCCCACAGCAGGCCGACCGGCTTGTCCGCCAGGAACTGCGCCGCGTCGCTCTGTCCGATCACCGCGAAGCCGCGCGGCTTGTCGAGGTCCGAGGCGATCTTGGCGAGGAACTTGTTGTAGCTGAGCCCGATCGAGGCGGTAATGCCGAAACTCGCCTCGATCCGGCGCACCAGTGCAACCAGCGCCTGGGCCGGTGTCGCGCCGTTGACCGGCCCGGTGCCGGTGAGGTCGAGAAACGCCTCGTCGATCGACAGCGGCTCGACCAGCGGCGTCAGCCGCCGCATCTCGGCGCGCACGGCACGGCCGACATCGCGGTATTTCGCCATATCCGGCCGGATCACCACGGCGTGCGGGCAGCGCTCCAGCGCCTGGAACATCGGCATCGCCGAGCGCACGCCGTACAACCGGGCGACGTAACAGCAAGCCAGCACCACCCCGCGCTGCCGGCCGCCGACGATGACCGGCTGCTCGGCAAGCTCGGGCCGGTCGCGCTTCTCGACCGTGGCGTAGAAGGCGTCGCAATCGAGATGGGCGATGCCGAGGGTGTCGAGCTCGGGATGCGCGACGATCCGCGGCGAGCCGCAGGCCCCGCACCGCCGCGCGTCGTCCGGCGCGGCGGCGACCGCGCCGCATTCGCGGCATAGCGTCGTCACCGGGGATCGCCTTGGGCTGGACCGGCTGAGAGCGTCATTCCGGGTTCGGCCTGGGGGCCGCCCCGGTCAGGCCCTGCGGTGCTCAACAAAGGCGAGCTTCGGCCGCGGGTCATCCCGCTTCGTCCGGCCGCCACAGCCAGGCGGCGCCGCGGACGCCGCTCGAGTCGCCGTGCTTTGGCGGCAGCAAGCGGGTGACGACGGTGTCGGAGAAGACATACCGGCCCCACAGCCGCGGCACCTCCTCGTAGAGCCGGGCGATCGCCGACAGGCCGCCGCCGAGCACGATCGCCTCGGGATCGAGGATGTTGACGACGTGCGCGAGCGCCCGGGCGAGGCGCTCGGCGTAGCGGTCGAGCGTGGCCCGGCAGGCAGCGTCGCCGGCGGCGGCAGCGGCGACGATCCGCTCGCCAGGGAGATCGGCGCCGCCATGCCGGCGGTGGTCCGCCGCCAGTCCCGGCCCGGACAGGAATGTCTCGATGCAGCCGTCGCGGCCGCAATAGCAGCGCGGCCCGGGCCGTTCGTCGGCTTGCGGCCAGGGCAGGGGGTTGTGGCCCCATTCGCCGGCGATCGCATTGGCGCCGACGACGATCCGGCCGTCGATGACGATGCCGCCGCCGACGCCGGTGCCGAGGATGACGCCGAACACCGAGCCGCGGCCTGCCGCCGCACCGTCGCTCGCCTCGCTCAACGCGAAGCAGTTGGCATCGTTGGCGAGGCGCACCGGCCGGCCGAGTGCCGCCGCCAGGTCGCGACCGAGCGGCCGGCCGATCAGCCAGGTCGAATTGGCGTTCTTGACGAACCCGGTGCCGGCGGCCGGCGTTCCGGGAATGCCGACGCCGACGGTCATTCCGCCGCCGTGCTCATGCTCGATGCCGTGCACCAGCGCCGCGACCGCGGCGACCGTCGCCGCGTAATCGCCGGCCGGTGTCGGGACGCGCCGCCGGCCGTGGACCCCACCAGCGCGATCGATCGCCGCGGCCTCGATCTTCGTGCCGCCCAGGTCGATGCCGATGCGAAACCCTGCGGTCATTGGGTCGACTCGCTATTCGCTCTTTGTTCTCATAATCCATTTCCCCGCGGAGTGCAAATTCCCCCTATCCGGCGCGCGTTTGGCGGTGAGACCGCCGGGTCCATCCTTACCTTTTCTTAAGTTCGTTCCTCTAGAAACGCTTGTGGATCGTGACGCGGGCCCTGGGCCGGTCGCGTCAACCTGCCCCGAGCGGCGCCATCTGTGGGGTCACGCGACAATGACGATGCAACTGGTCAGTGGGGATCAAGGTCCCGGCAAGCCGTGCTCGAAAAAAGTTCTGATCGTTGAGGACAACGATCTCAACATGAAGCTTTTCAACGACCTCCTGGAAGCGCACGGCTATCACACGCTGCAGACGCGCGACGGAGTCGAGGCCCTCAAGCTGGCCCGCCAGCATCGCCCGGACCTGATCCTGATGGATATCCAGTTGCCGGAAATCTCCGGTCTCGAAGTCACCAAATGGCTCAAGGAGGACGACGATCTGCGGGCCATCCCGGTGATCGCCGTCACCGCCTTCGCGATGAAGGGCGACGAAGAGAAAATCCGCGGCGGCGGCTGCGAGGCGTACATCGCCAAGCCGATCTCGGTGGCCAGCTTTCTGCGCACCGTCGAACGCTTTCTCGCGTAATCGCGCGATACCCTCTCACCCTTAGCACGGCCCAGCCATGACCGCACGCGTGCTCGTCGTCGACGACGTCGAACTCAACGTCAAGCTGCTCGAAGCCAAGCTGTCGAGCGAATATTTCCACGTGATCCCGGCCTTCAACGGACCGAGCGCGCTCGAACTGGCCGACCGCGAGCTGCCCGACATCATCCTGCTCGATGTGATGATGCCGCGGATGGACGGGTTCGAGGTCTGCCGCCGCCTCAAGGCCAACCCGCGCACCACCGACATCCCGGTCGTCATGGTGACGGCGCTCTCCGACATCGCGGACCGTTTGCGCGGCCTGGAGGCGGGCGCCGACGATTTTCTCACCAAGCCGGTCAACGACATCGCGCTGTTCGCGCGCGTCCGCTCGCTGGTGCGGCTGAAGCGGATGATGGAGGAGCTGCGGCTGCGCGAGGAGATCTGCGGCCGGTTCGGCAGCCAGGACGAGCATCCCGGCCATGCCGAGACGATATCCGCCGCGCGCATCATGCTGGTCGAGCAGCAAGGGTTCGGCGCCTCCCGCATCGCCGACACGCTGGCGCCGATCGCCGACACCGTGCAGCAGGTCGGCAGCGGCGACGAGGCGCAGCGCGTGCTCGACGAATCCTATGAGCTGATCATCCTCAGCCTGTCGATGCCGGACGGCGACCCGCTGCGCCTGGTGTCGCAATGGCGGGCGAGCGAAACGTCGCGGCAATTGCCGATCCTGCTGCTGGCCGACGAGGGCGAGCTGCCGCGGCTGGCGAAGGGGCTCGATCTCGGCGCCAACGACTATCTGATCCGGCCGGTCGACCGCAATGAGCTGCTGGCGCGCGTGCGCACCCAGGTGCGGCGCAAGCGGCTGCAAGACCGGTTGCGCGAGAATTACCGCCGCAGCCTGTCGCTGGCGCTGACCGACGAACTGACCGGCCTCTACAACCGCCGCTATGTCGTCGCCCATCTCGAAGAACTGGTCACGCGGGTCAATGCCGAGGGCATCACCGACACATCGCTGATGATGTTCGATATCGACCACTTCAAGTCGGTCAACGACCAGTACGGCCACCCCGGCGGCGACGACGCCCTGCGCCAGATTGCCGACCGTGCGCTGCGCGGCGTGCGCAGCATCGACCTGGTGGCCCGGCTCGGCGGCGAGGAGTTTGTCGTGGTCATGCCGGAAACGCGGCTGGATGCGGCGGTCACCGTTGCCGAGCGGTTGCGCCGGTCGGTCGCCAACGAGCCGTTCCTGATCCACACCGTCGGGGAGCGCCGGCCGATCACGATCAGTGTCGGCGTCGCCACGGCCCGATCGGGCGACTCGGTCGATACGCTGCTGCAGCGGGCCGACGACGCGCTCTATCAGGCCAAGAATACCGGGCGAAATCAGGTCGTCGCGGAAGAAGGGGTGAGTGTTCCGCTCGCGGTGGCGTCGTAGGGCGGCCGGCAGCTTTCCGCAAAGACCGACGCTATTTGATCTTCGCTTCCTTGAAGATCACATGCTTGCGCGCGACCGGGTCGAACTTCTTCAGTTCGAGCTTGTTGGTCTTGGTCCGCGGGTTCTTCTTCGTCACATAGAAATAGCCGGTGTCGGCGCTGCTGACGAGCTTGATCTGGACGGTGTTGGTCTTGGCCATTGCCGGGTCTCGCTAAGGCTCAGGGCGTTCGTGGCCCCGAAGATAACCCCCCGCTTCCCGCTGTCAAGGCGGCGGCGCCCGGCGGGGCTTGCGCCGCATTGATCGGGTGGATCGCGCCGAGCGCGGCGCTGTAGCGCGCCGGGTCGGACAGCAGCCGCTCGGCAAGCCGCAGATCGAGCGGCGACGATGTCGGTTGCGCCGGGCAACTGTGCCGCAGGGTGGACCATGCGGTATCGTTGAGCGAAGCCCGGGGGTGCGAGGCGTCGGCGTCGCTGGCGTCGACCGGCCGGCGCAGCACCGCGTCGAGCGCGGCCTCGCCGCCGCCGCCCAGGCCGCTGGTGCACAGTGTCGGCACGACCCCGTGCTGCTGCAGGTAATAGCCCGACGGGGTCACCAGCCGCGCCCAGGTGATCGTCAGCTCGCCCTCGTTGGGCAAGCGCATCACGGTCTGCACCGTGCCCTTGCCGTAGGACGACGTGCCAATCACCACCGCCCGCCCGACATCCTGCAACGCCGCCGCGACGATCTCCGACGCCGATGCGGAGCCGCCGTTGATCAGCACGACGAGCGGGGTTGAGGGCGCCAGGCTGCGTCCGGTGGCGGCGAAATACTGGTGGCTCGCCGGGTGGCGGCCGACCGTCGAGATGATCGGCCCCTTGGCGATGAACAGGTCCGACAGGCTGACCGCCTGATCGAGCAGTCCGCCGGGATTGCCGCGCAGGTCGATGACGATGCCGGCGAGCCGCCCGTTCGCCTGGCGCTGCGCCTCGATGATGGCCTCGGTCAGGCGCTGGGTGGTGCTCTGATTGAAGCTGGCGACGCGGAAGATCGCGATGTTGCCGTCGCGCGAGGCGGTCACCGTCGGCACCACCACCAGCGCGCGTTCCACCTTGAAGTTGCGCGACGCGGAGGTTCCCGCGCGCTGCACCGTCAGCGTGACCGCGGTGCCGATCGGGCCGCGCAGCTGGTGGATGATGTCGATCGCCTGGCGGCCGGCGACGGACGCGCCGTCGATCGCGACGATCCTGTCGCCGACTTGCACCCCGGCACGCTGCGCCGGGCTGTTGTCGCTGACCGCGGTGATGGTGAAGTCGTTGTTGGCGGTTTCCAGCGTGACGCCGATCCCGCCAAAGCCGTCGCGCGCGGCGCGCTGGTCGCGCGCCTCGTCGGGTGTCGCATAGCGCGAAAAGCGATCGAGCGCGCCGGTCATGCCGTCGAACACGGCCTTGTCGATGAGGTCTTCCGGCGTCGCGTTGACGCGCGGCGACGCCTTTTTCGCGGCCGCGATCATCTCTCCGATGATCTGGCCGCCGGTGCTGTCGTCGATATCGGGCGGGACGCGATAATTGCCGACCGCGATGCCGTCGTAAGTCAGCGTCAGCTGATCGCGGTCGCGGATGTCGCCGCCGGTGGTCACGGCGAGCCGGCTGTCCAGCTTGCCGAGGTTCTTGGCGCCGACCAGCACCAGTTTCTGTGCCGGGATGGGGTCGAGGTAGAGGTCGGTGATCTGCTCGATCCCGCGCGCAAAGAGCTTGCCGGTGCCGGCTTCCCGCCCGCCGTCCCGGACGCCGCCGCTGCACGCGGCGAGCGCCGCGAGCAGCATCGCCGGCGCGAGACGGCGCGCACAAGCCAATGGGGACCGGCTCGATAATAGTGGCGCGCGGATTGACAAGCCCGATCCCCCGGTTCGCCGCCGGCCGTCGCGTCTCCCGCGGCGATGGCCAGTGACGAAAGGCGGTCACAGTAGTTTCTCGCCGCCCACCGATCAATGTCGGCGCCGCCGCAACTGCCTGCCTTCGCGGACTCGCCGATGCGGCGCCGGGGCCGGTGCCCGCGTCTCTCCCGGCTCGTCGATGCGAAACACCAGACGGCCGGCGAGCGGGTCGGCTTCCGCGAGGCGCACGGTGACGGCGTCTCCCAGGCCGAACTCGCGTCGCGAATGTCGGCCGACGAGGCGCATCTTGCGCGCGTCGAAGCGATAAAAATCGGGCGGCAACCCGGCAAGCGGCAGCAGGCCGTCGGCGCCGTTCCCGGCCAGCGTCACGAACAAGCCATAGCGCTGGACGCCGTTGACGCGGCCGTCGAACACCTCGCCGACTCGCGCGCCGAGCAGTTGCGCGCGGTAGCGTTCGATCGCCGCGCGCTCGGCCGCGGCGGCGCGGCGCTCGGTGGCCGAGACGTGCTTGCCGATCGCGTCGAGGTCTTCGACCGGAAAGCTCTCGCCGAGCAGCGCCCGGTGCACCACAAGGTCGGCATAGCGGCGAATCGGCGAGGTGAAATGCGCGTAGCGGCGCAGCGCCAGGCCGAAATGGCCGATATTGTGCGGGCTGTACACCGCCTGCGCCTGGGCGCGCAGCACCAGGTCGTTGACCACCGGCGCCTCGGGCCGGCCGGCAACCTGCGCCAGCACGCGGTTGAACAGCGCGGGCCGGATCACCTGCCCCTTCGCCAGGCCGAGACCGGGGACGTCGATATCGGCGAGCGCCTCGCGCAGCGCGTCGAGCCGGTCGGGGTCGGGCGCGTCATGCACCCGGTAGAGACAGGCGCGGTGCCGGGCCTCCAACTCCTCGGCCGCCGCGACATTGGCGAGGATCATGAACTCCTCGATCAGCTTGTGGCTGTCGAGGCGCGAGCGCGGCTCGACCGCGACCGGGGTTCCGGCGGGGTCGAGCACGACGCGGTATTCGACCAGATCGAGCGCCAGCGCGCCGCGCGCGGCGCGGGAATCGTCGAGCGCGGCAAAAGCGCCGTAGAGCGCCGCGAGGCGCGGGGCGGCGAGGGGGAGCGGCATTGTGCCGTCGCGCGCCGCCTGGACCGCTTCGTAGGTCAGGCGCGCCGCCGAGCGCATGACCGCGCGGGCGAATCGGTGGTGTCGTTTGCGGCCGTCGCGGTCGATCCAGAGTTCCGCCACCAGACACGCGCGGTCCTCGCCGGGCTGCAGCGAGCACAGCCCGTTGGACAGCGCCTCGGGCAGCATCGGCACGACCCGGTCCGGGAAATAGACCGAGTTGCCGCGCTCGCGCGCCTCGCGGTCGAGGGCGCTGCCGGGGGCGACGTAATGCGCCACGTCGGCGATCGCCACGATCAGATGCCAGCCGCCCGGGTTTTCCGGGTCGGGGTCGGGTTCGGCCCACACCGCATCGTCGAAATCGCGCGCGTCGCTGCCGTCGATCGTCACCAGATCGATGTCGCGCAGATCGAGCCGCCCCGCGGGGCCGGCTGGCTGCGCGGCGGCGGCCTCGGCGCGGGCGGCGTCGGGAAAGACGTGCGGGATCTCGAAGCCGGCGATCGAGACCTGGCTGATCGCGCCCGGCCGGTCGGGGAAGCCCAGCCGCTCGACGACGCGGAGGCGGATGGGGCCGTAACGCCGCGCCGGCAGCGGTTCGGCGGCGACCAACTCGCCGTCGCTCGCGCCGCCGGCATGGGCGATGTCGACAAAGTAGTCGTTGCGGTCGCGGCGATCGGCAGGGTCGATCCGCCCACCGTTGTGAAGGCGGCGAAAGACGCCGATGACGCGGCCCGCAGGCTCGCGCTCTACGAGGTCGCGGGGCGGCCGGATGAGGCGGGTCTCGACTTCGCGGATTTCGCCGCCGGCTTTTTGCCGCCCGGTTTTTTGCGGGCCGTTTTCCGGGCCGGCTTTGCCGCGGCGCGGCGTGGCGTGCCGTTGGTTGCGGCGCGGGCCGGCTTTGCCGCGGCGCGCGGCTTGCGGGCGGTCTTGCCTTTGGCCTTCTGCGCGGCGAGCAGCGGCAGCGCCTCGGCGAGGGTGATCCGGTCCGGGTCGGCGCCCTTCGGCACCGAGGCGATCAGCCCGTCATGGCTGACGTAAGGCCCATACCGGCCGCGATAAAGCCCGACCGACCCGCCGTCCGGATGCTCGCCCAGCTCGCGCAGCAATTGCGGGCCGCGGCGGCCGCCGGTCTTCGCCTCGGCCAGCACGGTGACCGCGCGGTTGAGGCCGATATTGAGCACGTCGTCATCCGCGCCGAGCGAAACAAAGGTGGTGCCGCGCTTGATATAGGGACCGAAGCGGCCGATCCCGGCGACGATGGTCTCCCCGCTGTCGGGGTCGCGGCCGATCTCGCGGGGCAAGGCCAGCAGCTTGATAGCGATATCGAGGCTGAGGCTGCCGGGTTCCGTGCCGCGCGGCAGCGCGACGCGCTTCGGCTTGTCGCCGTTCTCCCCGGCGCCGAGCTGGATGTAATGCCCGTACGGCCCCTTCCTGACCGTGACGGGCTGGCCGCTGGCGGGATCGATGCCGAGTTCCGTGTCCGGCATCGCCGGCGCCTTGCCGTCACCCTCGGCTTCCACGCCGAGCGCGCGGGTGTAGCGGCAATTGGGGTAGTTCGAGCAGCCGATAAAAGCGCCGAAGCGGCCGAGCTTCAGCGACAGTTTTCCGGCCTGGCAGACCGGGCAGAGGCGCGGGTCGCGCCCGCCGCCGCCCTCGTCCGGGAAGAAATGGCGGCCGAGTTCTTCGTCGAGCGTCTTGATGACGTCGCCGATCTTGAGGTCCTTGGTGCCGTTGACCGAGTGGGAAAAATCGCGCCAGAAATTGCGCAGGACTTCCTTCCAGTCGATCCGCCCGCCGGAAATGTCGTCGAGCTGGTTTTCCAGGTCGGCGGTGAAATTGTATTCGACATAGCGCTCGAAAAACGCGGTGAGGAACGCCGTCACCAGCCGCCCGCGGTCCTCCGGCACAAACCGCCGCTTGTCGAGCCGGACATATTCCCGATCCTGCAGCACTTGAAGAATCGAGGCGTAAGTCGATGGTCTGCCGATACCCAGCTCTTCGAGCTTCTTGACCAGGCTCGCCTCGCTGTAGCGCGGCGGGGGCTGGGTGAAGTGCTGGCTCGGCGTCACCGCGCCGCGCGCCATCCGCTCGTTCTCGCGCATGGAAGGCAGGCGGCGGTTCTCCTCGTCCTCCGCCGCATCGTCGCGGTCCTCCTGGTAGAGCTTCAGGAAGCCGTCAAAGGCGATCGTCGTGCCGGTCGCATGCAGCCCGAGCCGCCCGCTCGGGTCGGCGATGTCGACCGCGACCTGGTCGAGCACGGCGGATTCCATCTGGCTGGCGACCGTGCGCTTCCAGATCAGCTCGTAGAGCCGGCGGTGGTCGCTGTCGAGATGGCGCGCCACGTCGCCCGGCTTGCGGGAGAGGTCGGTGGGGCGGATCGCCTCGTGCGCTTCCTGCGCGTTCTTCGCCGGGCTGCGGTAGACGCGCGGCGATTTCGGCAGATAGCGCTCGCCGAACTCGCCGGCGATCAGGCTGCGCGCGGCGGCGATCGCCTCGCCGGCGATCGCGACCCCGTCGGTGCGCATGTAGGTGATGAGGCCGACGGTCTCGCCGCCGAGATCGACGCCCTCGTAGAGCTGCTGGGCCAACCGCATCGTGCGGCTCGCGCCGAAGCCGAGCTTGCGCGAGGCCTCTTGCTGCAACGTGGAGGTGGTGAAGGGCGGGAACGGGTTGCGCCGCGTCTGCCGCCGCTCGATCGAGGTGACCGTGAAGCCCGGCGCAGCGAGGATCGCATCGGCCGCGGCGCGCGCCTTGGCTTCGCTGTCGAGGTCGTAGCGGTCGAGCTTTTTCCCCTCCAGCCGGGTCAGCCGCGCGGTGAACTTCTCGCCGGCCTCGGTGGTGAATTCGACCTCGACGGTCCAGTATTCGCGGGGCTTGAAGGCCTCGATCTCGGCTTCGCGCTCGCAGATCAGGCGCAGCGCCACCGACTGCACGCGCCCCGCCGAGCGGCTGCCGGGCAGTTTGCGCCACAACACCGGCGACAGCGTAAAGCCCACCAGGTAATCGAGCGCACGCCGTGCCAGATAGGCATCGACCAGCTCGATATCGATATCCCGAGGCTTGGTGAACGCGTCGAGCACCGCGTTGCGGGTCACTTCATTGAAGACGACGCGCTTGACGTCGACGCCCTTCAGCGCGCGCCGGCTCTTCAGCACTTCGTTGACGTGCCAGGAGATCGCCTCGCCTTCGCGGTCGGGGTCGGTCGCCAGGTACAGCCGGTCGGCGCCGCGCACCGCCTCGGCCATCGCCCGCACGTGCTTCTCGGATTTGCCGTCGACCTCCCACGACATGGCGAAATCGGCATCCGGCAGCACCGACCCGTCCTTTGCCGGCAGGTCGCGGACATGGCCGTAGCTCGCCACGACCTTGTAGTCGCGCCCGAGATATTTGTTGATGGTCTTCGCCTTGGCGGGCGATTCGACGATGACGACGTTCATGGACCCGATCGAACAAGGGGCTCCGCGCCGCCCGGTCAGCGGCGCGACACGAGGTTGCCGGGATGACGCTCGATGCGCCCGGCAAGTTCCAATTCGAGCAACAAGGTAGCGACGGCGGCGGCTGACAATTGGCATTGCCGCACCAGTTCGTCAACCGCGACCGGCGTCGGGCTGAGCTTTTCCAGGATCAGGCCGAGGCCGGCATCGTCGGCGATCGCCGGCGGCACCGGCGCCGCTGCGCCGGGCATGAGCGGCAGTTCGCGCTGCCGTCGCGGGGCAGGCGGCGGCGGCGCGCCATGCAGCAAGGGGCCGAGCTGCGTGACGATATCGGCCGCCGTCTCGGTCAGCGTCGCACCGTTGCGCAGCAAGTCGTTGGCGCCGCGGCTGCGCGGGTCGAGCGGCGAACCGGGCACGGCGAAGACCTCGCGGCCTTGCTCCAGCGCGAAACGCGCGGTGATCAGCGAGCCCGATTTGGCCGCCGCTTCGACCACGACGACGCCGAGCGCCATGCCCGAGATGATGCGGTTGCGGCGCGGGAAGTGCCGCGCCTGCGGCTCGGTGCCGAGCGGTAGCTCGGCGACCACCGCGCCGCAACTCGCCAGCGCCTGGTGGAGCCCGCGGTTCTCTTCGGGGTAGACGACATCGACGCCGCCGGCGACGACGGCGATCGAGCCGCTCGCCAGCGCGCCGCCATGCGCGGCGGCGTCGATCCCGCGGGCCATGCCCGACGCCACCACGATGCCCGCCTCGCCGAGCCCGGCGGCCAGTTCCTGGGCCAGCCGGCGGCCGTTGGCGGACGCGTTGCGCGCGCCGACGATGGCGACGATCGGCGCGGTAAGCCATTCGCCGCGGCCGAGCAGGGTCAGCACCGGCGGCGCATCGTCAACCGCCGTCAATCGCGGCGGGTAGTCCGGTTCGCCCCAGCAGACGAGCCGGCCGCCAAGCCTCTCGATCGCGCCGAGCTCGCGGGCGGCGGCGACGCGGCCGGGCACGGTGATGCCGAGCCGGCCGAGCCGCGGCACCGCCTCGATCGCCGCGCGCGCCGAGCCGAACCGGCGCAGCAAGGCGTAGAAGCTGACCGGGCCGATCGTCTCGGTGCGGCTGAGGCGCAGCCAGTCGAGCCGTTCGTCGGGGTCGAGGGCGCGGGCGGCCGGCACTCAGCCTTTGCTCAGCGAGATGCGGCTCTCCGTCCCGACCAGCAGGCGGTGAATGTTTTCATGGTGCTTGGCAATCACCAGGATGGCGATCCCGGCGATCAGCAGCTCGTGCTCGCCGTCGACGATGAACGCGGCATAGGCGGCGGCGACGGCGGTGGCGACCAGCGCGGCCAGCGACGAGTAGCGAAAAATGACGGCCGTCGCGAGCCAGACCAGGCCGCCGACCAGCGCGACCGGCCAGACGACGGCCGCGACGACGCCGAGCGAGGTGGCGACTCCCTTGCCGCCGCGAAACCCGAGCCAGACCGGGAAGACATGGCCGACGACCACCGCGGCGCCCGCCGCCAGTTCGGCGTGCACGCCCCAGCTTGCGCCGATCAGGACGGCGGCGACGCCCTTGCCGACGTCACAGACGAGCGTCAGCGCCGCCACCGCTTTGTTGCCGGTGCGCAGCACATTGGTCGCGCCGATGCTGCCGGAGCCGATCTTGCGCACGTCACCGAGCCCGGCGAGCCGCGTCAGCAGCAGCCCGAACGGGATCGAGCCGAGCAGATAGCCGATGGCGATGGCGGCGAGGAGGTTCATGTCGTCAATCCTGCGGCGTCATGGCTGCGGCTCTTTCGAAGATGGTGCGGCCGTCGACCACGGTCAGCTCGACGCGGCCCTGCACCGGCCGGCCGTCGAACGGGGCGTTTTTCGACTTCGAGCGGAACCGCTCGGTCTCGACGCGGCAGCGGGCGTCGGGGTCGAACACCACGAAATCGGCCGGCGCGCCCGCCGAGAGCCTGCCGACACCGAGCCCGAGGATGCGCGCCGGCGCGATCGTCAGCCGGCGCAGCACGTCGAGCAGGCTCATATGCCGGTT
The DNA here is from genome assembly GCA_035550515.1 of Allostellaceae bacterium. Lineage (GTDB taxonomy): Bacteria > Pseudomonadota > Alphaproteobacteria > ATCC43930 > CGMCC-115725 > DATARH01. The sequence goes on from DASZOZ010000055.1 coordinate 49,110, forward strand.
GTGGTACAGCTCCAGCGACAGCGGCAGCAGCGTTTCCAGCCCGACGATGCCGTAGCTGGCGGACGAGAACGGCAGCCGCTTCGAATCCTGGTCCCACGGCGCGTGGTCGCTGGCGATCGCGTCGATCGTGCCGTCGGCAAGCCCGGCGACGACGGCCTGGCGGTCGCGCTCGCTGCGCAGCGGCGGCGACAGCTTGGCGAAGGTGCGGTAGTCGCCGATCGCAGTCTCGTTGAGCGCGAAATAGGGCGGGGCGGTGTCGCAGGTCACCGGCAGCCCGTCGGCCTTGGCCTGGCGGATCGCCTCGATCGCCGCCGCGGTCGAGACATGGGCGGCGTGGTAGCGCGCGCCGGTCAGCGCGACGAGCCGCAGGTCGCGCTCGACCATGATCACTTCGGCGGCGGGGGTGATTCCGGCCAGGCCGAGCCGGGTCGCGACCTCGCCCTCGGTGACCTCGCCGGCGCCGCCGAGGCTCGGCTCCTCGGGATGCTGCACGATGAGCTGGTCGAAGGTCCGCGCATAGGACAGCACGCGCCGCATCACCAGCGCATTGGCGATCGCCTTGACCCCGTCGGTAAACCCGACCGCGCCGTTGGCGGCAAGCAGGCCGATCTCGGTCAGCTCCTTGCCCTTGAGCCCCTTGGTCGCGGCGGCGTAGGTATGGATCTTGGCGAGCCGCACCTCGCGCGCCCGGCGCGCGAGAAACTCGACCACCGAGACGTCGTCGACCGGCGGATCGGTGTTGGGCAGCGCGACCATCGTCGTGACGCCGCCGGCGGCGGCCGCCTGGCTGCCGCTTTCGATCGATTCGATGTGCTCGGCGCCCGGTTCGCGCAGCTGCACGCGCATGTCGACAAGGCCTGGCGCCAGGCACAGCCCGGTGCAGTCGACCACCTCGACATCCGGCCCGAGCTCGGCGCCGCTGATCTTCGCCCCGATCGCGGCGATCCGGTCGTCGACGACGATCACGTCGCCGATCGTGTCGCGCCCGCTGTCGGGGTCGATCAGCCGGCCGCCGCGGAACAGCCGCCGCAGGCTCATCCGGGTTTTCCTAGCGCGGTTGCCGCGCGCCGATGCGGCGATGATCTATCGGGCAGCCTTCCCCCATCGAGGGGGAGGGCCTGAGAGGCGAACTCGGGGCGTCCCCCTCCCCCTCGATGGGGGAGGGTTGGGGTGGGGGTGCGGGCGGCGCCGGCACCTTGCGGTACTCGGTCGCCGCGTGAGGAGGAGGAGAGACCGCTCATTTTACCGGCGGCCCGTTGCCGAGGTTGTCCGCGAGGATTTCGAGGCAGGCCATGCGCACCGCGACACCCATCTCGACCTGCTGGCGGATCAGGCTGCGGTCGATGTCGTCAGCGACGTCGCTGCCGATCTCGACGCCGCGGTTCATCGGCCCCGGATGCATGATCAGCGCGTCGGGCTTGGCCGCCTTCAGCTTGTCGTAGTCGAGACCGAAGAAATGGAAATACTCGCGCGTCGATGGCACGAACGAGCCGTGCATGCGCTCGTTCTGCAGCCGCAGCATCATCACGATGTCGACATCGGCGAGGCCTTCGGCCATGTCGTGGAACACCTCGACGCCGAGATGCTCGACCGCCGCCGGCAGCAGCGTGCGCGGCGCGACGAGCCGTACCCGCGCGCCCATCGCGTTCAGCAGCCAGATGTTCGAGCGCGCCACCCGGCTGTGCAGCACGTCGCCGCAGATCGCCACGGTCAGCCCGCCAAGCCTGCCTTTGCGGCGGCGGATCGTCAGCGCATCGAGCAGCGCCTGGGTCGGATGCTCGTGGCTGCCGTCCCCGGCGTTGATGACCGCACAATCGACCTTCTCGGACAACAGCTGCACCGCACCCGATTCGGGATGGCGCACCACCAGCAGGTCGGGGTGCATGGCGTTGAGGGTCATCGCCGTGTCGATCAGCGTCTCGCCTTTCTGCATCGACGAGACCGCGACCGCCATGTTGATGACATCCGCCCCGAGCCGCTTGCCCGCCACCTCGAACGAGGTGCGGGTGCGCGTCGAATTCTCGAAAAAGCAGTTGATCAGCGTGCGGCCGCGCAGCAGCGACTTCTTCTTCTCGGCCTGCCGATTGATCTCGACATAGGTGTCGGCCAGGTCGAGGACATGGGTCACGTCCTCGGGCGTCAGACCTTCGATGCCCAGGAGATGGCGATGCCGATAGGCGTGAGGCTCCATCAGCCGCGGACTATAGGAGCCGGGCCGGACGCCAGCAAGCCCGCGCGGCGTCCCCGTCACGTCCGCAGTCGCGCATTCGTTGCTTGGCCCGGGGCCGGCGCTTGACCGAAAGTAGCGCCGGTCGGAACGCCGCGCGCGATCGGCAGGAGGAAAGGACATGTCCTGCAGATGTTGGCTCGGGCCGGCGGCCGCGGCGGCGCTGCTGCCGGGAATGGCGGCACCGGCCGCGGCCGATACGCTCGACCGGAACCATGCCGAGAAGACGATCCGGATCGCCTATCGCGAAGATGCGGTGCCGTTCTCGTACGAGGACGCCGACACCGCCGAGCCGGCCGGCGACATCGTCGAGCTGTGCCGCGCCGCTCCTTGAACCTTTCGCGCGGCGATTTACATAATCCCGCGGGAAATTATCCCGGTGACGCGGCGTTTTCATGGCGTCGCGGTCGATCGACAGGACAACAGGATGAAGCGGCTGATCTCGGCGCTGGTGCTGATCGGCGGTGTCGCCGGCGCGGTACCGCTTGCACCGAGCGGAACATTTGCGGCGGGGGCGATCCCGGAAGTCGGCGGCGTGGTGCCGAGCTTGGCGCCGATGCTGAACGCGATCACCCCCGGCGTCGTCAACATCGCCGTCAAGGGGCGCACGCGCGAGCAGAACCCGCTGCTGCAGGACCCGTTTTTCCGCCGCTTTTTCAACATCCCGCAGGGCCAGGGCTATGTCGAGCGCGAGACCCAGGCGACCGGGTCGGGCGTCATCGTCGACGCGGCGCAGGGTTACGTGCTGACCAACGCGCATGTCGTCGAGCACGAGACCTCGATCACCGTCACCACCAAGGACAACCGCCGGCTGCCGGCAAAGCTGGTGGGGCGCGACGCAGAGACTGACGTCGCCGTGCTGAAGATCGAGCCCGGCAAGCTCACCGCCGTGCCGCTCGGCGATTCCGACAAGATCCAGGTGGGCGATTTCGTCGTCGCGATCGGCAACCCGTTCGGTCTCGGGCAGACGGTGACCTCGGGCATCATCAGCGCCCTCGGGCGCAGCGGGCTCGGCATCGAGGGCTACGAGGACTTCATCCAGACCGACGCGTCGATCAATCCCGGCAATTCCGGCGGCCCGCTGGTCGATCTGCGCGGCAACCTGATCGGCATCAACACCGCGATCCTGGCGCCGGGCGGCGGCAATATCGGCATCGGCTTCGCCGTGCCGATCAACATGGCGCGCCGCGTCATGGACCAGCTGATCCATTACGGCGAGGTGAAGCGCGGCCGGATTGGCGTCGCGTTCCAGGACCTGACCCCCGATCTCGCGCAGGCGATGAACACGCCGCGCACCACCGGCGCGGTCATCGCCAAGGTCGAGCCGGGCTCGCCGGCCGACCGGGCCGGGATCAAGACCGGCGACCTGATCGTTGCCGCCAACGGCGTGCCGATGCGCAGCGCGACGCAGCTGCGCAACGCGATCGGCCTGACGCGGATCGGCGACGAGGTGAGCCTGACCGTCGATCGCGGCGGCCGGGAGCATTCGGTCGGGGTGAAGGTCGAGCTGGCCCAGCAGGCGGCGAACAGCCGGCTTCGCTCGCGGCAGCAGTAGGGTCGCGGCATGGCTCAGACCCCCTACGAGATCCTTGGCGTCAAGCCGGACGCCAGCCCCGACGAAATGCGCAAGGCCTATCGCAAGCTGGCCAAGCAGCTGCACCCCGACCTCAACCCCGGCAAGCCCGAGGCCGAGGCGCGGTTCAAGGCGGTAACCGCCGCCTATGACCTATTGTCCGATGCCGACAAGCGCGCCCGCTACGATCGCGGCGAGATCGACGAAAGCGGCGCCGAGCGGCCGCAATATTCCTATCGGCCGCATGCCGAGGGCGCGCATGGCTGGAAATATTCGCCGGAGGAAATGGACCCGGCCGACCTTGAAGATCTGTTCGCGATGTTCGGCTCGGGGGCGCGCGGCGGCGGGGCGAGGCGCGCGCGCGGCCGCGGCGGCCAGGGGTTTGCGATGCCCGGCGGCGACCGGCTCTATACGCTGACCGTGGATTTCGTCGAGGCAGCGGCCGGCGCTACTAAGCGGCTGTCGCTGACACCCGACAACGCCCTCGATGTGACGATCCCGCCGGGCATCGAGGAAGGCCAGGTGCTGCGGCTGCGCGGCAAGGGCGATCCCGGGATCGGCGGCGGGCCGGCCGGTGATGCGATGATCGAGGTGCATATCGCGCCGCACCGCTATTTCCGCCGCGACGGCGACAACATCCTGCTCGACCTGCCGGTGAGCTTGCCGGAGGCGGTGCTGGGCGGGCGGATTACCGTGCCGACGGTGACCGGGCCCGTGACGATGTCGATCCCCAAGGGCTCGGACAGCGGGACGCAGCTCCGCCTGCGCGGCAAGGGCATCCAACGGCGCAACGCGACCGCCGGCGACCAGATCGTGACGCTCAAGATCGTGATCGGCGAGCCCGGCGACGCCGAGTTGGCGACGTTTCTGGAAGGCTGGTCGCAGAAGCATCAGACCAATCCGCGGCGAGGCATGGTGTGATGATTGCGTTCGACGAGATCCTCGCGCGGTTCCGCGACATCGAGCGCCGCGAGCTGGTGCGCTGGATCGACAACCGCTGGGTCCTGCCGGAGCGGGAAGCGGAAACCTGGGTTTTTCACGAGGTCGATATCGCCCGCGTCGAGCTGATCGCGACGATCCGCCGCGACTTCGCCATCGACGACGAGGCGACCGAGCTCGTGCTCACGCTGCTCGACCAGGTCTATGGGCTGCGCCGCCAGATGCGCCGGCTGTGCGACGCCGTGGCGAGCCAGCCGCAGGACGTGCAGGACGCGATCCGCCGCGCCCTGCCGAAGCCGGTGCGTTGAGCCGGCGGGTTCAGCGCTCGTTAACCGCGCACCGCTAAAAATCGCGACAAAGGCGCGACGTCGCGCGGGGGCTTGGGGACCCGCAAGTCGGCCGGGGAGCGGTTTTGCGCAAATTGCGGGTAGCTTCGGTCGTAACGGCGGGTGGTGCGCGGCGCATCATGACGGCCGGCTGCCTGCTGATCGTGCTGACGATCACCGGCGCGGGGCTCAGCCTGTGGGATTTGCGCAACAACGCGATCGACGCCTCGCGCGGCACGATGGGCAATCTCGGTTTCGTGCTGGCCGGCGAGTTGACGCGGTCGATGGAGTCGGTCGACCTGGTGCTCGGCGAGGCGGCGCAGCACATCGTCCATTCCGGCGCCGCGACGCCCGAGGAATTCCGCCGCGGCATGGCGGGCGAGACGACACATGATTTTCTCGTCAACCGCCTGCAGGCGCTGCCGCAGCTCAGCGCCCTGTTCCTGACGGATGCCGCCGGGGTGCAGATCAATTCGTCGAATTTCTGGCCGGTGCCGCCGGTCGGGCTGGCGAACCTGCCGTCGTTCGGCGAGGCGCAAAAGGCGACGGGTGAGGCGCTGATCATCGGCCCGCCGAGCAAGAGCTGGAGCACCGGGCGGTGGGCTTTGTTCATCTCGCGCCCCATCGAAAGCCGGGCCGGGGTATTTCTCGGCACCGTCCAGGCAATGATCGAGCTCCGCTATCTCGACGAGTTCTACAAGACCATCGATCTGCCCGAGGACGGCTCGGTCGCGATTTTCCGGCGTGACGGCACCTTGCTGTTCCGCCACCCCGGCATCGAAGGCATGCTGGGCACAAAGGTGAAGCCGGGCTCGCCCTGGTATGATCTGGCGGCAAGCGGCGGCGGGACTTACGAGGCGTCCGGCTATCTCGACAACGTGCTGCGCGAGATCGCGGTGGCCCCGGTCAAGGACTACCCGCTGGTCATCACGGTGACGGTGCCGAAATACGAGACGCTGGCCGCCTGGCGCCGCCAGGCGGCGTTTATCGGCATCGGCACCGGCTGCGCGGTGATCGTCTTCGCCTTTCTGTTCACGACGCTGGCGATCCAGTTCAGCCGGATCGAAGGCTCGCGGCAGGCGCTGGCGGCGGCGCTGACCACCACCGAGCGCGCCGACCGCGCCAAGTCGGATTTCCTCGGCCGGATGAGCCACGAGCTGCGCACGCCGCTCAACGCGATCATCGGCTTCTCGGAGGTCATGACGCAGGGCATCTTCGGACCGCTCGGCTCGCCGCGTTATCTCGAATACGCCCAGGACATCCACCGTTCCGGCGTGTTCCTGCACGACCTGATCAGCGACATGCTCGACATGGTGAAGATCGAGGCGGGACACCGGGCGCTGCAGCGCGAGCCGTTCGCCTTCGCGGCCGAGCTGGAGGAGACGCTGCGCATGATCCGGCCGCGCGCCGAACGGGGCGAGGTCGCGGTCGGGCTGGACATCTGCGAGGCGCCGGCGACCCTGACCGCCGACCGGCGCGCGTTCAAGCAGATCGTGCTGAACCTGATCGGCAACGCCGTGAAATTCACCCCGCCCGGCGGTCACGTGACGGTGCGCCTGTCGCGCGAAGGCGACGACGCGCTGCTGCAGGTCATCGATACCGGCTACGGCATGTCGGCCGATCACCTGGCGAAGCTCGGCACGCCGTTCTTCCGCGCCGAGGACAACCCGCACGCCGCGAGCACCGAAGGCACGGGGCTCGGGGTCGCGCTGACCAAGTCGCTGGTCGAGCTGCATGGCTGGCGCATCGACTTCGCCAGCGAGCTCGGCCACGGCACGACCGTCACCATCACCATGCCCGCCGCCGCGGCCGGGGCCGCACCGGCCGCCGCGTCACGCGAGCTGGCCGCGTAGGCTCGCGCCATTCGGCGGGGTTAACCGCCTAGATCTCCTGGAAGCGGGCGCGGGTGCCGCGCTCGATGGCGGCGGCGATGAGCCGGTCGATGTCGAGGTCTTGCCGGAGCAGCTCGAGTATCTGCAGCTCCTCCTGGCTGGCCGAGCCGTCGGATGCGACAAGGTCGCAGGCGATCGCATAGGCGGTCTCGCGCAGCCGCGGCGGCAAGGCCTCCTTGATCGCGGCGAGGGTGGCTTCGAGCCCGTCCTCGCGGCTCATCAACTCGGCGCAGGCGTTCAGGTGCTCGGCGAGCTTGCCGCGGTCAAAGCCGTGAAACACCGGCAGATGCCCGACGATGTCGCCGATGATGTTGCGCTCGGTCTTGGACATGCGGCTTTCGGCGCCGGTGACGATCACCATCGTGTAGACCAGCGCACCGTGAGGATCGAGCATCTTGGGTCCTTTTTGCTGCGTTGCGCGGACAGTTGACGACGCCCGCGGCGCTGGTCAAGCCCAAGCGCCGTCAAGCCCGAGGACCGTCAAGCCCGAGGACCGTCAAGCCCAAGCGCCGTCAAGCCCAAGCGCCGTCAAGCCCAAGCGCCGTCAAGCCCGAGGACCGTCAAGCCCAGGGGCGGTCAGGCATCGTCGAGAAAGCGCGCGGTCTGCTCGACGGCTTCGTTCAACGGCAAGCGCGCGACCGGCACGCCGTCCGGGAACGCGGCGAGGAGCCGGGACGGCAATTGCCGGTCGAGCACGACAAACACGCCACGATCGTCGGCCCGGCGGATCAGCCGGCCGTAGGCCTGGCGCAGCCGGAGCCGGGCGATGTGGTCCTCGTAGCCGGCGCCGCCGAACACCGGCTTGCGCGCGCGGTGCAGGATATCGGGACGCGGCCACGGCACGCGGTCGAAGACGATCAGCCGCAGCGAGCGGCCCGGCACGTCGACGCCGTCCCTGACCGCGTCGGTGCCGAGCAGGCAGGAGTTTTCCTCGGCGCGGAAGATGTCGACCAGCGTCGCCGGCGACATCGCGTCGACATGCTGGGCGAGGAGCGGCAGTCCTTGCGCCTCCAGCACCGGCGCGATGCGCTCGTGCACGACGCGCAGCCGGCTGATCGCGGTGAACAGGCCCAGCGCGCCGCCTCCCGACGCCTGCATCAGCGCCGCGAACCCGGCCGCGACCTGGCCGAGATCGTCGCGCGGGAGGTCGTTGACGATGACGATCCGGGTCTGCGCCGCATAGTCGAACGGCGAGGCGATGCGCGCGGCGCGGGGGCTGGCCGCGAGATGCCGCAGACCGCTTGCCGCCTCGGCGAGGCGCCAGGCAAGCGCCGGGTCGGCCTCGCCGTCGGTCAGCGTCGCGGAGGTGACGACGATGCCGTGCGCCGGCTGCGCGACGTAGCGGGCGAAGGGGATGCCCGGATCGACCCAGTTGCGGCTGACGGCGATATCGTTCTCGTGGCCCTCGAACCGGTCGAGCGCCAGCCACTCGACGGTGTCCGGCGCGGCCGGCTCGGCGAGATCGCGCAGCAGCGCGGTCCAGGCGCCAAGCTGGATGCCGGCGCGGCGCTCGATGCCGCGGATCGCGGCGTCGAGCCGCTGCCGCGTCGTCGGATCGGGCGGGTTCTCCGGGTCCTCGAGCTGCTTGCGCAGCATGCCGGACAGCCGCAGCAGCGCCGCCGCCAGCCGGTCGAGCCCCTCGGCGAGCCGGCCGGCGCCGTCGATCAGCCCGTCGATCGGCGGCCGCGCCTCGGCTTCGAGGCCGTAGCCGGCGTCGGGTCCGCTGGCGCGCGCCAGTACTTGCTGGCGCACCAGGCCGAGAAAGCTCTCGAACCCCGGCAGCCCGCCGCCCGCGGCAATGCGCTGGTGCCAGCCGTCCGCCGGCAGGATGCGGGCCGCGACCAGGGCGTCGACCAGCAGCCTGTGGCCATCCTCGTCGGCCTCCAGCAGGTCGCCGATCCGCCGTTGCAGCCCGCGGGCGCGTGAGCGCGTCGCCTCGGCGCCGAGGAGCCAGCGCCGCAACTCGCGCCCCTCGCGCCCCGACAGCCGCACCGAAAACGCCGAGTCGGCCGCCTCCAGCAGGTGGTGGCCCTCGTCAAAGACATAGCGGCTCGGCACATTGCCGTCGTCGAGCCCGCCGAGCGCCGCCTGCGCCATGACCAGCGCGTGGTTCGCCACCACCAGCCGCGCATGGCGCGCGGCGCGGACATTCTTCTCGACAAAGCATTTGCGGTAATGCTGGCACGCCGAATGGACGCATTCGCCGCGCCGGTCGGCCAGCGCGGCGACGCGGTAGCCGCCGATCAGCTCGGCCAGCCAGCCGGGAAAATCGCCGGCCACCAGATCGCCCGCCGCGGTCGCCAGCACCCAGCGCGCGATCAGCGCCAGCGGCACCGAAGGCTGCGCGCGCGACAGGGTCGCCCGCACCGCGTCCTCGTAATTCAGCAGGCAAAGAAAATTCTCGCGCCCCTTGCGCACCACGACGCGGCGCCGCTTCTGCACCGGCTCGGGGTAGAGCCGGTCGAGCTCGGCGGCGATCTGCGTCTGCAGGTTGCGGGTATAGGTCGAAATCCACACCGTGCCCTGGTTTTTCTCGGCCCACAGGCTCGCCGGCGCGATGTAGCCGAGCGTCTTGCCGACGCCGGTGCCGGCCTCGGCCAGCACCGCCTGCGGCTGATCGGGATGCTGCCGCGGCAGAAAGGCGTCGGCGACCGCGGCGGCGTAATCCGCCTGCTGCGGGCGGGTCTCGGCGCGCTCGCCGAGCAGTGCCGCCAGCCGGTGCCGCGCCTCCTCCGGCCGCACCGGCGCGTTGCCGGGGGGCGGCGGCGGGGCCCGCTCCTGCCACTCGTCCAGCGCCTGCCAGGCGCGCAGCCCGACCGCGCGCCGCGGATCGCTCGCCGGCAGCGCCGCCAGCACCGCCGGTCCCCAGGCCCAGCCGGCGCGCTCCGCGCTCTCGGCGAGGGCGCGGGCGTTCGGGTCGGTCTCCTGCCCCAGCTCCTGCAGCAGCGCCCGCGCCGCGGTGACCAGCGCGACGCAGGAAGCGGCCGGGCTCTCCGGCGGCGGCAGGCCGAGCGCGGCAGCCAGCCCGCGCGGCGTCGGCACGCAAAACCGCGCCGGCCGCACAAAGGCGAACAGCTCCAACAGGTCGAGCGCGGCAAAACCGGGCATGTCGAGCCGCTTCGCGGTCGCGCGCGCATGGCAGACCATCGCGGTCTCGTGCGCGAGGCGGGCCTTTGCCGTGTCCGCCGCGATCGCCTCGATCTCGCCGTCCGGCGACAGCCACACCACCTCGCGGAACCCGGCGACCAGCGCCGGCGCGCGCGGCGCGAGAATGCGCGTGGCGTCGGCGGCGATGCTCGGATAGCCTGCGGACATGAGCCGGATGATCTACCATATGTGCCGCGCCGACGAGTGGTCGGCGGCGGTGCCGAGCGGCGCCTACCACGGTTCGTCGCAGGACCGGGCCGACGGGTTTATCCATTTCTCGACCGCGGCGCAGATCGTCGAGAGCGCGTGCCGGCATCGTGCCGGCCAGGACGGGCTGCTGCTCGTCGCGGTCGATGCCGCGCGGCTCGGCGACCGGCTCAAATGGGAGCCGTCACGCGGCGGCGACCTCTTTCCCCACCTCTACGGCCCGCTCGACCCGGCCGAATCGGCGAGCGTCCGCCCTTTGCCGCTCGGCCCGGACGGGCTCCACGTGTTCCCTGAGTTGACCTAATCGGGTCAAGCCCGCGTCACAGGCCGCTCAGGACCACGCCGTGGAGGATCGCCGCGTAATGGCAGGAGGCGGCGACGACCACCATGCCGTGCCAGATGGTGTTGCGGTAGCGCAGCGACCGGCGCGTGCGGACGACCGCGCCGAACCCGTAGATCACCAGACCGCCGATGATCAGCAACAGCGAGGCGGGATCGACGGCGTGCAGCACCGGAGCGAGCCCCACCGCCGCGGTGCCGCAAATGACGGCGTAGCCGGCGGTGGAAAATCCGGGGAACGCCAGTGTGCGCCGCAATTTGTAGATCGCGCCGCAGAGCGCGGCCAGCCAGATCAGCCCGGTTGTCGCCACCGCCTCGGCAGCGGGCAAGAGCGTCGCGGTGAAGGGCGTATAAGTGCCGGCGATCAGCAGGAAGATCGCCGCATGGTCGAGCTGGCGCAGCCGCCGTCGCTCGACCCGCAGCGGCACATGGTAAAACGCCGTCGAGCAGGCGAACAGGATCGCCAGCGTGACCGCGTAGGCGGCGCAGGCGCCGAACACGGCGCGTCCCGCCGAATGTCCCGCTTCGTCGAGCAGCAGCGGGATGCCGATCGTGCACAGGATCAGGCCGGCGAGATGGACCCAGCGGTCGGCGGCCAAATCCTCGGGCAGGAAGTAGCCGCGAAACGGCGTCGGTGCCGCCGGCGCGACGGCGGCCAACGCCGTGGAGGCGGCCGGGTCACTCCGCCGCGTCGCGCCTTGCCGGGTCACGAAAAGCCGTGCGCAGCGCGTCCCATTCATCCGCGCCGGAAATCTGGAACATCTCGCGCACCGTCATCTCTTTGGCCAATGGCGGATGGCGATGCGTCGCCTGCAACGCCGCCAGCGCCTGCTCACACACGCCAACAACGTTCTTGATCAACAGTCCCGGCACGATCGCCACTTTGTAACCCAGGCGTTCGGCCTCGCGCAGGTCGAGGTCGGGCGTCTTGCCGCCGCGCACCACGTTCAGCAGGCACGGGCCTTTGACCAGGCGCGGCACCGCGGCGACCTCGTCGAGGGTCTGCGGCGCTTCGAGAAACACCATGTCCGCCCCGGCGGCGAGCGCCGCGTTGCCGCGCGCCACCGCCTCGTCAAAGCCCATGACGGCACGCGCGTCGGTGCGGGCGATGATGGTGAAGTCGGGCGTGCGGCGGGCGGCCGCGGCGGCCCGGATCTTCGCCAGCCAGTCTTCGCGCGGCACGATCTCCTTGTCGTCGAGATGACCGCATTTCTTCGGGAAGCCCTGGTCCTCGATATGGATGCCGGCGACGCCGCGCACCTCGTATTCGCGCACCGTGCGCGTCACGTTGAGCTCGTTGCCGTAGCCGGTATCGGCGTCGGCGATGACCGGCAGCTCCACCGCGCCGGCGATGCGGCCGGCATTGTCGACCATCTCCGACATCGTCACGAGACCGAAATCCGGATAGCCGAGCGTCGCGGCGGTGCCGGCGCCGGTCATGTAGACGCAGTCGAACCCGGCCCGCGCGATCATCCGCGCGGTGATGCAGTCATAGGCGCCCGGCGCGACGATCATCCCGTCGCGGCGCAGCAATTCGCGGAAACGCGCGGCCTGGGTCATGGTCTTCTCCCTGATGCGATCCGTGCATCATAACCGGCTCGCCGCGCGACCCAGCAGGAACATTCGCATCTGGCCGTAATGCTTTGCGGCCGCTGTGTTGCCGACATATTCGCATGCCAGCGTGTCGGGACAATTGAGCGCCAGCACGGCGGCCATGGTCTCCGTCACGTAGATGCAGCCTTCCGGCGTCACAGGCTCGATCCGGGCGGCGCGGCTGACATGCGCCCCGAAAAAATTGTCGCGTTCGAGAATAGGGTCCTGCGCGGCGTAGGTCGGTCCGAGATGCAAGCCGATACGCAAACCCATGTCGTCCGGCAGGCCGTTCGCCGCCATGTCGATCCGGCCCAACGCCTCCTGCAGCGCAAGCGCACAGTCGGCGGCTCTGCCGGCGTCGGCAAAAACGAGAAACAGCCCGTCCCCCCATGTATTTGCGAGCAGGATGTCACCGCTCTCCCGGTACGGACGGACGGCCTGGGCCGATGTCGCAAGGACATGCTCGATGAAATCGGGAAGCTGTCCGTCGGTGAGCTTGCTGAAGCCGTGGATGTCGCCGAACAACATGGCCCGGATACGCCGCTCGACCCCGCGAGCCTGCCCCGGGGGGTGGTTCGCGGGCTGAAACCCGTTGCCGACGGGGATCAGCGTTTGCGGCATGCCGGTACGCCGCCAGAGCGACACATCGGCGGCGGTGCCGACCGGTCCGGCCGGCAGGACGCCGTCCCACACGGCGACCTGCTCGACGGCGGTCGACAGGTGGCGGGCGCGCAATAACGCCAACCCCATTGCCAGCTGGCTGCAATAGCCAAAGAGATGATCATCGCCGAGATACCGGTCGTCGGTGGCATAGCGGACCGTTCCGCTCGCCTCGGCTGCCTTGAGGCATCGCTCGAAACGGTCGACCCAATGATCGCCGGCGGGCCGGACCGACACGTCGACAAATTCCTCGCGATCGAACGGCAGGACGATGTGCAGGCTTGCGCCATGGTCCAGCAGGGCTTCGGCAAACAGGATATCGGCTCCGGCCGCAAGAGAGCCGTAGCCGAAGCCGACATCGCGTTGGCCGAGGATGTCGGCGATCGCCTGCTTCACCTGCGGCTCCTGCGCGGCGGGAAACCGACCCGGCTGCCCCGGCGGCGCGACGATGTGGCCCAGGAAATGGATGACCCGCGGCGGCGCGAGAGCGTCCAGCCACTCCGCGCCCAACCCCTTTGCCTCGATGACGAGCCGGAGCTGGCGCAGCATGCTCGACAGACCGCGATAGTCCGAAAGCGCGCTGCTTCGCGCTCTCGCCTTGACGGTCGAGATGGTTTTCCCGGCGCTCTCCAGGTCGCCGAGGACGATTTGGGCCTCGAGTTCGCTGGCCACTTCGTAAAATGTCCTGTCGCTCGCGCCCAGTTCGGCAAGCTGCTCCAGCACCTCCCTGGCCAATCCGCAGGCGGCCTCGCCGTTACCGGCGAGCAGGTTCATGCTGGCGCCGTTGACGCCGGGGTAATAGGCCTCCTTGCTGCCGGCCCGCTTCGCCTCCCGGTACACGCGCTCGTAAGCTTGCGCCGCTGCCGAGAACGCGGTCGCGCGCTCGGGTTCCGCGGCCGCCAACGCATTGTCCTTGAGCAACCGCGGGCGCAGTGCGGCGATATCGAGGCCCAACGGCGTTGCCAGCGACAGGTCCGGCATCCGATCGAGGCCGAGCCGGACGAGTTCCTCGGCCGCCTTCCGGGTGGCTCCGCAGGAGGCGAGGCAGAGGACCGCCCTGTGCTTCAGGGCGAGATCGTCCGGAAACTGGTCCAGCCCTTGCCGCGCCAGGTCGTAGGCGCGAAAGAGTTCGCCTTGCCGCTCATCCCGCCGCACCGCCGCAAGCCATTCCTCCGGCCTTCGCAGCCCGGAATCTGGTATTGCGCGCTCATCCGCCATGGCCATTCAGCAATCACTTCACCGGCATGACCATGTCGGCCGCGTGCACGATGTTGTCATCGCCGTGATCATTGCAATAAGTATTGAGATTTTTGGCATCTTTCGCCATCTTATCGGAGAAAATAATTGGCGGATCGCTCTCTTTAGTGTAAAAACCCTCCAGCCACGCGAGAATAATCGATATATGATCTTTAGGCGCTGAGATGAAGTCTTTGCATTTGATCTTGGTCATATCAAGATCTTCTGCATGCGCGGCCATTGCAGACAACAACAAAAGCGCTGCCGAAATACTGGACTTGCGGATCACGAATACCCCCCGGTACACCGTTCGCGATGTCTCTTGATGATAACATGGATCGTCGCCGGGCCAATAACCGGCCGGTCCCCTCGCGTGACTGTCCTGGCGATGGCAATTGGCAAGGCGGCGGTTATAATCACTAAAAGACGCCGCCGGGCGGCCTTCGAGGTTCGAGAGCCATGCCGATCTTTATAAGCTACTCCTCAAAGGACCGGAAATCTGCCGAGGCGATTTGTGCGGCGATTGAAAATCGCGGGTTCGCGTGCTGGATATCGAGCCGGGATATCGGCCCGGGAGAGAATTTCCAAAGCCAGATCGTCGGCGCCATCCGCAGCGCCCGGGTCATGGTGTTGGTGTTTTCCGGCAACGCGAACAACTCGGAAGAAATCAAGAAGGAACTCGTTTTAGCGGGCCAGAGCAACCTCGTGGTCATCCCGGTGCGGGTGGAAGACGTGGCGCCGGGCGATGCCTTCGCCTACGAACTCGCCACCAGACAATGGATCGATGTTTTCGGAGACTGGGAACAGGCGATCCAGCGGGTCATCCAGCAAATCGAAAACGTCACCAAGGCGGAATCTGCGCCTCAGCAAGCGCCGACGGCCGGGATCGACGCGACGTCGAGTACGGCCCCACCGGCGGCGCCCGCTGTGGCCGGCGCAACAGCCAATATGGGACGGCCGCAGCGCGGACCCTGGCTCATCGCGGCGGCTTGTGCTGCTGCTGTGATTTTGGCGGCGGGCGGATGGCTGGCGTTTGGGGGTGGCGCCTGGTCTTTCGGGAACCGCGGCGCGGCTCAGGCCGCCGCCCCCGTTTCGTCTTCAACAAGCCCTGTCCTACCGTCCTCGAAAATCACCCCCATAGAAGATGCTTTCAGCAAAGGGGCGGATGCGGTCAAAGGCCGGCAATAAGCCGCTTTCCCGTCGGGTTCCCGCTCGGCCGAGCGGCTCGGCGCCGCCGCGGCGCTGCGCTATGCTGGCGGAAAATGCCCTGAGGGAGCTGCGATGACGCCCGATTCCGCCCGCAATATCGATTATGTCGCGCATCACGAACTCGACGGCCATGGCGACTGCGTGCAGATCATGGTGCATCGCGGCTACGCCTATATCGGCCACATGTTCAGCGACGGCTTCACCGTCGTCGATGTGCGCGACGCGAAGCAACCGCGCAATTGCGGCTTCTTCGCCGCGCCGCCGAACACCCGGGCGTTCCACCTGCAGACCCATGACGACCTGCTGCTGACCGTCAACGCGCCGAACATCTGGGTGATGCAGGGCTATTCCGACCCCAACGACTATTTCAGGGCCTCGATCACCGACACCTTTACCAGGCGCGAGAAGAGCTTTACCGCCGGGATGCGCGTGTTCGACATCGCGAAGCCGGCGGAGCCGCGCGAGATCGGCTTTATGCCGATCGACGGGCTGGGGCTGCACCGCATGTGGTATGTCGGCGGGCGCTACGTCTATGCCTCGTGCCATTGGCAGGGCTTTACCGACCATGTGCTGGCGATCATCGACATCGCCGATCCAACCCGGCCCGAAGTGGTAGGCCGCTTCTGGCTGCCCGGCATGAACACCGCCGCCGGCGAGACGTCGGGCTGGAAGGGCAGGCGTTACGCGCTGCACCATCCCATCGTTCACGGCAATCTGGCCTATACTGCGTGGCGCGACGGCGGGCTGGCGATCCTCGATGTGGCCGACCCGACCGCGCCCAAGCTCCTGTCGCACCGCAACTGGTGCCCGCCGTTCGGCGGCGGCACGCATACCCCGCTGGCGCTGCCGGGGCGCAACCTCGCGGTCTTTGCCGACGAGGGCAATCTCGACGATTGCGCCAACGGCATCCAGCGCTGCTGGGTGTTCGACGTGCGCGACCCGACCAACCCGGTATCGATCTCGACGCTGCCGACTCCGTCGGAGATCGATTACTGCAAGAAGGGTGCGAAGTTCGGTCCGCATAACCTGCACGAAAACCGGCCCGGCTCGCTGCAGACCGAGGAGCTGATCTTCGCGACCTACCAGAACGCCGGGGTGCGGGTGTTCGACATCAGCGACGCGTTCCAGCCCAAGGAGGTCGCGCATTTCGTGCCGCCGGCGCCGGAGCGGATGGTCGACCCGCGCCCGAACCGGCCCAGGGTGATCCAGTCCAACGACGTCTATGTCGACACCAGCGGCTTGATGTACCTGACCGACGTCAATGCCGGGCTGACCATCCTGCAATACAAGGGCTGACCCGGTGCCGCTCGGTCTCGCCGACCTCAAGCCGGGCTTGCGTCACAGCGCGACGCTGACGGTCGGCGAGGCGCTGTCGGTGCCGGCACAGGCGCGGATTTTCGCCCCCGCGACCGAGATGCCGCCGGTCTTCGCGACCGCGCAGATGATCGCCTTTGTCGAATGGACCTGCGTCCATGCGCTGGCGCCGTATCTCGCGCCGGAGCAGCGCACGGTGGGCACGCGGGTCGACATGACGCATACCGCCGCCACGCCGATCGGCATGATGGTGACGGCCGAGGTCGAGCTGGTCGATATCGCCGGCCGGACGCTGCGGTTCAAGGTCACCTGCCGCGACGAGCAAGACCCGATCGGCGAAGGGTTTCACGAACGCAGCGTGATCGACCACGCCCGCTTCATCGCCCGGCTGGCGCGGAAGCAGCGATAGCCGTCTGCCGACAATCGTGTAGTATTGCCGGAACGAAAGGAGCGTCCGCGCGTGGCGCAAAGCGGCAACGGCATCGACATCGGCACGATCTATCGGCTGCTGACCCAGATGTCGGCACGGCTGGACCAGGTGTTGGCGGTGGTCAACGACCACAGCCGCATCCTCGCCGAGCATAGTCGTCAGCTCGAGGAGCTCCGCGGGCAGATGGGTGATGTTCGGGCGGAGATGGCCGATTTTCGGACCCAAATGGCGGAGATGCGCCAGGAGGTGGCGCACTATCACGGCGCCGTCACGAGCCAGGGCATCCATTACAGCGGTCTTGAAGACCGCGTGCGCCGGGTCGAACGGCATCTGAAGCTCGAACCCGGGCAGTAAGCAACAAGCCGCTAACCCAGCAACCCCATATCCCTGAGGCTGGTATGCCGGCCGCGGCCGATGATGACGTGGTCGTGCACCGTGACGCCGAGCGGCTTGCCGGCGTTGACGATATCCTTGGTGACGGCGATGTCGGCCTTGGACGGCGTGGGGTCGCCCGAGGGGTGGTTGTGCACCAACCGTTGGTCGGAGGCCAACTAATTGATGTTTCGGGCTTTCTTGCTGTTCTGCCACTTCGTTGGGGTCTGGGTCTGGGATCGGTAGCTCGTGAAGGTGCGTGACAATCACTCTCGCTCACTCTCAGTTGTCATGAGTTTGTGTGAAGCACGGCAGTTCACGAGGTTCTTGTTATCCCATTCGTCCAGGCCTTGCACGGGGTAAAGCACGGACTTGCCAATCTTGATGTATGGTGGACCGACCCGCTGAGCCCGCCAATTGCGGAGCGTGCCGACAGAGATCTGGCCGCGGTATCTTTCCGAGACTTCTTCCGTAGTGAGAAATTTGCTCTCTGCCACCTGCACCTCCGCCAAAGGCTCGCGGGAACGCGCATAGCTCCGTCACTTTCGAGAGGCGCTCGTCCCGGCTCATCACGATCACGCACGACCAGAGGATGAGATCTGAGGTGCGGCGTGAAAAGTGGTCGTTGAAGCAGGGCGGTTCGTAGGATAGGTCCGGTCAGAAATAGGACGATCCGGTTGGGCAGCATATGGTCAGTTTGGGTCGGAAGATCGCTGGGCGACACGACAGATTCAAAATCGGCTGCGCTTGGTTGCGCGAAGGCGGGTTCCAACATCTGCGTGAACACGATCCACCCGGGTTTCATCGATACGCCGATGGTCTTCGGGCTCCTCAAAGCATGGTGAGGGGATCCAAATGAGGCGCGCAAGGTGCTGGGGATTTTGCATCCGCTCGGTCATCTCGGCGAGCCGAAGTGAGCTCGCCAGGGCCGGTTTAAGCCGCGAGCAAGCCGGCTCTGGAGTGCGCTTGATCGTACGCGAAAACGACCTCCGGATCGGGTATCGCGAGGTGCTTCTCGGTCTCGGGGCAAGCCAGCCGCGACAGCAGATCCCGGATGACGTTGAGCCGCGCGCTGTGCTTGTCGTCTGCGCGGACGATTATCCAGGGAGACAGGGGACTTGAGGTGCGGGTCAACATTTCATCGCGAGCCTGCGTGTAGTCATCAAAATGCTCGATCGCCACTTTATCAATGGGACTGATTTTCCATTGCTTCAGCGGATCGTCACGGCGCGCTTTCAGACGCTTTTTCTGTTCCTTTTTGCTGATGTCGAGGTAGTATTTGACAATCTGGATGCCGCTGCCGATGAGCATATGCTCGAACGGAAGGACGGCGTCGATGAAACTTTCATACTCCTGGTCGTTGCAGAACCGCATGACCCGCTCGACGCCAGCGCGATTGTACCAACTTCGATTGAAGAGCACCATTTCCTGTGCCATGGGCAGGTGGCCCACGTAACGCTGAAAGTACCAAGAAGCATTGTCGCGCTCGGATGGCTTGCCAAGGGCGACGACGCGGGTCTCGCGTGGGCTGAGATGCTCGACGATGCGCTTGATCGTGCCATCCTTGCCGCTGCCGTCCCGCCCCTCGAAGACTACCAAGAGCCGGTGGCCATGTTTGATGATGTGGCGCTCGATCTTCACGAGTTCGATCTGCAGCGTCCGAAGCGTCGTTTCGTAGTCGACGTCGGGCGGCCGATTCCGATCCTTCTTGTGGTTCTTGCCCATGGTCTCATCCGAAAGGAGGGTGCGCGACTTAGCGGCGGCGGTCGCCGACGAGCTGCAACAGCATCAAAAAGAGATTGAGGAAATCGAGATAGAGGGCGAGAGCACCCATGATGGCCTTCTTGCCAGCGACAATATCGTCATCACCCGCAGCGTAGATGCCCTTTATCCGCTGCGTGTCATAGGCCGTGAGGCCAGTGAAAACCAGGACGCCGATGATCGAAATGGCAAATTGCAATCCCGAGGATTTCAGAAACACATTCACCAAGCTGGCGATGACGATGCCGATGAGTCCCATGAACAGGAACGAGCCGAAACGGGACAGATCGGCGCGCGTGGTGTAGCCGTACAGGCTGGTCGCGCCAAATGTCGCGGCGCTGATGAAAAATACCCGGGCGATGCTCTGGCCAGTGTAAACGAGGAAGATGCCGGAGAGCGACAATCCAACGAGCCCGGCGTAGGCCCAGAAGCTGAGCTGGGCGGCGCTGAGGCTCATGCGATTGATGCGGAAGCTGAGGAAGAAGACGAGCGCCAAGGGGGCCAGCAATACGACCCAGAACAACGGACCTCTGGAAATGGAGGCGTATAAGCCGCTGCTCGCGCCGAAATAAGCGATAAGACCAGTCAGCGCTAAGCCGGCGCCCATGTAGTTGTAGACACGCAGCATATATTGCCGCAGGCCAATATCGATCGCCGCCGATCCAATTGGCGCCGTTGTTTGAGCCTTATAAGATAGGTCTTGCGCCATCATTGGTCCTTCGCCGATCTTGGAAGGGCGTCCGCTAACGGCCGGATTACCTCTCCAGACCAGCAAAATCGCATAGTCGGGCGAAGCCGCCTTTAATCTGGATCAAAGAATCCGCGGCCCAATCCGGCGGCTCGTGAACCCAAGGGAGTTCACATGCTGGGACCATGCACGGTGGACGGGACGATTGGCGCTGCAGGTCAGTGTTGAACTTGGTGTTGGCTTGATCGGTTTTGCAAGCCGCGCTTAGGGTAGTTCACTCTCTCCGCTCTCGAGCTCAAGGATCTCGTTGGTGATCTCCTCCTGCCGCAATTGACGCGATCGAGCGATTAGCTCGTCCAGCGTTCTCGTGACGTTGCTCTTGGCGTTGATCATAGCCCGCATGCGCGCCTCGTTCTCGGCCGAGAAGGACAGCATGATGGCCTCGCAGAGCTCAGCGAAAATGTATTCTTCGGCGAGCCGCGCCAGCAGGACGTCGGGCGGAAGTGTGAACAGGGGTTGCTGGGGGCGCTTTGCGGGCGGGAATCGTCCGAAGTCGAATGGGATGATCTCTTTCTCGCGAATTTCGATGGCGGCGGATGGTTCTGGTCCGGCATGAACAATGGTGATGTGGGTCATCTGGGCAGTATCGAGCTGTCGATAGACCTCTTCGACGATCCGGTTGGCGAGGGAGGCCGCTTGTGCGGGGTGAGCGACCATCGGCGCGGACCATGCCACGGCAAGTCCACGTTCTGCCGCGGACATCAGCCCGCGATCTCCGATCAGCATCAAATGCGACGCGTGATCCGGCTCCCGCGCCATTAGGTTCTGAGCGACGTCAAGGACGCGTTCGTTGAAGGCGCCCACAAATCCCTGTTCGGCGCAGAAGGCCACGATGCCGTGGCGGCTTTCCGACGCGCGGGTCGCCGCGGGTGGTCGGGCGGGCAAATAAGCCAGGGCCTGGCCGATCGCCTCGGCGATCGTTTTCGCATAGGCGCGCACCCCATCGAGCCGGCTGCGCGCTTCGCGCGAACGCGCTGCCGCGATGCCGCGCATCGCCGTGATGACTGCGGAGAGCTGTTGCACCGATCCGATGCGGACGGAGACATCGCTGAGTCGCTCCGTCACGGCGGGGTCTCCCGCAAGGTTCCCGCCAATGCGCGTACCGCATCGGCAAATCCGTCGCGCACGGCTTTGTCGAGCATTGCGTTTGTAGCCAGCGCTTTGACGGCGTCGGGCATGGTGGCGTCGAGGTGGCCAGGCAGGCGAGCGCGAAGCTCGGCGATTGACGTCATCGAGAGCTCGTCGAGCACGCCAGCATCAAGTGCCGCAAGCAACGCGACCTGGTCGGCAGGGCGAAGCGGTGCAAAGCGCGGCTGTTGGAGCAGCGCGCGTATGCGCTCGCCACGGGTTACCTGCGCTTTGACATGCGTGTCGGCGATGCCGCCGAAGCGGGTGAACATTTCCAGCTCAAGGAACTGAGAATAGTCGAGCCGGATTCGCCCGGACACTTGCCGGAGCGCGGGATGCTGCGCCTTGCCGCCGACGCGGCTCACGCTTAGGCCGACATCGACCGCCGGACGCTGGTTCGCCGCAAAGAGCCGGCTGTTGAGGACGATCTGCCCGTCGGTGATCGAAATCAGATTGGTCGGAATGTAGGCTGAGAGATTGCCCGCATCGGTCTCAGCGATCGGCAAAGCCGTCAGCGATCCGCCGCCTAGCTCGTCCGAAAGTTTGGCGGCGCGTTCGAGTAGGCGGGCGTGCAGATAGAAGATATCGCCCGGATAGGCCTCGCGGCCTGCTGGCTCCCGGGTCAGCAGTGCAAGCTCACGATGGGTCGCGGCGTGCTTGGTCAGGTCGTCGATCACGATCAAGGCGTGTTGACCGCGGTCGCGGAAATACTCGGCAATCGTCATGCCGGAAAACGGCGCTATCCATTGCAGGCCCGAAGAGGCGGCTGCGGAAGCGACGACGAAAATGCAGCGTTCGGGGGCGCCATGCTGGTGGATGGCTTCGATTACCCGTTCCACTGCCGTCGCCCGCTGTCCGACCGCGACATAGATGCAGATGATGTCCGAGGCCTTTTGGGCGATGATCGTGTCGACGGCGATCGATGTCTTGCCGGTGGCCCGATCACCGATGATAAGCTCACGCTGTCCCCGCCCAAGGGTGAACAGGGCGTCGACCACCAGAATGCCCGTGTCGACCTGCTGCGAGACCAGGTCGCGTTGGATGATCGCCGGCGCCGGCCGTTCAAGCGGTTGCCAAGCCTCCGCGACGATCGCCTCGCCGCCATCGAGCGGCCGGCCGAGCGGGTCGACGATGCGCCCCAACAGGTCCGGCCCCACTGGGACCTGCATAACTGCGCCGGTACGTGACACGTGCGAACCGGCCTCGATAGCTGTCGTTCCGTCGAGGACGACGGCACTGATCGCGTGAGCGTCGAGCGTCAGCGCGAATCCTGTTTGTCCGCGTTCGAAGTGCAACAGTTCGTTGAGGCGTACTTCAGGCAGACCCGAGATCTGGGCGATAGCGTCGGCGACCCGTTCGACCCGACCGATGGACGCCGCTTCCGGCGCGAGAGGTGTGTGCGATAATCGCTGCCGACTCTCGGCTAGCCATTGGTCGGCGGTGTCGTCGCCAGCGGCGCGGGGATCGGTCATGGTCGCGGCCCCTGTCGTCCGGGTTGCGTGGGAGCCGATTGCGTCAAGGCCGCTGCGACGTGGTCGAGGTCTGCGCGGAAACTGTTGCGCACGACAGCGTGCGGCATGTCGATCTCCAAGCCGGCGAGCAGTGCGGGATCGACCTCGACTTCGATGTCGATCGGGCGGCCGCCGAGCGCCTGCGACAATCGCTGTCGGCATGCTTGCGTCTCATCGGCGGTTAACATACGGGCGGCCTTCAGCCGTATCGGCGTGCTACCGATATCGGCACGGATCGGGGCTGGCAGGGCGGCAATGCCTTCGGCAAGGCCATCGATGAAGCCCGCAATGCGTGCGGCATCGGGAAGCCGCGCGAAAAGCTTCGTCGCTATGTCGACGGCGAGCTGGCTGGCGCGGGCGGCGTGAGCCTCGGTTGCGTTCTGGCTTGCGCGCGCGATGTCGGAGTCGGCTGCAGCGCGCAGCCGGTCGGCCTCCGCGCGCGCGGCAGCGAGAATGGCCTGTTTCTCGGCGTCGGCCTCGCCAGCAATCTTTTTCAGCGCTTCGCTGCGCGCAAGATCGAGGCCCGCGGTCTGCTGTACGGCCTTTTGCAGTTCGGCCGCGGCCTGTTCATGCGCGGTTCGCGCTTCGTCGATCAACTTTGCCGCCGCTGCGCGCCGCTGCTCAATCATCGCGGCCACGGGCCGGAACAGGAACCGGCTCAGGATCCAGATGAGGATGAGGACGTTGACCGCTTGCAGGCCGAGTGTCCACCAGTCGATTTGCATCGCGCGCAGAGACTCACTTGATGAAGGGGTTGGCGAAGAGCACGAGAAGCGCGATGACGAGGCAGTAGATCGCCATCGTCTCGATCATGGCTAGACCGACGAATAGCGTGCGCGACAGCGTTCCCGCCGCCTCCGGTTGCCGGGCGATGGCATCCATCGCCGCGGCCACCGCGCGGCCTTCGGCCAGCGCCGGGCCGATTGCGCCGAAGGACACCGCGAGCGCCGCGGCAAGTATGCTGACGATTTCGATTGTGTTGCTCATGGGGTGTCGTGCTCCGTCGTTGAGGCTTTACTTGAGGGTTTGCGTTCGCCGATAGCCGCGCCGATGAACACGCAAGCGAGTATTGCGAAGATGTAGGCCTGCACCGCTCCAGTGAGCAGATCGAGCGCCATCAGCGGTATCGGTACGAGGAAGCCGGCGAGCGACAGGATGATCCCGATGACGAAGACGCCGCTCATGATGTTGCCGAACAGGCGAACGATGAGCGAGAACGTGCGGGTGATCTGTTCGACGAGGTTGAGCGGGATCATCACCCAGCTCGGCTCGGCGAAGGTTTTGAGATAGCCGGCGATCCCTTGAGCGCGCACGCCGTAGGCGATGGTCGCGCAGAATACGATGAGCGCGAGTGCTGCATCGGTCTCAATGTGGGCAGTAGGCGGCTCGACGCCGGGAATGAGAGAGGACCAGTTGGCAATCAGGACGAAGATAAGGATTGTGCCAATCAGCGCGCGATAGGGCGCGGGGTCGGCTTGCATGGTGTCGGCGATTTGGCTGTCGATGGCGCTCACCATGGCTTCGAGCGCGGCCTGAGTCCGGGAGGGCTCCAGGGAGAGCCGGCGGGTCGCGAGGTGGGCGAACAGGCCCAGGGCGAGCATGATCGCCCAGGTCACCAGCACTGGCGATGTGATCGCCACCGGGCCGACATGGAACAACGGTTCAAGCTTTAGCGGCGAGTTCATGACCAGCCTCCAGCCCGCCGGAGAAACGGGCGGCGGACAGCGAGCAGGCCGAGCGCGCCGGCCAGCAGGGTGACGGCGCCGATATGCGCGAGCAGGAACAGTACGAGCCCGACAACCCCGAGACGAACCAGTTGCAGGCCGAGCGCGAGCGCGAAATTCCGGCCGAGATAAAGTGCGGTGCTCCAGCGCAGCGTGGCGAAGTGCAGCACGCCCACAAGCGCTCCCGCGGCGAATCCAAGAACGATGTGCGCTGTCGTTGCCACATCCATGCTGTTCAGGATGTTCGTCATTATGGGCGGTGCATCCATTTCCAGGCTGACCACAGCCCGATGCCCGCACCGATCATGATCAGCGGCGCCGAAAAGAACACGCCGGTCGCGAAGGTGCGATCGAGCCAGCGGCCGGCAAGCAGCGCGAGCAAGGTCGGAACAACGATGGCCCAACCGAGCACACCGATCTGGCCAAGCCGCGCGCCAAGCGAAGGCTCGGGAACCTTCTCACCCTCGGCCGCACGCTCGGCCGCCTGCCGTGCGGCCTGTGTCATGTGGTCAGAATTGGGTGTCGTTTGCGGGGCGCTCATGAAGCATCCTTGCCGAGAATGGCCTCAGCGTGGGCTTCGGTAGTCTGCGCGCCCGTAGTCTCATTTGGGTGCAGATACCGTATGAGCTGGCGCACGGCATGAGCATGCAGGCGCGTCTGCTCAACGCGCGCGCGCCGGTCGGCGTCCGCGTCGGCTGTGCGCATGGCCGCCACGTCCGCTTCGAGTTGGGCGAGATCGTCACCTAGCGTCGCCTGGCGGCAGGCAATAGCCACGTCCCGTCCGGCCGTCACGGTGAGAACTCCACCGCCGACCACGCAGTAGCGCTCGACGCGGTCCCGGGCGCGCCACCGTATCACCGACGGTGGCAGCACCGTTAGCAGATCAGCATGGCCGGGCAGGATGCCGAAGCCGCCGCTTTCGTCCTCCGCTCGCACCGAAAGCACGTCCATCCGGTCCGTGAGAACCATCGAGGGGGTCGTGATGGTGAGGTGCAGCGGCGCGCTCATGCGGGTTGCTTCCGGACCGGCGTGGCGAGATTCTGCGCGGGACTGGACTGGCGTGCAGCGCTCTCCTTCTCCCGGGCCTCATCGAGCGTGCCAATCATATAGAGCGAGCTTTCCTGCCAATCGTCGCATTCACCGGCGAGGATCGCGCGGCATCCAGTGACGGTGTCGGTGACCGCCACGGAACGGCCGGCCACGCCGGTAAACGCTTCCGTGACGCTGAACGGCTGGGTGAGGAAGCGCTGGAGGCGTCGGGCTCGCTGGACGATGCGCCGGTCGTCGGCGCCAAGTTCCTCGACGCCAAGCAGCGAGATAACGTCCTGCAGTTCGCGATAGTGCTCGATGGTCTGCCGCACCTCGTTGGCTACATCGACGTGTTGTTGCCCGACGATCAGCGGATCGAGGAGGATCGAGGACGAAGCGATCGGATCCACCGCTGGATACATTCCTTCAGCGGCCATGCTGCGCGAAAGCACAACCATGCTGTCGACATGGCTGGCGATGGCCGTCACCGCTGGATCCGTGAAGTCGTCGGCCGGCACGTAGACGGCCTCAATGGCTGTGACGGCGGCGCCGCCGACCGAGGTGATGCGCTCCTGAAGTGCTGCGACCTCGCTCGCGAGCGTGGGCTGGTATCCGACTCGTGAAGGCAGCCGGCCGAGGAGCCCGGACACTTCGGAGCCCGCCTGGACGAAGCGGAAGATATTGTCCATCAGCAGCAGCACGTTCCGGTGGCCTTCATCGCGGAAATACTCGGCAATGGTGATTGCCGTCATCGGCACACGCCAACGCGCTCCGGGCGGCTCGTTCATCTGGCCATAGACGAGAACGGTCCGGTCGAGCACTTTCGAGTTGGTCATGTCGAGCAGCATCTCGTGGCCTTCGCGCGATCGCTCGCCGACTCCAGCAAACACCGAGATGCCTTGGTATGTAGCCACCATGGCGTGGATCAGCTCCATCACCAGGACTGTCTTGCCGACACCCGCGCCGCCGAACATGGCTGCTTTGCCGCCCTGCGCGAGCGGCGTCAGGAGATCGAGGACCTTGATGCCGGTGGCGAACAGGTTCGTGGCGCCGGTCTGCCGGGCGAGCGACGGCGCGGCGCGGTGAATGGGTCTGAGTGGAACGTCGGCGGGAAGCTCGCCCAATTTGTCGCCGATCCGCCCGGTAACATCGAGCAACCGCCCGAGCACTGCGTCACCGACCGGCACGGCAATCGGCCCGCCGATTTTCTTGACCGGATCGCCTCGCCTCAGCCCCGTGGTTGCCTGCAGCGCGATGGTTCTGACGGTCGTCTCGTTGAGATGGGCCTGCACTTCTGCGATGACTACGCCGCTTTCCTGATCGCGGATCGAGACGGAGTCGTTGATGTCCGGCAAAGCCGCATCATGAAAGACGATGTCGATTACCGCCCCTCGAACGGCAGTGACCTGACCATCCGTCTCCATCGCCGCGCCTCCTAAGACTCCCGACATCGCATACACGCGCGCGAAGTTCGGCTATTCCGGCTTCGGTCAGTCGCTTCGTCTGGTGGGCCGAACGAGATTATAGGCCGGGCCGCGTTCGACAAAGCGACGTTGTAAACTGGCAGAGCCGGTCTAGGCGTGGTGCGCGCGAGCGACGGCGGCCGGCGCCACGCGACGCCAGGCGAGATGTTCGTAGATTCCGCTCCAATAAAGACCGAAGGCGAAACCGAACAGCAACTCTTCCACGGGAATACCCACGACAAAAAGGCCTGAGAGATCGGCGAGATTCCAGACCCGATTGATATATCCCGGTGCTGACCACTCCAAAAGAAGCATAAACAATGCATAGTAGCTGGCGAACAACGCGCCTCCGGCAAGAGTATTTTGCATGAGATCGGGGCGGCACGCGACCGTTGCTGCGCCGCCGAGCAACATCGCGAGGATCGCGGGATAGATCGGATTCCATCCGAGGAGGTAAAGTGCTGGAAAGGCGATAACCGGAGCGAGGAGCGCCACCCGATGATATCGGTGGCGGTGCGCATGTCGCTCCGCCAGTCGGATCGGCGCCAGCGCTTGGCGCATGAGCGCAACGTACAGGACGACTCCGACGCCGCCCAAGGCAAAGCAAAAGATAAGACTCTCGATGTCAAATCCTGTTCTCCACGCCAAGTCGAAGAGACTCGGCGGGTTCCAGTATCGGGGCACGAAGATCGGTTCGGTAAGTCCGAAGGGCATCGTCAGGACGCTGGCTAACGTCATGAGACGGCCTAGACGCCGATAATAAAGACGCAACGCAAGCCAAGGAACGAGAAATGCACTTGCCCAGATCAGCCATACATACTTTTCCGGCAGCATCGTCGGTCACGGAGGCCAAATATCAGCAGCCGCGATGGTGATGTCGCTGCCGTTGATCTGAAGGCGCCGCTCCGACAGGAACGCCCTGGTCAGATGACGATCCGGCATACTTCTCAGGATGCGCCTCGAACTCGTTCCGGTTCTCGGCGCTTTCGAAAAAGTAGGCGCGGTCGTGATAAACGCTGGAAATCCGTGCGCCGGTTGAGGCGAGGCTGTGCCCGCTGACGGGATCGGACACCGGACGATATCCTTGATCGTTTGTGATCGGTGTCCTGTCGTCGCTTCTGTCCGAATGCTCCGGGGAGCGTCTGCTGCGGCCCATTCCGCAACCGCCCATGCGGCTCATGAACAGGAACAGCGCAATTGCACCGACGATCCAGAGCCAATTTTGACTGAGCCACGCCATGACGATCTCCTTCACGATTTGAACTAATGATGCCCCGGATAGCCTGATGGGCATTGAGTTGGGTCAAGTCCGACCGCCGCGGGGTCGGGAGAGGAGGACGAGAACTCTGTCGGCTGCGGTGTCATCGAATGAACGGGAATCTCGCCGAGATCGGATGCACCTGAGCGGCACGAAGAGCGAGTGAGGTAGTCCCGTGTGATTGGGACCGCGTCGATACGTTTCGCGAGTTGAATTTGAAAGACGACAAGGCCGGAGTGGCGGAACCCGGCCTCGCATCCCGCCAGGTAGAATTCCCACATCCGACAGAAGCGATCATCGTAGACCGGCTCGAGCTTATGACGGTTTGCCATAAAGCGCTGACGCCATGCTTTGAGGGTTTCGGCATAGTGCAAGCGCAGCACCTCGATATCCGTGATGCAAAGGCCGGCTTGCTCAATCATCGGCACGATTTCGGATAGCGCGGGCGTATAGCCGCCCGGGAAGATGTAGCGCTCGATCCAAGGATGTGCGGCACCGGGACCATCGGCCGCGCCGATGGTATGCACTAGCGCGACGCCCTCGTCGGTCAAAAGAGACGCGATCTTGCGGAAGTATTCGCGATAATGTCCGACTCCAACATGCTCGAACATCCCAACGGACACAATCCGATCGTAGGTATTGGTCGCGTGCCGATAATCTTGCAGGTGAAAGCGCACGCGCTCGGGAACTCCGGACTCCGCCGCGCGCTTGGCTGCGTAGTCGTGCTGTCGCGTGGAAAGGGTGATGCCTGTAACGTCGACGCCGGCATGCTCGGCGAGATAAAGAGCCAGCCCTCCCCAGCCGGAGCCGATATCGAGAACAGTTTGACCAGCGCGCAGGAGAAGCTTTTCGGCAATGTGCCGCTTCTTCTGGGCCTGAGCGACTTCGAGCGGATCATCAGGTGATCTGAAGTAGGCGCAGGAATATTGCTTATCGGCATCCAAGAACAATTCGTAGAGTCTATCGGACAAATCGTAATGGTGCGCGACATTTGCGCGAGCGACGGCCACTGGATTATGTTGTGCGATACGCCGCAAAGCGTGGCGAACCTTTTGCCGTATTCGTTGAATCCAGTGCCCCTTCTGCAAAGCAAGGTTCTTAAGGCACAGGTCGAGCAAGCCGGCGACGTCACCCTTTTCGACGCGCAGCGTTCCATCCATGAACGCTTCGCCGAACGCCATGTCAGGGTTGAGGGCGATCCGCTGGGCGGTCCGCCACCTGGAAATGCGCACCGTGACCGAAGGCTCCCCGCGACCAACGGTGTGGGACTCTCCTGCGGGATCGATGATCGTTAGGCTGCCGACGCGAATGATCTGCCGAAGGAGGCCTAGCAAGAGCCACAGGTTCCATCTCTCGCCCAACCGCCTTGCCGGTTTCGGGGCTGAAGTCCGCCGCTCGAGCTGTTCGGATGCTGGCTCCGCGCCTGCACTTATCTCTGGCTGCGCATCGTAGGGATGCGCGTAAGAGGAAGCGCCCTCAAAGGCCGCGAATCCGGACGGGGCGGCCTGACGGCGCTCGGCAACGAGGACGGCGCCTTGGGCTATGGGGTCGGGTGTGAACGACGCTCGGGTCATGACATTCCTTTGTCCGATTTCGATGCGCCATTCGCCCTCGGCATTCTTTAACCCACATCAAAGAGGTTCCGGCGGCCCTCCAAGTACATCTTCTCCAGACTTTGCGTCGTCGCGCGCTGAGACCTCCCAGCGCGTCGAATTGTAAGGAGAGATGCCATGCGCTTCTTCACCCCGACGGCGGGCCTTGTGCTTGCTGCTATCCTCCAAATCACGGCTCCCGTGGCGAATGCGCAGCAAAGCGCCCCGTCACCCGGATCGCTTGCACCGGGACAAACGCAGATGGGACCGGGCATGGGCGGAATGGACCACATGAAGTGTCCCGACCCGAAGAAGTGCTCAGATCATATGAAGGGTATGGATCATTCGATGATGGGCCAAGGCATGGGACAGATGACCATGCCGCCCAGCGGTCAGCCTCAAACGGATCCGCCGAAAGACGGCGCGACGAAGCACAACCATTCCCATCCGCAATCGAACTGAGCACGTCAAATTGTCCATTGGGACGGGTGGCGTGTGTCGGTAAGGCCGGGTTTCGGACCGGCGGATCTAAGTTGAGTCGGATAGCCGGCCTGGTTGTGACCGATGCAAGCTGGTGTGGACAACGACGGACGGTAGACCATGGGCGACGTAAGTAGACGAGAGATTTTGAAACGCGCAGCCGTCGGTGGCGGCCTTAGCATGCTGCCGTGGCTACCAGCCTGGGCCCAGCCGGTCTCGTCGGGCCTTGCGGCGCCGCTGCCAAGCCTGAGCGGGACGGATATCGCATTGCGCATCGCACGCCTGACCATCGAGGCGGATGGGCGGCAGAGCCGGGCAATTGGGATTAACGGGACTGTGCCGGGGCCAGTGTTGCGGTTGAAGCAGGGAACGACGGTGCGCTTCGCCGTCACCAACGATCTCGACGAGAGCAGTTCGATCCATTGGCATGGGATACTCGTGCCGCCAGACATGGATGGCGTTCCTGGCGTGAGCTTTCCCGGCATCGCGCCGCGCTCGACCTTCGTCTACGAGTTTCCGATCAAACAAGCCGGCACCTATTGGTATCACAGCCACAGCGGGCTGCAGGAGCAGATGGGCCATTACGCCCCCATCGTTATCGATCCTGAAGGTTCCGATCCGGTTGCCTATGACCGCGAGCACGTGATCATGCTGTCTGACCACAGCGCGATGGCGCCGGAGGAGATTTTTCGCCGTCTGAAGCTGCAGCCGGATTATTTCAATTACCAGAAGCAAACCTTGGCCGGCCTGATTGCCGGCCGTGACCAGCCGCTGGGCGAACGGTTGCGTTGGGCCGCCATGCGCATGTCGCCGACCGACATTTCCGACGTGACCGGAGCAGCCTACACCTATCTCGTTAATGGTCATGGCCCAGCCGACAACTGGACAGCACTGTTCTCGCCTGGCGAGCGGGTGCGGCTGCGCCTGATCAATGCAGCCGCCATGACCACGTTCAACGTGCGTATCCCCGGGCTTCCGCTGACCGTCGTGCAAGCCGACGGTCAGGACATTCGTCCTGTGGAAACCGACGAGATACAGATCGCCGTTGCCGAGACTTACGACGTAATCGTCACGCCCCGGGGCGACCGCGCCTATACGCTCGTGGGCGAGGCGCTCGATCGTTCGGGCATGGCCCGCGCGACGCTCGCGCCGCGGGTCGGGATGACGGCGCCGGTCCCGCCGCTACGCGACCGCCCCTTGGCGACCATGAAGGACATGGGCATGGGCGGCATGGCGATGTCGGGCGGCGCCATGCCCGGTATGGACCACGGCGCCATGGGCGGAATGAGCGGGATGAATCATTCCTCCAGCAGCGGCAGCATGGACATGAACATGCGCGCCGGGTCGAAAGCGCCCGAAGTGGCGATGGGACCGGGCGTACAGACCATCTCGCCCATGCCGGTGGATCGCACTGGCGACCGCGGCCAGGGCCTCGAGAACGTCAAACATCGCGTGCTGGTATATCGCGAGCTCGTGGCGCTTCGGCGAAATCCCGATGTGCGCGCGCCGTCTCGCGCGATTGCGATTCACCTGACCGGCAACATGGAACGCTACATGTGGTCGCTCGACGGCGTGAAAATGAGCGACGCCAAGACTCCAATCCCGTTCCGGAAAGATGAACGGGTCCGCATCACGCTCGTCAATGACACCATGATGGGGCATCCGATCCATCTCCACGGGCATTTCTTTGATTTGGTAACGGGGCATGGTGATCACGCTCCGCTTAAACACACGGTGATGGTGCAGCCAGGTGGGACGGTAAGTTTCGATTTCACCGCCAACGTCGTCGGCGATTGGGCCTTCCACTGTCATCTGGCCTATCACATGGCGGCTGGGATGATGCGAGTTTTCAGCATCCGCCCCACCGGGGAGAAGCCGGCATGACCAAACGGATTGTGCTGTGTGCGACCTTGCTGATCGCACCCTCCCTCGCGACGGCGCAAGACATGGACCATTCCATGCCGGGGATGGTGATGCCCGCGGCGCCTGCCAAACCCGTCAAGGCTGCCAAGCCGCCGGTGAAGACGAAGGCGCATCGGCATCCGGCGGCCGCTGATACGGCCACAGCGCATGAGGCCCACAGCAGTGCGCCGGCCGCCATGAGCATGCCAGGCATGGCGATGCCCATGGCTGGCAACCAAGGAGCGGCCAGCGGCACCGACCTTCCCGCCGGAAATGCTCCGCCGCCGCCAGCTCCAACAGATCATTATGGCGATCGCACTTTCGGTTCCGCGGCCATGGCCGGTCCCCGTGCAGCGTTCCAGGACGAGAGCGGCGGCCAGGCCTTCTCGCAAATCATGGTGAATCTCGCCGAGCTGCAGGTCGGCAGCAGCCACCCCGGTTATCGCTGGGATGGCGAGGGATGGTTTGGCGGCGACATCAATCGCTTCGTGGTGAAGTCGGAAGGCAGCGGCGCCTCAGCGAATGGCGTCGAGGACGCCGAAGTGCAGGCGCTATACTCCCGGGCGATTGGTCCGTATTTCAACCTCCAGGCTGGCGTCCGTCAGGACATCCAGCCAACGCCCGCGCGCACCTATGCGACGGTTGGCTTTGAAGGGTTGGCCCCATACTGGTTCGAGGTTGGCGGGGCATTGTTCCTGTCGACCAAGGGCGATCTCCTTGGACGCCTGGAAGGTTACTACGACCAGAACATCACGCAGCGCCTGATCTTGCAGCCGCGAGTCGAGCTGAACTTTGCGGCGCAGGATGTTCCGGAGAACCAGATTGGCGCCGGACTGTCCAACGCCGAACTAGGTCTACGTTTGCGTTACGAAATAAGTCGGGAGTTCGCACCCTATATCGGCGTGTCGTGGGACCGCAAAGTGGGTCGAACAGCCGATTTCAGCCGGATACAGGGCGAGGACGCTTCTTCTTTGAACTTTGTCGTTGGTGTTCGATCCTGGTTTTGAAGGAGCTTGTATGTCGGCGGGTCGTTCTTCACACTTGGCCTTGAGGCGTTGGGCGGTTCCTATTGCTGCCGGTCTTGTTGCCGAGATCGTCGCCGCCGTCTTGTTTCTTGGTTCGGGCGTGTACAACGTCGCCGCAGATGCACCGCACCTTGGGCCTGTCCGCGTGTTGCTTGACTTCGCTCGCCGGCGGTCAATCGTTGCGCAGTCGGAGGCCGTCCGGCCGCCCAATGATCTTTTGTCCAACCAGCGCATTGAAACGGGCGCGGGGCTCTACAGCGCGATGTGCGCGGTCTGCCACGGCGGGCCCGGTTTGGAGAAGACGGAGATGGCGCAAGGACTGTATCCGGCGGCACCGGATCTTGCAAAAGATGACAGTCTGACACCGGCTCAACAGTTTTGGACGATAAAGCACGGAGTCAAACTGACGGCGATGCCAGCCTGGGGCCGCACACATCCGGACTCGCTTATCTGGGACATGGTGGCGTTTCTTCAGCGTCTTCCACGGCTATCGCCGGACCAGTACCGTGCGCTCGTAGCCAGCGCGCCGGAAGACCACGACGACATGATGAAAGGGGCAGTTCATTGACCTCCCGAGAAGGGATCGAGCGGCGATTTGGTGCGCGAGCCCCGACGTCTTAGAAGGTCTCACGCCCGGTGGACGCTTGGTCCGGCTTGGCTCTGAGCTCTGATTGAAGCAGCCCAGGTAGTGCCACCGTCTGAAGGTCCCTACTGATGATGGTGTTCAAACTCCGCGACAATGTCGGTCGGCTGCCCTGGTACATGAATCGTGAGTTTAATCGTAAAGGGCCCATTGCCGTTCATCGGAAAATAATTCCCATAGGTCTCAGTGCCAGCGATTTCCATCGGTTGCAGCGCTTTTTGTTCTCCGGAGAGGCCAACGTCTGCGACCCGTGCTGTGATACGCGCGTGTATAATGCGTGCGCCGGTCTTGGCGTCGAATAGGGCGATCAGAACGTGATATTCATCGGACGAGGTCGGCTGCCTGCCATGCATGGAGCTCTCGACATGGTCCGGGGAATGGCCGCGGATCATGTCGGCAGGGATGAGACCTAAGTAGATCGTGACATTTCCGATGGTTTTCATGTCGCTGTCATCATCAGCGATCGCCGGCGCGGCCGTCGCCAGTGCGAGGACGAGGCATAGAGCGGCCAGCGATTTCCGCGCGGCAAAAGTCATGTTGTGTCCAAGCCTCCTGGCTGATGCCGCCGCCGCGGTTGGGCTGGGGTTCGGCACCAGCAAGTATGAAGAATACTCCTCGCCGGCCGGTATGAAGCTTGATCTGCGTTAAAGATCGCACTCCCGCCGGCCTCTAGCTTCAACTTGCCTCCGCCGGGCGTAAGGGCCCGCCACCCTGTGGCGTCTTAAAGGCGCGAGGCGAGCAGGTGGTGATGTCGAAGTCGCGCGAAAACAACGATTTGCCCGACGAGGGTGATGAACTTGAGGCCGCAAAGCCGGCTGATGCCGCGGTTCGGCGCGCGCTGGTCGAGGCTCGCCACGAGTTTTTGGCATTTCTGCAGCAGCGGGTGGGCAGCAAGGCCGACGCCGAAGAGCTGCTTCAGCGGTTCTCTCTGCGTGCCTTGGAACGTGCGTCGCAGTTGCGCGACGTCAGAAGCGTTCGAGGATGGCTCGGTCGCATTTTGGCGACCACCATCGTTGACCACCAACGGCGTGCAATCCGGAAGCGGCAGCGTGAGGTCAGCGTCGATCCCACGGACTTTGATGAAATCGCAGTCGAGCCCGATCGCGAGACGGACGAAGCAATCTGTAACTGTCTGCACAAGCTTCTTCCAACGATGAAGCCGGACTACGCCGACATTCTGTGGCGATCGGACATCCTGGGAGAGCCGCGCGACCGCATCGCCGCCAGCCTTGGAACGACACTCAACAACGTGACCGTTCGCCTGCATCGGGCCCGCCAGACACTCCGAAAGAGACTGGAGGAGATGTGTCTGACCTGCCCGGTCCACGGATTCCTGGATTGCCGCTGCGACGAAGCCGAAGAAATTCGCCAGCGTGTGGCAGCGGCCAAATCCGGCCGCGAGCAAAGCTGAGGGAACTGAAACGTGGCACGAAAAGCCATCATCACGGGCGGCACGCGCGGAATGGGAGCAGCAATCGCCAAGCGCTTCAAGAGCGCTGGGTACGGCGTGGCCGCTATCTTCTACGGAAATGCCGCCGCTGCAGAGGCCTTCCATGCGGAGACCGGCATTCCAGTCTATCGCTGGGACGTTGCCGATTTCGATGCCTGCCAAGCAGGCATCGCGGCTGTCTGCAAAGATCTTGGCGAGCCGGTTGATATCCTGATCAACAACGCCGGGATCACACGCGATGCAATGCTGCACAAGATGACCGCCGCCCAATGGAACGAAGTCATCGCAACCGATCTGACCTCCTGCTTCAATATGTGCCGCGCGGTCATCGGTCCCATGCGTGAGCGTGGATTCGGCCGCATCGTCAATATCTCGTCGATCAATGGGCAGAAGGGCCAGCTTGGCCAGACGAACTATTCCGCTGCCAAGGCCGGAATACTCGGATTCACGCGGGCGCTGGCGCTGGAGAATGCTTCAAAGGGCGTCACGGTGAATGCAGTAGCCGCCGGCTATGTCGAGACGGATATGACCGCCGCCATGCCCCAAGATGTGCTCGGCAAGATCATCGGACAGATTCCAGTCGGGCGGCTGGGCGATCCGGATGAGATCGCGCGGATCGTCGCATTTCTAGCGAGCGACGATGCCGGCTTCGTCACGGGAGCAACGATTACTGCAAACGGCGGCCAGTACATGGCGTAGTGCGCAATGAAACAAGGAGATCTCGTATCATGAGTCAGTCAACTGTCGTGCTGTGCGCCGCCGTCCGGACGCCGATCGGAACCTACAATGGGGCCCTGAAGGATATTCCCGCGCCGCGCCTCGGCGCGGTTGCGATCGGCGAAAGCCTGTCGCGCGCGAAGATCGATCGTGGTGCGATCGATACCGTCGTCATGGGCCAGGTCGTGCAGGCCGGCGCCAAGATGAACCCGGCGCGTCAGGCGGCGGTCGAGGCCGGCCTGCCGGTCGCGGTGCCCGCGATGACGGTCAATCGGGTGTGCGGTTCCGGCGCACAGGCGATCGCCACGGCCGCGCAGGAGGTCATGCTCGGCTTCGCCCAAAGCGCCGTCGCCGGTGGCATGGAGAACATGGATCAGTCGCCGTACCTGATGGCGGGTGGCCGCTGGGGCTATCGCATGGGCGATGCTCAGATCTTCGACTCGATGCTGCGCGACGGGCTCAATGACGCCTTTTCGGATCGCCACTCCGGCTGGGTGACGGAAGATCTGGTGGCGAAATTTCAAGTCACGCGCGATGCGCAAGATCATTGGGCGCTCAGGAGCCAGCAACGGTTCAGTGAGGCCCAGGCTGCCGGCACGTTCGACGCCGAGATCGTGCCGGTCGAAGTGCCAACGCACAAAGGTCCGATCACCTTCCGCAAAGACGAACACAACCGGCCCGACACCACCTTGGAATCGCTTGCCAAGCTGAAGCCCGCGTTTCGCAAGGACGGGACGATCACCGCAGGCAATGCGCCAGGGCTGAACAGCGGCGCGGCGGCGATGATCGTCGCGAACGCGGCCTGGGCCGAGAAGAACGGGGTCGAACCGATGGCGCGGCTGGCGGGCTTCGGTGTGGGCGCCGTGGAGCCCGGCATGTTTGGGCTCGGACCTGTACCGGCGGTGCATCAGGCGCTGGATCGCGCGGGATGGACGATCGGCGACATCGAGCGCGTCGAGATCAACGAGGCCTTCGCCGCAATCGCGCTCACCGTGACGCGCGAGCTCGGATTGCCGGAGGGCATTGTCAATGTCGAGGGTGGTGCGATCGCGCACGGCCATCCCATTGGCGCGACGGGCGCTGTGCTGACGACACGACTCCTGTACGCGATGCGCCGCGGCGGACTGAAACGAACCCTCGTCACGCTCTGCATCGGCGGGGGCCAGGGGATAGCGCTCGCGCTCGAAGCAATGCGCTGACGAAGGAACTCAACCACCGAACTTTAGAGAGCCTGCAACAATCACAAGGAAGGACATTCGCCATGGAAACAAAAGACCCAATGACTGCCGGTATCGAGAAGATGACTGCCCTTTTTTCGTGGTGGGGCCTGCCCACAACGAACGCTTCTGGGGCCGTCGATCGGCATATGCAGCGCTGGCAGGCCTTCGCGAAGGATCTGCAGAAGGCTTACGTCGATTCCTATAGCGCCGAACTGACCGCGGCGTTCGATGGCAACGATCGGCTCGGACGGTCGTTCCAGGAGCTGTTGCAGTGTCGGCAGCCGCAGGAGTTCCTGGCGGCCGAGTCCGAGATTTTCGCGCTCTTGCTCGAACGCTCTTCGCTTCGGGCCAAGCGCTGGGCGGAACTGACCGAGAAGCTGCAGGACTGCTGTGCGACGATGGCTCGGGACGCGGCCGGCGACCTGCGTCCGCCGTCTTCAGACGGCGAGCAGCAAGTCGCCAAGCCTGCACGCCGGCAGGCCGCTACGGCCTGACGCTGTGAGGCCGGCATGAGCGCACTTCTTTACTTCGCCCTGTGGGCCGGCTTCATCTTCCTGATGATGCGCTTCGGTTGTGGCGCGCATGTCATGGGCCATCACCATGAAGATCATCCCGGCAAAGGGGCGGATCCGCATGGTGATGGAGTGCGCTGGTCGCCGCCGGAGACGGACATCGATCCGGTCTGCCGAATGAGCGTCCAAACGGCCGGGGCCAAGTCGAGCGTTTATCACGGCCGGGTCTATTACTTCTGTTCCGCCGAGCATCGCGACGCCTTCGAGGCCGCGCCAGAGCGTTACGTCGGAGGGACACCAGAAGAAAAGCCACTGGAGCATCATCATGGCTGAACCTCTGCGCAAACCTGCGCGCAACCTTCCAGGCACGCCGCTGCCAGTGACCTTTGCCCCACCGCGCATTCCGCTCGTGACGTTCGGCCTGAGCCTCGGGTTGTTCCTCGTCATCACCTACGTACTCTGCGTTGGGTTCGATCTTCTGTTGCCGGCGCAGGCGATGCATCCCAACTGGGAGCATTTGCTCCCGGGTTTCACCTGGCTGACCTGGCCCAGCTTTGTCATCGGTCTCGTCGAGAGCTTCGCTTACGCCTGGTACGTCGCATTGATCTTCTGTCCGCTGTTCAACTTTTTCGCGGCGCGATCGAACTGAAGGAGTGAACATGACCAGCGTTGAGCAGATGCAGGTGATCGCGAAGGACGTGCGCGTCTCTCCCGATGCGAAGGCTCAAGTCCCTGGGTTGCCGGTCGTGGTAAAGGCGACGGCGGATTCGCCCAGGTCCAACGCCCAGGATGCGAATCCCCTACAGGGATTGCTGGCGTATCAGTATGACCTCTGGGAGCGAAGCATCCTGTTTTGGGACACGCTCCGTCAGCGCGCGGTGAACATGATCGCTCATGAGCGCGCCGGAAAGCCTCCCTTGCTGGATTTCGACTACGAGCTGCTGCTCGACGCACGACGTTTCGACCATCCCGCAAATTACGCGCTGCTGCGCATCACCCGGATCGACGAGGCGTGCCTCGAGGATTGCCTCGATCCGGCAAAACCGCCTGTCGTCGTGGTGGATCCCCGCGCCGGCCATGGTCCAGGGATCGGCGGTTTCAAACGCGATTCCGAGATCGGCATTGCAATGCACCAGGGCCACCCGGTCTATTTCGTGTCGTTCTTTCCCGAGCCCTGCCCGGGCCAGACGCTGGGCGATGTCCTGCATGCCCTGCGCCGTTTCGTCGAGGAAGTGGCGAAGCGGCATCCCGGCGCAGCGCCGATCGTCTATGGCAACTGTCAGGCGGGCTGGGCGATCACATTGCTCTCCGCCGACTGCGAGGGTCTGGTCGGACCGGCGGTGCTCAACGGGTCCCCGCTCTCCTATTGGGCGGGCGAATCCGGCGTCAACCCGATGCGGATCGCCGGCGGCTTCGTCGGCGGTGCTTGGCTCACACACTTCCTCGCCGATCTGGGCGACGGGCGCTTCGACGGCGCTTGGCTGGTCGCAAACTTCGAGAACCTGAAGCCGGAGTCGATGTGGGAGAAATATGCCAACCTGTTCACGAACGTCGACACCGAGCGCGAGCGTTTTCTGGAATTCGAGCGCTGGTGGAACGCCTGGTATTTCCTGAGCCGAGAGGAAATCCTCGCGATCGTTGAAAACCTTTTCATCGGCAACAAGCTCGAAGAGGGACAACTGCGGATTTGCGATGGCTGCACGGTCGATCTGCGGCGCATCCGCAACCCGCTCATCATCTTCGCCTCCTACGGCGATAACATTACACCCCCGCAGCAGGCGCTGGATTGGATACCGGCCGTTTATCGCGACACCGCAGACCTCAAGGCCGCGGGACAGCGGATCGTGTATCTGACCAATCCCCACGTCGGGCATCTCGGTATCTTCGTCTCGGCGAAGGTGGCTCGTTTGGAGCATCGGGCGATACTGGAGAGTGTCGAGGAGATCGCCGCACTGGCGCCCGGGCTCTACGAGATGAAGATCGATAACCCGTCGGGTGATCCAGATTGCCACAAGCCGGAATACTCGGTCCATTTCGAGGAGCGCGACGTCGCGGACATCAAGGTGGACACGCCGCTCAAGGCGTTCGAGCGCGTTCGGCAGATCTCGGAGGCGAACGAGCAGCTCTACAAGACCTTCGTGAGCCCTTGCGTGCGGAGCTTCTCCAATCCCGCCACGGCTGCGCTTCTCGAATGGCTGCATCCGATGCGGACGAGCCGGTATTTGCTGTCGGACGAATTCAATCCATGGATGCGTGCGGTCGCCGGCTTTGCAAGGTTGGTTGAAGGCCGGCGGGCGCCTTTGCCGCCCGGCAATGCGTTCCTGGCGCGCGAGCGCGAACTAAACGATCAGGTCTTCAAAGGCATCGAACAGGGCCGCAAGCAGCGCGATGCGCTTGAGGAGCGTGTCTTCACTCTCACCTACGGCGACGCGCACCAGACCAAGAGCGACGTCGGGGGGACGGCGGCATGACAGACGCTCCGAGATCGCTTCAGCAACTCGTCAACAAGGCAAAGGCGCTGGGCGCCGTGCGGGTCGCAATCGCGGCGGGCGCTCAGGACCTCATCATCGAGACGGTGCGTGAAGCTCAGGGTCTCGGATTGATCGAACCGAAGCTCGTCGGGGATCCCGATGCTATCCGCAGGTTTGCGGCCGAAGAGCACTGGGAGGTTCGGCAGGAGTGGATCGTCCCGGCGGCTAGCGACGCCGATGCGGCCGCTCAGGCCGTTGCGCAGGTCCGGGACGGCCAAGCGGACGTGGTGATGAAGGGACACCTTCACACCGACCTGCTGATGCACGCTTTGCTGGACAAGGAGCATGGCTTGCGTCTGCCGGGGCGACGGGTAAGCCATGTTTTTGTCGTCGAGGTGCCGGCACATCCGAAGCTATTGGGCGTAACCGACGCCGCGATCAACATCGCTCCCGATCTGAACGCCAAGGCTGACATTCTTCAGAATGCCGTCGAGCTGTTCACGTTGATTGGCATCGAGCGCCCGAAGGTCGCCGTCCTCTCGGCGGTCGAAACGGTCAATCCGGCGATCGTCTCGACCCTCGATGCGGCCTGTCTGACGCTCATGGCGCGCAGGGGACAGATTCATGGGGCGATCGTCGACGGGCCACTTGCCTTCGATAACGCCATCTCGGCCGCCGCGGCGAAGGAAAAGGGCATCGTGTCGGACGTCGCGGGCGATGCGGACATCTTGCTTGTACCCGATCTCGTGTCGGGGAACATCCTTGCCAAGGACCTGGGCTATCTCGGGGGAGCAGTTTCGGCGGGCGTGGTGGTCGGGCTGTCCGCGCCGGTTGTTCTGACCTCGCGCGCAGATTCGCCGGCAGCGCGCCTCGGCTCCATCGCACTTGCGGCGCTGATGTTTCACGGCCGGCCAAAAATGATGCCGAGTCCGAAGGCACTCGACGCGCAACCGCACTGCGCGCCACAGCCCGAACTTGCCTGCTGTCCGTTGCCGAGGTGATGACGATGCCGAAAGACTTGTCGACGGCGGTCGGATTGCCGGAAGGCGTTGCGGCGAGCCAACCCGCCGGGCTGGATCAACCGTTTCATGCAGCCATGGCGCGGATCACGGGAGGACTTTCGCCGTTGGCGCTCGGGCAAGCCTATGCGGACTGGATCCAGCACTTGATGCTGTCGCCCGACAAGCAGGTCGAGCTCGTGCAGAAGGCGGCTCGGAAATGGCAGCGGCTGTTCGCCTACTGCGCGCATGCCGGGCTGGATCCGGCATGTCCCGTCTGTATCGAACCGCTGCCCCAGGACAAGCGGTTTACGGGAGAGCCGTGGCAGCGCTGGCCGTTCAACACGCTCTATCAAAGTTTCCTGTTGACGCAGCAATGGTGGCACAACGCGACGACAGATGTGCCTGGCGTCTCTCGCCATCACCAGGACATCGTCTCGTTCGCGGCGCGCCAGGTCTTGGATGTCGTTTCACCAGCGAATTCGGCGCTGACCAATCCGGTCGTGCTGGAACAGACCGCCCACCAAGGCGGCATGAATTTCATGCGTGGCGTCCAAAACTTCTGGGACGATTGGCAGAGGATTACGAGCGGCGCCGGGCCTGTAGGAACCGAAGCCTTCAAAGTGGGGCGGGAGGTCGCGGTGACGCCCGGCAAGGTCGTCCTGCGCAATCGCCTGATCGAACTCATTCAGTATACGCCGGCGACGCCACAGGTTGACGCCGAGCCAATCCTGATCGTGCCGGCATGGATCATGAAATATTACATTCTCGACCTGTCGCCGGACGATTCGCTGATCCGCTATCTCGTCGACAAAGGGCACACCGTATTCGTGGTCTCATGGAAGAATCCGACCACGGCCGATCGTGATCTGGCAATGGAGGATTATCGGCAACTCGGTATCATTGCCGCGCTCGATGCGGTCTCGGCAATCGTCCCAGAGCAGAAGGTGCAGGCTGCGGGTTACTGCCTGGGGGGAACCTTGCTGGCGATCGCGGCGGCCGCGATGGCGCGCGACGGTGATCAACGGCTCAAAAGCATAACCCTTTTCGCGGCTCAGACCGACTTCACGGAGGCCGGCGAGCTGATGCTGTTCATCGACGAGGACCAGGTGCGGTTCCTTGAGGACATGATGGCGGCCCAAGGTTATCTGGATTCGCGCCAGATGGCCGGCGCTTTCCAACTGCTCCGTTCGAATGACCTCATCTGGTCGGCGATGGTGCAAGGCTACCTGATGGGCGAACGCACGCCGATGATCGACCTCATGGCGTGGAATGCCGATGCGACGCGGATGCCATCGCGAATGCATTCGGAATATCTACGCCATCTTTTCCTGAACAACGATCTCGCGGAAGGCCGCTATGTGGTTGGCGGGAAGCCGGTCTCGCTGCGTGACATTGATGTGCCGCTCTTTGCGGTCAGCACCATCACCGATCATGTCGCACCCT
Organism: Allostellaceae bacterium; assembly: GCA_035550515.1. GTDB lineage: Bacteria > Pseudomonadota > Alphaproteobacteria > ATCC43930 > CGMCC-115725 > DATARH01. The sequence goes on from DASZOZ010000055.1 coordinate 91,652, forward strand.
GGCGGTCGGTCTACAAAATCCAGATGCTGACAGATGCGGACGTGACATTCGTTCTCTCCAATGGCGGACACAACGCCGGCATCGTCAATCCGCCCGGTAATCCGAAACGCCACCATCAGATCGCGACACATCGGAAAAGCGCGACCTACGTGGATCCCGACGCCTGGCAACAGCATGCGCAGGAGATGCCCGGGTCTTGGTGGCCGTGCTGGCTGGACTGGCTCGCGACCCACTCCTCCGCGAAGGCGGCGCCTCCTTCGATGGGGGCAGCGGACAAGGGATACCCGCCGATCTGCGATGCCCCTGGGACCTATGTCCTTGAGTCGTGAGGAGACGTCGCCGGTGAGCACGCTCGAACGCCGCGCCAGAGAACGGGACAAAGACGAAAATACGATCACCGTTGTTGGCGCGGGGCCCTCGGGCCTCGCTTGCGCCATTGTGCTGGCGCGAAGCGGGCGTCGCGTCGTGGTTCGGGAGTGGCATGCCGAGGTGGGCAGCCGGTTTCATGGCGACTTCCAGGGGCTTGAGAACTGGAGCAGCGAAGAGGACGTTCTCGACGGGCTGCGCGCGGCGGGTATCGATCCAAATTTCGATCATGTTCCGATCTCGGAAGGCGCGGTGTTCGATGCGGAAGGAAAGGAGCATCGCGTTCGCAGCAACCGCCCGCTTTATTACCTCGTTCGGCGGGGCAATGGTTCCGGCACTATCGATCGTGCTCTGCTGACGCAAGCGAGGGCGGCGGGGGCAGATGTCCGCTTCTCCGATCGAGTCGGGACCGTTGTGGGACGTTCGGTTCTGGCCGGTGGACCACGCGCTGCTGATGCCATTGCCGTCGGCTATCTGTTCGAAACCGACATGGCGGACGGCGATTGGCTGGTGCTCGATAACCGGCTCGCCCCGTTGGGCTACGCCTATCTGCTGATTCATGGCGGCCAGGGTACGGTCGCGAGCTGCATGTTTAGCGGCTTCAAGCAGCAGGAGCAGCACGTCCAGCGCACCCTATCCTTCTTTCGAGACAAGGTCGGGCTCGCGATGCGGAATCCGCGGCGCTTCGGGGGGTTTGCGAATTTTCGACTTCCCAGAGCCGCTGTGCAAGGCGGTCATCCGGTCGTTGGGGAGCAGGCGGGCTTCCAGGATGCGCTTGCGGGTTTCGGCCTCCGCTACGCCTTGCACTCGGGCGTGCTGGCGGCGCGCAGCATTATCGACGGCGCGGATTATGAGGATCTCTGGCGTCGCCAGCTTGGCCCGTCCCTGCGGGTCGGCATCACGAATCGGTTCCTGTTCAATTCCGTGGGACCGATTGGATGGAAGGTTGCAATTCGAAGCCTGAGCACGGGCGACGCTGGCCAGACGCTGCGGCGCTTCTACAGTCCCTCTCTCGTCAACCGTCTGCTGTTTCCGATCGCGCAGCTCCGTTACCGTCGAGTTCTGCGCGATCCGAGTTGCGACCATCGCGATTGCGGCTGCGTCTGGTGCGAGCATGGTCGGGACGCCGCAACGGTGCCGGATTGTGGACCAGGCAGTGGACGGGGCTCGCAGTCCCGAGGGGGGGTATCATGGAAGTCCTCGATCTGAGCGGCCGCAAGGCGTTGGTTGTTGGGGTGGCGAATGAGCACAGCCTTGCCTGGGCGGCGGCACAGCACTTCCGTAGCGCCGGCGCCGCGTTGGCCTTGACCTATCTGAACGACAAAGCGAAGCCCTATGTCGAACCGCTCGCGCACGACGCGGAGGCCGAGTTGTTCCTGCCATGCGACGTCGCCGTCGCGGGCCAGCTCGATGCAGTGTTTGATGCGATCCGCAGTAAGTGGGGTCGTCTCGACCTGGTCTTCCACTCAATTGCGTGGGCCCGGAAAGAGGACTTGCACGGACGTCTGACGGACTGTTCGGCAGACGGCTTTGCCGAATCGATGTTGATCTCGTGCCATTCGTTCATTCGCATGGCGAAGCTGGCCGAGCCATTGATGGACAAGGGCGGCAGCCTGATGACGCTGAGCTTCTACGGAGCGGAAAAGGTCGTCGACCACTACAATGTCATGGGGCCGGTGAAGGCGGCGCTGGAAGCGTCCGTGCGTTATCTCGCGCACGAGCTCGGCCCGAAGAACATCCGGGTGAACGCGATCTCGGCCGGCGCCGTCGCGACGCGGGCGGCGTCGGGGATCGCGCATTTCGACGATCTGCTCAACGAGACCATGCGCGACGCGCCGCTTCGGCGCAGTGTCGATTCTTGCGAAATTGGAAGGACCGCGCTGTTGCTCGCCAGCGATTATACGACCGCGGTCACGGGTGAAGTCCTTTATGCGGATGCGGGGTTTCATATCGAGGGCATGGCGTTCACCGAATGCGGCGGAGCCAGGCGTTCGCCATAGGAGGCCCGTGAAGATCATGAAGCCGACAAGAAAGATTGGGAGAAGAACATGAAGGCGCTGATCTATAACGGACCTGGCCAGAAGGCTCTCGAAGAGCGGCCGACGCCCGATATTGCGGCTCCGACAGATGCTATCGTCAAGATCGTCAAGACGACGATCTGCGGTACGGATCTGCATATTCTCAAAGGCGATGTGCCGACATGTGCTCCTGGTCGTATTCTCGGCCATGAGGGCGTTGGCGTCGTTGAAAAGATCGGAGCCGCTGTCACCGCTTTCAACGTCGGCGATCGCGTCATCGTCTCCTGCATCTCGTCATGCGGCAAATGTGATTATTGCCGTCGGGGCATGTATTCGCACTGTGTCCACGGGGGGCTGGATACTCGGGAACAAGATCGACGGTACGCAGGCCGAATACGTCCGCATCCCATTCGCCGACACCAGCCTCTACCATATACCGCCAGGAGCCGAAGAAGACGCGCTGGTGATGTTGAGCGACATCCTGCCGACAGGATTCGAGTGCGGTGTGCTCAATGGAAAAGTCGAGCCTGGCGCGAGCGTCGCTATCGTCGGTGCCGGCCCAATCGGGCTTGCGGCCTTGCTCACCGCGCAATTCTACTCACCGGCTCAGATCATCATGATCGATTTTGATGATAATCGTTTGCAGCTCTCGAAGCGCTTCGGCGCCACGGACATCATCAATAACCGGGATGGAAAAGCTGTCGAGACGGTTATGAAAATGACCGAGGGGCGCGGTGTCGATACGGCTATCGAGGCGGTCGGCGTGCCTGCGAGCTTCGTGACCTGCGAAGACATTGTTGCGCCTGGCGGCGTCATCGCCAATATCGGGGTGCATGGGGTCAAAGCTGAGTTGCACTTGGAGCGTTTATGGGACCGGAACATTGCGATCACAACGAGACTTGTCGACACGGTGAGCACTCCGATGTTGCTCAAGACGGTCCAAGCCCACAAAATCGATCCCATGCGACTAATTACCCATAGATTTAAGCTCGACCAGATTATCGAGGCCTATGAAACATTTGGCACGGCAGCCGAGACCAAGGCTTTGAAGGTGCTGATCGAGGCATAAACCTCCGAAGCCGTGCCTCCTTGAAGAGATGCTGCCGGTATAGCCTCATAGGGGCCAACCAGCCCTTCGGACGATCATGACAGATCGCCGGGACGGCCGCCCTCTCGCTGATGATGAGGAATTGGCGGTCTGGGGCACCCTTGGTCTGGCCCGCTAGCCCCCAACAGGCAAGTCCACAGCGCCTATCATGTGGCAAGGACGGCGGGCTTTTGGCTCCGCATCGTCGGCCTGAGTTCGGTGACCGCTGTTTAACCGAGATCAAAGAATTGCCGAGGGGGCTCGACGAGAATGCCTCGCAACCGGCTCCGTGTCTCCGGAACAGCGGTCCGGACCGGAATCACCGATAGGAGTCTGCGCGATGCAAGTCACCGATCCCGTCTGCGGCATGGCTTTGGAGAGCACCAAGGCTGCGGCAAGCGAAACTGTCAACAAACAGACTTATTACTTCTGTTCGGCGTCTTGCCACAGCCAATTCTTGGCGCACCCGGAGCGGTTCACCAAGAAGGAGCCGACGGCCAAGGGTCAGGGTCGGGGATGCTGCTGAGTCCGCAGCACAAATCCGCTCATACAAAGGAGCTCGCGATGGATACTGCAGTGAGCGGGGCCATCTACACCTGTCCGATGCACCCGGAGGTGCAGAGCCCATCGCCTGGCGCCTGTCCGAAATGCGGGATGACGTTGGAGCTGAAAACCCCCGCGCCGGTACGCACGGAGTGGACCTGCCCGATGCACCCCGAAGTCGTGCGCTCCGAGCCGGGCTTCTGTCCCAAGTGCGGCATGGCCCTCGAGCCGCGGGAGGTCAGCGCGGGAGGCGATGCAGAGAACGTCGAGCTTCGGGACATGACGTGGCGCTTCTGGTGGAGCGCCGGGCTGAGCGTTCCCGTGGTGGCTCTTGGCATGACGACATTCGCGCCACCTGTGATTTCGGCCTGGATCCAGCTCGCGTTCGCGACGCCGGTGGTCGTTTGGCTGGGGTGGCCAATCTTCGTCCGTTTTTGGGACTCATTGGTCCACGTGAGCCCGAACATGTTCACGCTCACCGGCCTGGGAATTGGCATCGCCTACGTCTACAGCGTGGTCGCCGTCGTCGCGCCTGGTACATTCCCAGAGATCTTCCGCACCGAGGGCGGTTTGCCGCCGGTCTATTTCGAAGTTGCGGCCGTCATCATGGCGCTGGTGCTCCTCGGCCAGGTACTCGAATTGCGCGCTCGCAGCTCCACCAACGCTGCCATCCGCGGCCTTCTGGGTCTCGCACCGAAGACCGCGCGGCTGGTGCGTGCGGATGGCTCCGAAGAGGACGTCTCTCTCGCTTCCGTGAAGATCGGCGATCACCTTCGCATCCGCCCGGGCGAAAAGGTCCCGGTGGACGGCGTTGTGGTCGAAGGAAGCTCCTCGATCGACGAATCGATGCTCACCGGCGAGCCGATGCCCGTCGAGAAGACCACGGGCGACAAGGTCATCGGGGCGACCGTCAATAGCACCGGATCGCTGATCATGGAGGCAAAGCGGGTCGGCAGCGAGACGCTGCTTGCCCAAATCGTGCATATGGTGAGCGAGGCGAGCCGCAGCCGAGCGCCGATCCAGAGACTGGCCGACATGGTCTCGGCCTACTTTGTGCCAGCCGTCGTCATCATCGCCGTGGTTACCTTCGCCGTTTGGTATGTCTGGGGCCCCGCTCCGGCGCTGGCTTACGCCATTCTCAATGCGATCGGCGTGCTCATCATTGCCTGCCCCTGTGCGCTTGGCCTTGCGACCCCGATGTCGATCATGGTGGCGTCGGGCAAGGGTGCGACCTTCGGCGTGCTGTTCAGGAATGCCGAGGCGATCGAGACGCTGCGCAAGGTCGACACCTTGGTAACTGACAAGACGGGGACTTTGACCGAAGGCCACCCGCGCCTGCAGGACGTGATTGCCCTGGGGTCGGAGACCGAGGAGACGGTGCTCGGAATGGCGGCGTCTCTCGAGCGGGGAAGCGAACACCCTCTCGCCACCGCGATCGTCAAAGGTGCGGAGGAGCGCAAAGTCCAATTCTCACAGGTTGCGGACTTCGCGGCGGTGCCGGGCAAGGGCGTGCAGGGTAGCATCGCTGGGCGTCGCGTCGCATTGGGCAACCCAGCCCTGATGAGCGCGCTCGGAATCGACGCCGCGTCGGTGGCAACCCGGGCAGACGCCCTGCGCACGGAGGGCAAGACCGTGATGTTCGTCGCTCTCGGCGACAGCCTTGTCGGCCTGGTGGCCGTCGCCGACCCGATCAAGGAGAGCTCGCCGGAAGCCATCAAGGCGCTGCACGACGCGGGGATCCGCATCGTCATGCTGACCGGCGACAATCAGACGACGGCCAAAGCCGTGGCCGCACGGCTGGCGATCGACGAGGTGGTCGCGGATGTGTTGCCCGATCAGAAGGCGCAGATCGTCAAGCGCCTGCAATCCGAGGGCAAGTTCGTGGCGATGGCTGGCGACGGGATCAACGACGCACCCGCCTTGGCGCAGGCCCAGGTCGGAATCGCGATGGGGACCGGCACAGACGTCGCCATGCAAAGCGCCGGGGTGACGCTGGTGAAGGGCGACCTCCGCGGGATCGTCCGCGCGCGCCATTTGAGCGAGGCGGCGATGCGCAATATGTACGAGAACCTGATCTGGGCCTTCTTGTACAATGTCCTCGGCATTCCCGTCGCCGCAGGCGTGTTGTTTCCGTCCTTCGGCATTCTGTTGTCGCCGATGATCGCTGTGGTCGCGATGACCTTCAGCTCATTGTCGGTCATCGGCAATGCGCTGCGCTTACGCAGCGTGCGCGTATGAGGGCAACGGATCCAATCATGTTCGGGACGGAACGATGACGCCCCATCATCCGGCGGGAAAATCCACATTCCGCGCCGGCCATTGGCTGCCTGCGGAGCCGGATGTGCTGCAGGCTTGGCTGCATAATTTCAAAATCAAGGCCGATGCCCGCAAGGCTGGTCGACACCCGGTGATCCAGGAATTTGCAGATCTGATCGATCGCGATCCGATCGTGCGCCTGTACTTCTCCAGCATGATCTCCGAAGTCCCCAAGGCGAGCAAATATCGGGTCCGTCACCTGAATTCAATCGAGGAGATGCTGGACCTGATGAATGCGGTGCTGACCTATGCGCCGGAGTTCGAGGACTCGGCGTATGTAGGCTGTCCGCTTGATGCGATTCTCGATTGGTGCATGGGAACGCCCGCCGGTTTCGCTGCCTTCCGCCACCCGACTGTGAACGCAATACTCAAGAAGATCATCGGCGCGTTATGCGCGTATCTGACCAGCGAAGCCTCGTTAGACGTTATCAACGAGACGCCCCGCGGTTGGAAATGTGAAGCAGCGCAGAAGCGTGTCGGCATCACCGATTTCGAGTACGCTCCTGCCGAGCAGCATTGGGGCTTCAGATCCTGGAACGACTTTTTCACCCGGCGCCTGAGACCCGGTGCGCGTCCCGTTGCGGCGCTGGATAACGACAAGGCAATCGTCAATCCTTGCGAGTCGCGACCCTATCGCATTGCCAGGGGTGTGAAGCGGCAGGACGACTTCTGGATCAAAGGCCAACCCTATTCGCTTGCGGATATGCTGGCGGGCGATCCGAGCGTCGATGAATTTGTCGGCGGTGTCGTCTATCAAGCCTTCCTAAGCGCCTTCAACTATCACCGCTGGCATAGTCCGGTGAGCGGCACTGTCCTGGGTGCGCGCATCGTCGAAGGAACCTACTTTTCGGAAGCCGAAAGCGAAGGCGAGGACCCAATCGGGCCGAACAACTCCCAGGCATATCTCGCCCACGTTGCGGCGCGCGCGATCATCCACATCATGGCCGACGATCCCGTGATTGGCCACATGGTGGTGATGCCGATCGGTATGGGAGAAATCTCGTCTTGCATCATAGACCCTGGCATCAAGCCCGGAGCTCGCGTCGCCAAGGGGAGTGAGCTTGGTTATTTCCAGTACGGCGGATCGACCGTCTGCTGCTTGTTCCGTCCCGGTGCGATCTCTGCCTTTGCCCTTGGAGCCCTCCCCGAGTTGGACCACCCCCACCAACCGCTGCTGCGAGTCAACGAACTCCTCGCTCAGGCGTCAGATTGAGATTGGCAGGCCAATATGAACAACGTCACACCGGACTCCAACGGACTCTTCAATATCAATGCGCACATCGCGCATTCGGAGTTTTGGGGACTTGCGGTCGTTATGATCGTAATCGTCTCCTGGGTTTTCTACCGTTACTTCGCACCAAAGAACTGGCGTGAATGGACGGGAGCCGGGTTGGTGCAAGCATTTATCATCGCGCTTTATGCGGAGATGTACGGCTTTCCCCTGACAATCTACCTGTCGATTAGGCTGTTTGGCCTCGATCGCAATCAACTCAACGCCAATTTGTGGTCGACCCTGCTCGGCATGGGTGAACTCGGCATGATGATCGCGATGATCATCGGATACGGGCTCGCATTTATCGGGATCGGCCTGTTCGCTGAGGGTTGGCGCGAGCTCTACCGCGCGCAAGGGGAACATCGGCTGGCAACCACCGGGCTGTATAGCCTTGTGCGACACCCGCAGTATACGGGTCTGTTCGTCGGCTTGTTCGGCGAGGGTGTAGTGCATTGGCCGACAATATTCTCGGTCACCTTATTTCCGCTCATCGTCATCGTTTACACTTTGCTCGCTTATCGTGAAGAACGACAAATGCTCAAGCAGTTCGGCGAGGAATATCGGCTTTATAAGGCGCGTGTCCCGATGTTCTTTCCTGGGCCGCGTCGGTGGGGCCAGTTAATCAACCAGTCACAGATCGGATGATGACAGGTTTGCTTGCCGCAGGATGAACGCCATGATTGCGGCATCAATGCCGTGAGCGGAAGAGAGGTGAGAGATGCCGCAGTGTCTCGGCTGCCTGTCGTCGCGAATGCAGGAAACCCGCAACAAGCGATCCGTAAGCGCGACGTGGCGGGCCTTCTCGCAGTCTCGTTCCTGTGGGCGCTGTGCTATCCTCTGATTGCCATCGGTATCCGCTTCGCGCCGCCGTTTGCTTTCGCTGCCTTGCGGGCTCTCATCGCAGGCGTGGCGCTTATGGCGCTTGCTTGGGCGCTGGGCCGCCCAATACCGCGGGATCTCGGGACGTGGGCCATGCTCGCGGCCATCGGGCTGGGGACGACGAGCCTCGGCTTTCTCGGCATGTTCGACGCCTCAAGATACGTTTCTCCTGGTCTCGCTACGGTGATCGCCAATGGTCAGCCGCTGCTCGCGGCGGTTCTGGCCCATCTCTTTCTGGCCGAACGGCTTGGCCCGATGCAACGCCTCGGCCTTTTTTTGGGATTCCTTGGCATCGTCGTCATCAGCCTTCCGCAGTTTAGCGACCAATCGCGGGCCAGCTTCGCCGTAGGTGTGACTTACATTGCGTTCGCGGCCGCCGGCGTCGCGGTGGGAAACATACTAATGAAGGCGCTTGGACGTCGGGTGGATGCTTTGGTCGCGACGGGGGCGCAAACGCTCATTGGCGCCTTACCGCTTTCCGCTGGCGCTCTTCTTATAGAGCGGCCCGCCGCAGTTGTTTGGTCTCCGATGTTTCTGGCGAGCTTATTGAGTCTGGCGTTGTTTGGCACCGCACTGGCCTACTGGCTTTGGTTCGCGTTGTTGGCGCGCGTCCCCTTCAGCCGTGCCAACGCCTTCACGTTCGTCACACCCATTGTTGGCTTCGCGATCGGCGTTGTCTTTTTCGGCGAGCGCCTCGGAATAGCGGCTGTCGTTGGCCTACTGCTCACCGCGGTCGGCATCATACTCGTTGAGAGGCCACAGCCGATCCCGTCGAACGGTGCTCGGTCGACGATGTTGTCCATGGGGAAGGAATGACGGCGATGATGGACGATTGGACTATGATGGGCGGATACGGGGTTGCACACTGGCTTGTTTTCGCGGTCATGGCCGCGCTCTTTCTATATCCGATAGGCAGAATTCTCGGCCGCATCGGCTTGTCGCCATTCTGGTCTCTGGTTGCAGTGATCCCGGTTGTGAATCTGATCGGGCTTTGGGTGCTCGCATTTGTCGATTGGCCAGAGAAGCGAGCCTCGATGGCTCGCCGATAGCGGGTCTTGGAGCCGACTTGGGAGATGTCGGGCATTTCCAGGCGTTGTCTTCGTTGGCTTCGATGATGTGCCCCGGCGCTTGTCCGACAGCACTTTCTGAACGCGGCATCGTCTTCATTGAGATCGCGGCGAAATGTTTGATCGAAGTTAAGGTCTGCCCCGCCCCCGGCGCCGTATCTTTTGTGGACGGAAGAGAACGCTGCGGAGGAGGATTATGTCCGCGCCAGCGCCCATCGCAAGTCAATCGCGGAAGACGGCCTTCTTGGTTATGAGGTCGAGCGGGGACAGTGTGCTTTGTCCTTTTTTTAGCAAGTGCGACGGCGTGCTCGTCTTCGACCCCGATAGTGGCTCGCGAGAATTCCATGCAAACACGGACCACTCAGCGGAAACCATGTGCAATGTGATCCTGAAAACTGGCGTGCATCGGCTTGTCTTGGGCTTTATCGCCGAGCCCGCGGCTCGAAAGCTTCAGGCCGGCGGAGTGGATATGCGGCTCGGATCCTGTGCCCGCCCCGTCGAGGAACTCGCCATGTGCTTCGACGCCCTTCCGCACGCCGCAAGCCCAGCCGAACATTAGGTTGACGACGAATCCGCCTTCCCGCACCAGGGCGGACTCTCTGTGCCCTCGCGGCTGGCGAGTTTAACCGAGATCAAAGAAAGCCTCTGGGCGCGCCAGCAATATTGGCTTTGCTGGGGTTTGTGCCTGCATCGGGCAATTCAGCGTTGCGTTGACTTCCGTCCGGAAGCCCGGCGCTCCGATGCTGGAGCACCTGAATGGTGATTCGGAAGGTTACGCATGACTGTAGCACGAGGTGGAATTCTGAGCCCGATGCGTGCGCGCAGAAGCCGGGGGCGAGTGTGAGACAGACCTGATCGGATAATACGATGGAAATCAAGCGCGAGCACCAGATCAACTTCTGGTACATCATAGCGGCGGTCTTGGCGGTCATGCTGATCCAAGACTTCCTGTTCCAACCGACGCACATGAAGACGATCCCTTACAGCGAGTTCGAACAACTCGCCGATCAAGGGAAGATCACAGACATTGTGGTCGGGTCGACGACGATCACAGGCACTTACAAGCAACCCGAGGCGAAGACCGCCCTACCGCCTGGAAAGCAAGCGCCAGAGGGACAATCGGCTGCTCCGGCTGAGCCACAGCATTTCCAGACCTATCCCGTGCCCGCCGGGCTCGCCGATAAATTATCGAAGGATAAGCTCACCTTCTCCGGCGAGGCGCCTCCGAGCTTTCTCGTGACGGCATTGGGCTGGATCCTGCCAAGCGTCGGCTTCATCTTGCTGTGGATGTTTCTCGTCCGGCCGATGGCCGGCCAGGGCATGGGCGGGCTCATGGCCGTGGGCAAAAGCAAAGCCAAGGTTTTCGTCGAGAAGGACATTAAGACGACTTTCGCAGATGTGGCCGGCGTCGATGAAGCCAAAGAGGAATTGCAGGAGGTCGTGTCATTTTTGAAGGATCCGGCCGCCTATGGGCGGCTGGGTGCGCGGGTGCCCAAGGGCATTTTGCTGGTTGGCCCGCCGGGAACGGGCAAGACGCTCCTGGCCCGCGCTGTCGCTGGCGAAGCCGGCGTCAATTTTTTCTCGATCTCCGGCTCCGAGTTTGTCGAAATGTTCGTGGGTGTCGGAGCCGCCCGAGTGCGCGACCTGTTTGAGCAAGCGCGTCAGCATGCTCCCGCCATCGTCTTTATCGACGAGCTGGACGCGCTCGGGCGTGCGCGCGGCACCTTTCTGCCTGGTGGCGGTGGGCATGATGAGAAGGAACAAACGCTCAATCAGCTCCTCAGCGAGCTCGACGGCTTTGATCCGTCGGTGGGAGTCGTTCTGCTGGCGGCGACAAACCGACCGGAGATCCTCGATCCGGCGCTCCTGCGGCCCGGTCGCTTCGACCGTCAGATTCTCGTCGACCGCCCAGACAAGAAAGGGCGCTCCGACATCCTCATGGTGCATCTCAAGAAGATTAAGCTCGCTCCCGCCGTCTCGGTGGACGAGATCGCCGGCCTGACGCCCGGCTTCACCGGCGCAGATCTTGCCAATCTGGTCAACGAGGCGGCGCTCTTGGCGACGCGGCGCGGCGCCGATGCGGTGATGCTCGAGGACTTTGTTCAGGCGATCGAGCGGATCGTCGCAGGTTTGGAGAAGCGCAGCCGACTTCTCATCCCCGAGGAGCGTGACGTCGTCGCGCATCATGAGATGGGTCACGCGCTGGTCGCGATGTCGCTGCCGCGCGTCGATCCCGTGGAGAAGGTATCGATCATTCCGCGCGGCATCGCGGCGCTCGGCTACACCATGCAGCGTCCGACAGAGGACCGCTTTCTCATGGACCGAATGGAGCTCATGAATCGGATGACCGTCCTACTTGGCGGTCGCGCAGCGGAGAGTCTGTTCTACGCCGCCGTATCGACTGGCGCCGCCGATGATCTCGCGAAAGCCACCGGCATTGCGAGAAGCATGGTGGTTCGGTTCGGCATGGACCCGAAACTCGGCCAGGTGACATACGAGCCGGAACCAGCGTCAATTCTCGGCGGTGTCGCGGATTCCGATTGGCAGCCCCGCCGCTATGGTGAGGCGACTGCGGATGCCATTGACGTAGCCGTGCGCGAGCTCATCGAGCAAGCCTTCAAGATGGCCGTCGAGATTTTGACCGCTAATCGTGCGCTTCTCGAGCGCGTCGCCAAAGAGCTTCTCGCGAAAGAGAGCTTATCGGCCGACGATCTCAAGCAAGTCGCCGGCGAGATTTCACCCATCAGTTCGGGCGAGTCCGCCCGGGGCGGCGGAATCGCGATCGCAGCCGCGACGGCCGCCAGAACCTAGAGCTGAGGGCGCAGGCATGACACTACCGCCTTCCAAGTTGGCTGAGCCACACGCTGGCAACGACATCCTCGCGCTCAATTCAGGCTCGTCGAGCCTAAAATTTGCATTGTTCGAAGTCGAAGGTGAGAGGCCGCTTGTCCTTGCGGCAAAGGGGGAAATCGCGGGCATCGGAACGGCGCCGCGCTTCCGTGCCGTCGATGCAAGCGGGAATGTCTTGAGTGAGCGTGATTGGCCCTCGGGTGCAGGCCTTCGTCACGAAGCGTTCCTCGCGGAGCTTCTGTCGTGGATAGACAACAATCGGGGCGATGATCGCCTTGCCGCGGTGGGGCACCGCGTTGTCCATGGCGGTGCCGACTTCAGCGCGCCGGTTCTCGTTGATGATCATGTCCTGGCTGCACTCGACCAGCTTGCACCGCTCGCACCATTGCACCAACCGCATAACCTCGCTGCGGTCCGCGCCCTAAGGACAATCCGGCCAAGTTTACCGCAGGTCGCATGCTTCGATACCGCGTTTCACCACGATATGCCTTCCGTCGCCACACGCTTTGCCTTGCCGCGCGACTACGAAGCCAGCGGAGTGCGGCGATACGGGTTTCACGGGCTTTCCTACGAATTTATTTCGGGCGCCTTTGCGGCGATTGCCCCGACGATCTCGGCCGGTCGTGTTGTCGTGGCTCATCTCGGCAGCGGCGCGAGCCTTTGCGCGCTGCGTGGCGGACACAGCTTCGACACGACCATGGGGTTCACCGCGCTCGACGGCCTGCCGATGGGAACGCGATGCGGCGCGCTTGATCCGGGCGTAATTCTCTATCTGCTGCAAGAGCGGAAGATGTCGGCTCAAGCGATCCAGGACCTGCTCTACGACTCGTCCGGGCTGCTTGGGGTGTCCGGGATCAGCAGCGACATGCACACGTTGCTCGAAAGCCAAGATGTGCGGGCGCGTGAAGCCATTGAGCTCTTCGTTTTTCGGATCGTTCGAGAGATCGGTGGCTTGGCGTCCTCGCTGGGTGGTCTCGATGCGCTCGTATTTACGGCCGGTATCGGCGAGCATTCTCCGGAAATCCGGCGCCGTGTGTGCGAGGGCGCCAGTTGGCTCGGGATCGATATAGATCATGCGGCCAACCAGGCGGGGAAAACCTGCCTAACTGCGCCGGGGAGCCGCGTCTCCGCATGGATGGTTCCAACCGACGAGGACCTGATGATCGCCCGGCATACTCGCAAGCTTCTGGAGTGTCGCCGACCTGTTTAGCGCAACCCGCAGCAAACCGAAGCTATAGACGTATTGCTTCGTGGCCGGCTCTTTAACTTCGGTCAAAGAAACCTTCGCCCCGCCAAGAGTATGCAAAGACGCATCCATTTGCGGCACTAAAAGGAGCAATCTGATGAGCCGAGTTAAGGACAAAGTGGCACTGGTCACGGGTGGCCGGAGAGGACTTGGTGAAGCGTCGGCAGTCATGCTCGCCCGCGAAGGTGCCAAGGTGGTGATTACGGATCGCAAGGAGGACGGTGCCGAAATCGTCCTGAACAAAATCAAGGGCTCAGGCGGCGAAGCGGTCTTTTTCCAGCAGGACGTCTCAAAGGAAGACGATTGGAAGAATGTCATACAGCAGGTCGAGAAGCAGTTCGGAAGACTGGACATTCTTGTCAACAATGCCGGTGTCGGCGCTGGCAAGAATATCGAGGAACTGACGCTTGAAGATTGGCGCTGGGTGATGAGCGTCAATCTTGATGGCGTCTTCCTTGGCACGAAATACGCCATCGAATCCATGAAGACGTCCGGTGGCGGCTCGATCATCAACATGTCCTCGATCGAGGGCATGGTCGGTGATCGCCGACTCGCGGCCTATGACGCGAGCAAGGGCGGTGTGCGAATTCTCACGAAGTCGGCCGCGCTCCATTGCGCCAAGGCGGGCTACAACATCCGGGTTAACTCGCTCCATCCCGGCTTTATCGATACTGCTATGGTGGCCGGATTCGTAAAGGCGCAGGGCGACGCCAGCGCCGCGCGGCAGGAACTCGTGAGCCTGCACCCGATCGGGCATCTCGGGGAGCCCGACGACGTCGCTTACGCAGTCGTCTACCTCGCGTCCGATGAGTCGAAATTCGTGACGGGCAGCGAGATGGTGGTCGATGGCGGCTTTACGGCCCAGTAGGTCGGTGCCTGATATTCGGCCCCCGTCTGATGAGGGGCGCCGCGAAGAACGGGGCGCCGGCGCAGCGAACCGCGCGTACTTTTTCGAGACCAAGGAGGATCGCGACGCGTTTGAGGCCGAGCCAGAAAAGTATGTCGCGGCCGCACCCGGCGCGGGTCAAGTGATGGGATCCGAGGACCACTATCGCCACCGGCGGAGGCGAGGTGGTTGCTGATGGTGGTTTGACCGCATGGAATAGCGCTGCCCGTAGAGACTGTAATCTTGGGAGAAATCGAAATGACAAAGTTGGCGTTGATGTCAGTGTGGAACTGACATGAAAAAGAAGAATCTCGGTACGCTTGAACGAGCGTTACGGGTGGGGTTGGGTGCCATCGTGGCAGGTGGGGCTGCGCTGTTCTTCTTCACGGCGGAGGCCCTTATATGGCGCTTGGCATTTGTCGCTCTGTTCGGACTGGGCGTGGACTTTGTGGTGACCGGTCTCCGAGGCTACTGTCCGCTATATAACCTGCTCGGTTGGAGCACGGCCCCGTCGCACGCTCAGCTCCGCGAGGGGCATTGACGATGCAACACGACCCGGACGACGGAAAGAAGGGCGGCTGGAAGTCATGGCTGTGGATGGTCGCTTGTTGCGTGCCGATGGTCGCAATCCTTGTTCTGGTTGCGTTAGGCTACTGGGGATTTCGCTAAGGGAGCACAATGTCCGCGGATTCCGTCCGAGTTTGGATATCCTTCCGCTTCGTGGCTACGCACGAGATGCGCGGCTGGCAGGGAATCAGCTAGCGATCGGACCGAGTGGTTTATGTCGCGGGTTTCTGAAGTGATGACGGCCAATACCAGAGATCGGCTTGATCCGGCCGGCGATGACCGTGTCTAGCCACAACCGGATGGGAACGGAGTTGGTCATGAACAGCGCGACATCCGTTCGCTAGAGCCGGAGGAGCACTCGCTTCTCCATGGGCAATGGAGCCTCGGTCTTCACCATCAAGAGGCGCTGCCTGACATTCGATCCCCATCTGATGAGTGGCGCCGGCTCAGTGAGAGTTTGCGTATATTGCGATCTTCGACGTTACTCCTCGCCGTACACACTGGGTCGACCTCCGTCCTTGGCGATCGCATAGACGATGAACATTTCCGCTTTCGTCCCAGGCATGCCGGGTGAACCTGCTGGCATGCCTGGCAGGGCGATCCCACCGACGGCGGGCCTTTCGGCGATGAGCTTGTGGACGAAGTTCGCCGGCACATGCCCACTGACAAAATAGCCGTCGAGAAGCATGAGATGACATGATTGCAGTGCGTCGGGTATGCCAGCGCTGCGATTCATGTTTGGCAGGTCGTCAGTCGGCGTCACATCGACTCGGAAGCCGTTGCCACGCAGATAGCTTGCGTAGTTTTCGCAACAGCCACATTGCGGGTTCTTGTAGAGGCGCGCTCGTGGCAGGGCATCGGCGAAGGCCGGTATTGACGTCATCAGGGTTACGGCGGTTCCGAGGAGAAGAGTTCGTCTCTGCATAGTGGCTCCTTGTCGATCGGCGGCTTATATGCCGTGTCTTCCGTGTACGAGCGCTATCGGATCCAGGACATCACGAGAGACGGATCCAGGCCGGCCACGTCCAACAACCTATCGGGGTCCAGAATTCGTAGTCGTCTATAGTGAAACTGCAAAATGCCATCCTTTCGGAGGTCTCGAAGGACACGGTTGACATGAACGAACGTCAACCCCGTGGCATCGCCAATGTGCTCTTGGGTGAGCGGAAGGTGCATTTCCTCGATCTGGCTGCCTGGCCATTGTGCGCGGTAGCGAACGAACAGATTTAGCAGGAGGTGGGCGACGCGTTCGCGAGCAGAGTGCCGGGCGAGGCTGGCAACATGATCCAGAGCCAGGGCACGGTCGCGGGCGACCAGCCAGGCAAGCCGCAGTCCAAGCTGATGCTGCTGGTCGACGATACTGGGAAGAGCCTTGTGAGGAACGGCCGTCACCACGATGTCAGTTAGAGCTTGTGCCCCAAATGTCATCATCGCGCCGCCTGCAGGGTGATAACCGAGCACCGCTCCCGGCAGGGCAAAATGGAGGATCTGCCGTCGTCCATCGAGAGACAAATGATAGAGCATCACCCAGCCCTTGCTGAGATTGTAAATGGAGTCGCAGGGCTCTCCGAGGCTGAATAGATCCTGCCCGGCCTTTAGTTCGCGTTCGGCAGATTTATGACGCCGGAGGGCGCACGGCCTATCGAGTGGGCACTCTGCGCAAAGCCCGTGATGCGCCCGAGCCGAGCAAGCTCGACAGTCTGAGAGCTCGCGGTCATCGTCGTCGTTGCTCAACAAGGACAAGGGTCCGTTCCTCCCCGCATCACAGGTCGTGTTTGCGGTTCCCCAAGGCGGGGACCGGACCAACCCGGTTTGGTGAGGAGGAGGAGGCGCGGCGACGACGTCCCCCAGTGGCACGCGGATAGTGGTCTTCAGTAAAGACGCTGGAGCCTGAGTCATATTACAGTCCTCGATCTCGACAGATGGATTCGGTGCGGGAAAACTCTGTGTCGAGGTCGAACGGTACGCTCGTCGGCCCCAGGAGGGCGACTATAATAGTCGTCCCCATGGCGTGCCAGCTCCCCGGCCTTTGGCGCCGGAAGACCGGCAGCCTTGCCCGGTTAGCCGTTCGACCTACGGGCCGAGGATCGAGGGACTGGGGGATCGACTCCGCGATCGAGCGAGCTGCTCGACTCGCTCCAGATCGGGGTTTTGACACGGGTCCCGACGCCGAGACCGAACCCGGGCGACCATAGTGCCGGGAGCGCCGTTGTGGAACATGCAAGGCAGCAGCCTGCACTATGGTGGCAGCATGGCTGGCCCGAGTGCCTGGTGTGTGGGCAGTCTTTGTCAGAAGCCTTCGTGGCGGTATACGCTGTCGTCACCGCCATAGATCCGGGGCGTGCGACTTCGACGGCGCCGGTCATGGCAAAGCTCTGGACTGCCGACGCGGTGAGCGTCGCTGTCAAGAACATGACCATGACGAGGAATCGCCGCATGCACACTCCGTTTAGCCGTCGGGCGCCCAAGCGGCAAAGTCCAACGGGTTATTGATATCAGGTCCCATCCATGGCTCAAAATAAGGGTGCGTAGGGGAAAGGCGCCTTGACTCAGATCAATGCCTGCTGTGCTTCCGCGAAACGACAAAGCGAGGACGCTCAGGGCAGCGGGGGCGAAACACGTCAGAAATTCGGTGGCAATGCGACGGGAAAAAGTTTGATCGAGTATAAAGTTCGATGCCTCGGTCGCGCGCTAGATTTATGAATTGGCGGTCCTAAGCGAGACCCTGATGGCCAGTTCCAGTTCTATGCCCCTCCCATCCGTCGGTCGGATTGCCATCATTGTCACGAGATCGAGAGCGGGACCCGTCCTGTGTCCCTTCTTTGGCAAATGTGATGGGGTATGGACCATCGAGTCTGGAACGGATGCCGTTGAATTTCATGGCAACCCTAAGCGGACGTCCGATGCCTTATGCGATCTGATCTTGGCCATACGTCCGACCCGGTTGATCTGTAGCTTCATCGGAAGGAAAGAGAAACAGCGGCTAAGCGATGCCGGAATCGATGTTCGCCTCGGGTCGTGCGCTTGTCCGATAGATGAGCTCGTAAGCGGCTTCGAAAAACTGGTAGCCGCGTAGCTGAGAAGACCGGCTCGGCACGCAGCCGACAGTCGCGAGTTGCCTATTTTGCAACCACGTCTTTAACCCGGATCAAAGATTTCAGCCTGATTGCTGCCGCAAAATATGATGTCCTCGCCTGCCGCTCATGGTGCCGATCGAAAGGATCGGTCCGAATGGGAGACGGTCGTATGCGTGTGTGGTTGGAAGGTCCTCAGATGGAAAAGGCGGCCATCATACGTGTGAGCGCAACAAAATAGGGTCAACGGGGCAACGGCAAGGATTACGCCCACGAACCTTGATCCCACCAGGGCCGGAGATCGATCGTGTATGACAACGCTCCTGCCTGCCGGATCTGGTTTCTGGTGCTGCGCCATTCGCTGACGTTAACGGACGTATATCCGGATGTCCGGCGCCGGCAGTGTGCCGGGCTCGCCTTGGTGATGTTCGGCTTCTTGGTGGAGTGGTCGACTGTACTGACGCTCTCGGTGTTTCCAGTTCTTACAGACGAGTCCGCAGCTTTGAACAGCGTGCCTGCGCTGCGCCGGAGCGAACGAATTTTAGCGAACATACATTTTGGGAGGCGGCCCTGAGTGTCGCCTGGCCGGTCGGCGATGAAGTTATCGGATCTTCGATACGCTGCGGCCGCGGCTGATATCGGAAACTTCACACGGGCCGCGAAGGCACTTGGTCTCCACTCCTCGACATTGAGTCGCCGGGTGGGCCACTTCGAAGACGAGCTTGGCATACCGCTTTTCGAGCGAGGCCATGCAGGGGTGCGCCTGACTGCGGGTGGGGAGGCCGTGATGGTCCATGTCCGCCGCGCGCTCGCCGAACTCGACGCCATCAGCAATGCAGGGCGGCAAACCGGAAGCGGCGGCGCCGGGGAGGTCCGACTCGGTATTCGCATGCCGCCGGTCGGAGAGCCGGTTAGGAGCCTGCTGCTGGATTGGCGCAAAAGTCACCCCGACATTGGGTTGACCCTGACAGAGTTGAACGATGGCGACCTGCCGATGCTGCTTGAGCAGCGGCAAGTCGATGTGGCGTTGATTCCCGGTTACATGATGTGGCCGCACGCGGCCGGGATAACCCTCTATAACGAGCGGATCATGGTGGCGGTGCCGGATGAGCATGCGCTCATCAAGCGTCAGACGGTGCGATGGCGTCACATCGCGGCGGAAACCTTTCTGGTGCAGGGTTGGGGCGATAATCAGGCACAGCGAGCCTTCTACACATCGCTGGTCGGTTCGACAGCTAAGTTTCAGGCTCACGACAGCAGCAAGCAAAGCATACTGGCTCTCGTGGGAGCGGGATACGGCATTACATTGGCGACGCGAAGCCAAGCAGAGGCAAGCTTTCCGGGCGTCGTCTTCTGTCCCGTGCGCGAGTCGAATGCCTCGGTACATGTCGATTTGGTATGGATGCCCGAGATCGAGGAGCCGGCGATCGGCCGCTTCGTTGCATTCATGCGCGATGCTGCACGGTTAAGAGGTTTTATCTGAACGAGGATCGGTCCGTTTCTGCTTTGCGAAAGCCCGATCGGTCGCCATGAAGCGCGCAAGCATTGGGCCGATGAGTTTCGTCGGTTCAACAGCGGGTTGGCCCGTCTGACGCGCGAGAACTTCGGCATAGGAAACGAGATTACGATGAACGGCGGCGGAGAGTTCGACCGTGACCTTGACGGGCCGGTCATCCTCTAGTGTTCCGAGTTTTAGCTTGTGCATGATTGTAGTCCTCATTGGACGTAGCGCTCTAAGACCAAGTCGTGGGTAACCAGCACGCGCACTGGGAAGCCAGGTCGGATCGTGATTGTCGGCTGGATGTTGAGTGAGCGGCTGACGACCTGCTGCCCGGTCTGATTGATGCTCTGCGACGTGCCTTGCTGGATGGCTTCTGCGAGCGAGCCATTGTTGTTGCCGCTCATGCCGACTTCCGTTCCTACGCTGAGAACAGTCGAGAGGACTGCCGCCTTGAACAGCATGCCCCAATGATTGTCGACCTCGTCCTCGAGCCCGGCATAGCCTTCGGTGTCCGCGCCGGGCTGGCGCTCCAGCACGATTGATCGGCCGTTCGGCATGATGAGCCGGTTCCAGACGAGCAAGGCACGCGACTGGCCAAACGCGATCTGAGCATCGTACTGGCCAACGAGGCGTGAGCCCTGCGGGATCAGCAGGATCTTGCCCGTCGGACTGTCGTAGACGTCCTCGGTCACTTGGGCGGTCACTTGGCCCGGCAGATCGGAGCGCAAGCCGGTGATCAAGGACGCCGGGATCACGGCGCCGGCCTGCAGCACGTAAGGGCTCGCCGGTGGCTGGACACGGTCGGGACTGGTGGTACGGCGATCGATGTTGCCGTTGAGGAAGGCGAGCTTGTGATCCTGCGACGTGACGTCGGATGACGCGTTCGCTGACGTCGGCGTCGGTTGTCCGGCGGTCGGTGAAGGCGGCGTCGCCACGGTCGGAGCGACGACATTTGTGGTGGCGAACAGATGGCTGGTGCGTGCGGCCTCCATCTCCTGGGCGAGCCGCTGCTCCTCCGGGCTTGGCCCGGGCATGGGCATGCCTGGCGCCGGCGCCCCGGCATTCAGGATCGGCTTGCCGAGATCGCCGGGCAACGGCGGTCCGAGCTGCGGAACCGGCTTCGGCAGGCCGGTATAGTCGCGCGGCAGATTCGCCAGCCCGTCCGGCGTGTTGCGGTTGTTCGTGTTGAAGAGCTCGGTGCCCGTCGTCTTCTGCTGCGGCTTTAGGGCGAACAGCAACGCGCCTCCAATACCGATCGCCGCCGCCGCGCCCACCCCCAACAAGACTTTGCGGGATAGCCGCGTCACCGGCGGCCGCCGTGCGCGCAATCGCATCTCACCGGCCGGACGCGCAGCCTCACCCGGCCCTTCCTGTTCCCGGGCCTCGTCCGTCACGACCTCGGCCTCCCGTCGGTGCGGACGATGCGCACGACCTCTTGATGCTTGCCGCCGAGCTTCAACTCCGCCGCTGCGAACAGCCGGTCGACGATCATGTGATTGCCGCGAACGCGATAATTCACGAGCTGGCCGTCGCCTTCCGCTCCGATGACCCACAGCGGGGGCAGCTCGCCTTGCGAGATGCCGGTCGGAAACTCAATGAACACCTGCCGTCCATCGTCGAAGGCGCGTAGCGGCCGCCAGGGCGGGTCGTCGCCCTCGATGCGGTAGCGAAAGTTGAGCGCGTTGAGGTCGACTCCGGTGGCGGCGGGCGTTGCGGCTTCCGCGGCTGCATTCTGCTGGCGCAGCGCGATGAGCTGGTCCTGCGCATAGGCCCACGAGACCGACGCCATGTAGGTCTTCTCGTCGGAATGCAGCTCGAGGTGATAGGTGCGGCGATCGGTATTGATGACGAGATTGGTGACCAGATCGGCTCGGGTCGGTTTCACCAGAATGTGGACGCGCTTGGCCGGCCCGACACCGCTCTCGGTGTCGCCGATAATCCAACGCACGGTATCTCCCGCCGCGACAGGCCCGGAGCCCGTCAATTGTTCACCTGGCTCCAGCGCGATGTCGGTGATCTCGCCCGGCGCGGCGTAGACTTGATAGAGCGCGCCGTCGGAAAAGGGATACACCTGGATCGCATTCACGTAGCCGGCTCGCGTTGGCTGAACGCGGGCCGCGCCGTTCGCCTGGTCGACGCGCGCATGGGGATCGGCAAGCTCCGGCGGTTGTTTCGTGTTGCCAGGAAGAGGCTTGAGTTGGCCCGGCAAGGGCAACAGCTTCGGCAACTCGACAATCTGCACGGGTTTCGGCGGATCGGCCTGCAGCACCGCCGGCTTCGGCGTATTGTCGTAGCTGATCTGTGGCGGTTTCCATGTGGTGGCGCATGCGCCAAGAGACAGAGAGGCAAGCAACAACGACGAGATCGCAAGCGGGCGCATCAGCCGAGCTCCTTTGACCAATTGAGGGCATGGACGTACACGCCGAGCGGGTTCTTCTTGAGCCGATCGGCGTCGGTCGGCGTCTGCAGGACGATGGTGAGGATGGCACTCCAGCGTTCGGTCGATGCGAGCGCGTCGTCGACGTAATGGCGCTCGATCCATTCGACGCGGAAACTGTTGTCGGAGGCGCGGATGACGCTCGCGACGTCGACGGAGACCTGGTTCTTGCCGACCTTGGAAAACGGATCGTTGGTCCGCGCGTAGTCGTTGAGCGCCAGCGCGCCCTTGTCGGTGACATAGTTATAGGCGTCGAGCCAATTCTGACGCAGCACCACGGGGTCAGCGGGAATGCCGCGCACCTCCTGGATGAAGCGCGCCAGATGCCACGCGATCTGCGGGTCGGTCGGCTGGTAATCCGCCGTGGCGGGCGCGATCGCCTGGGCCTGGCCGAGCTTGTCGACCTGCACCACCCACGGCGTGATGGTGCCGCGCGCCGATTGCCACACCAGACCGCCCGCGAGCCCGCCGCTGAGCGCGAGCGCACCGAAGAAGGCGAGACGCCAGTTCTTCGCTTGGACGCGGGCGGAGCCGATGCGTTCGTCCCAGACCTGGCCGGCACGCTGATACGGCGTCTCGGCATCGGGCGTCTTGCCGTACCGCACGGTCGATCGTCGGAACATGGACTATTCCCCCTCGGAAAGATCGACCTGGTGCCCGCCGCTTGGCCGGTCGCCGGAGCGGATTGCGGGGTCGGCGGCGCTGACGCCGCGATTGATGGTCTGGCCGCGCTTCATGCGCTGCGCCCAGGCAGGCGGACTGTTCGAAGAGGCGGACGCGCCGCTTGTCCCTGATGCTGGGCGGGCGTTGCCGCGCATCACCGCGCGCTCACCCGAAGCGAAGCTTTCTTGCAAGCTGGCAGCCGCGCGGCGCAGCGGGCTCATGGCGACCGAGCCGGCGGCCTGCGCCACGCCCGCCGCTCCGCCGGCCCGATAGGCCGCGCTGGCGCCGCCGGCGACAGCAGCCCCCGCGCGCGCCGTCCCGGCAATCGCGCCACCGGCCGCGGCGAGTCCGCCGGCGGTTGCCGCAATACCGGCCGCGCCGATTCCGGCCGCAGCCAATCCTGTGCCGACGGCGGCGCCAGCCCCGAGCTGCGGTCCGCCGGCGATCAGGCCATTGGCGATTCCGGGACCGAAGATCGTGAGTCCGAGCAGCGACAGCGCCGCGAGGATCAGGGTCAGCGCATCGGAGATGGTAGGCGGATTGTTGAAGCCCGCGGTGAACTGATTGAAGATCGTGGAGCCGATGCCGATGATGACGGCGAGCACGAGGATCTTGATCCCGCTCGACACGACATTGCCGAGTACCCGCTCGGCCAGAAATGCGGTGCGGCCGAACAATCCGAATGGCACGAGCACGAAGCCCGCCAAGGTTGTCAGCTTGAACTCGATCAGGCTCACGAAAAGCTGGATCGCCATCACGAAGAAACTGATGACGACGATCAGCCACGCGACCAGCAGGATGATGATCTGAACCAGGTTGGCGAAGACGCTGGTGAAGCCCATCATGCCGGAGATGGCGGTGAGTATCGGTTTACCCGCGTCGATACCGACTTCGGCGATCTTGCCCGGCTGCAGGAGCTGCGCCGCGCTCATGGTGCCGCCGCCCGCTTTGATGCCGAGGCCAGCGAAGCTGTTGTAGATGATCTGCGCGAGGTTGTTGTAGTTGCCGATGATGAAAGCGAAGAGCCCGATATAGAGGGTCTTCTTGATCAGGCGCGCGAGCACGTCCTCGTCGGGCGCCATCGCCCAGAACAGACCTGCCAGCGTGATGTCGATGGCGATGAGGACGCTGGCGAGCCAGCGCACATCGCCCTGCACCAAGCCAAAGCCGGAATCGATGTACTGGGTGAAGGTGCCCAGAAAATTGTCGATGACGCCCGTGCCGCCCATGGTGCTTACCTGCCCGGACCTTTGGCCGCCGGCGCGGGGGTGGGCGCGGATGCAGGGGGATAGGTAAAGAAGCGGCGGCGGCTTTCGGCCCAGGCTGCCTCGCAAGCAGGATCGTCCTTGGCCTGGTCGGCGATGAGCTGGCACCGCTTGAGTTCTTCAGCGAGCGGATCCGGCGATGTCGGTGCATCCGCGGAGCGCGGCTCGATGCGCCGCGGCGGGGTGCGGAAGTGCAACGCGGCGGCGACGATTGCGATGGCGACAACCGCGAAGCCAAGGGCGCGCGCGACGGCAGGCAGATTGAGGAGCCGACCGCGCATTAGTGGAACATCTGCGCGGAGCCGGGCTGATAGCCTGCGCCGTAGTTGAGGAAGTTGGTGGTCTGCGCTTGCGCCTGAGCCTGCGTCTCAAGCGTCCGCGCGGCGTCGAGGCTCTGGGCGCGTGCGATCGACGCCATCAGAGCGGTGAGATCGGCGAGCTGCGTGGTCTGAAGGGCGACGAGTTGGTTGCCCGACTGTGCGGCCTGAAGCGCGCCGGTCGCCGACTGGCTCGAAGAGACCAGCGCGTTGATCTGAGTGCGCGTGTTGTTGAGATTGGTGACGACGCCAGCCTGAACACGCATCGTGTCCTGGAAGCCGGCGAGCGCGTTCTGCCACCGAGTCTGTGCGCCGGCGAGAAGTTGCTGCGACGACGTCCCGCTCGAATAGGCCTGCGGATAAGTCTGCGTGAACGCCTGATCGATGGTCGAGACGCTGTAAGCGATGCGCTGCGCTTGCGCGAGGAGCTGCTGGGTCTGGGTGATCTGCTGCTGAAGCTGCGTGAGCGACGAGTACGGCAGGCTGGCGAGATTGCGCGCCTGGTTGATCAGCGACGTCGCCTGGTTCTCCAGCATCTGGATTTCATTGTTGACCTGCTGAAGCTCGCGCGCTGCGGTCAGGATGTTCTGCGCGTAGTTGGTCGGATCGAACACGATCCACTGCGCGCGCGCCGGACCGCTGGCTACGGTCGACATGGTGAGAGCGGCGGCGCCGGCGATCAGCAAGGCGCGCAAACGGTGACGGATCATGACCTGGTCTCCTGGCTGCGGGTGAGCATGTCGGCCGCCCAGTTGAGGTCCTTTCGGCGCAGCCACGCGGCGGCGAAGCTGTCGCGGCCATGCTCGGCGAGAAGCTCTTCGATGGCGGTCTGGTCGGATTTCGCGGACGCGGCGGTGAAGGCGAGCGCGACCTCGGACAATCCGAGCTCGAACAGGCGATTGCCGCGACGCGACTGGCAGTAATATTCCCGCTTCGGCGTAGCTCGGCTCAGGATCTCGATCTGGCGATCATTGAGGCCGAAGCGCTGATAGATGGTCGCGATCTGGGGTTCGAGCGCGCGCTCGTTCGGAAGCAGGATGCGGGTCGGGCAACTCTCGATGATCGCCGGTGCGATCGCGCTGCCGTCGATGTCGGCAAGCGACTGGGTTGCGAAGATGACACTCGCATTCTTCTTGCGGAGCGTCTTCAGCCATTCTCTGAGCTGCCCGGCGAATCCGGGATCGTCGAGGGCGAGCCAGCCCTCGTCGACAATGAGCAAGGTGGGGCGGCCGTCGAAGCGATCTTCGATGCGATGAAACAGATAGGAGAGAACCGCCGGCGCGGCGCCAGCGCCGATCAGGCCCTCCGTCTCGAAGGCCTGGACCTCCGCCTCGCCGAGCCGCTCGATCTCGGCGTCGAGCAGCCGCCCCCAGGGTCCGGCGACCGTGTAGGGCTGGATCGCCTGCTTCAGCGCATTCGATTGCAGGAGCACCGAAAGGCCAGTGATCGTCCGCTCCTGAACTGGCGCGGACGCAAGGGAGGTCAGAGCGGACCATAGATGTTCTTTCAGTTCCGGGGTGACGGTGACGGACTCGCGGGCGAGCAACGCCGCCACCCATTCCGCGGCCCAGGCGCGTTCGCCGGGATCATCGACACGCGCCAGAGGCTGGAGCGCGACGGGCTCGGCGGCGCTGTCTGAGAGGGCCCCGCCGAGATCATGCCAATCCCCGCCCATCGCCAGCGCGGCGGCCCGGATGCTGCCGCCGAAGTCGAACGCGAAGACCTGCGCGCCGGCGTATCGCCGGAATTGCAGTGCCATGAGTGCGAGCAACACGCTCTTGCCGGCGCCAGTGGGCCCGACAATCAAGGTGTGGCCGACATCGCCGACGTGGAGGCTAAGGCGGAAAGGTGTCGAGCCCTCCGTCTTGGCGAAGAACAGTGGCGGCGCCCGGAAATGCTCATCCCGTTCCGGCCCTGCCCAGACTGCCGAGAACGGCATCATGTGCGCGAGATTGAGCGTCGACACCGGGGGTTGCCGGACATTGGCGTAGACATGGCCTGGCAGCGACCCGAGCCAAGCCTCGATGGCGTTGACGCCCTCGCGCATGCAGGTGAAGTCGCGGCCTTGAATCGCCTTCTCGACCAGACGCAGCCGCTCTTCGGCGATACGCGGATCTTCGTTCCAGACGGTGATTGTGGCGGTGACGTAAGCCTCGCCCACAAGGTCGGTGCCGAGCTCCTGCAGGGCGGCGTCGGCATCGAGCGCCTTGTTGGCGGCATCGGAGTCCATCAGCACCGACGCCTCGTTGGTCATCACCTCCTTGAGGATCGCCATGATCGACTTGCGCTTGGCGAACCATTGGCGACGGATCTTGCCGAGCAGCTTGGTCGCGTCGATCTTGTCCATGCAGATCGCGCGGGTGGACCAGCGGTAGGGAAAGGCGAGCCGATTGAGGTCGTCGAGCAGGCCGGGCCAGGTCTGTGACGGAAAGCCCATGATGGTGAGCGTGCGCAGGTGTGCGCCGCCGAGCCGGGGCTGGAGCCCGCCGGTGAGGTCCTCGTCGACGAGGATGGCGTCGAGATACATTGGCGTTTCGGGCACCCGGACGCGCTGGCGACGGGTCGAGACGCAGGAATGCAGGTAGGTCAGAGTCTCGCCGTCATCGAGCCAATCGGCTTCGGGCATGAAGCCCTCGATCAGCGCGAGTACGCGGTCGGTGCGATCGATGAAGCCTTCGAGCACGGCGCGCCAATCGGCGGCACCTTGCGCGCGGTTTTCGTAGAGCCAG